>CAYGJD010000001.1:0-8531 GCA_964350315.1 uncultured bacterium
CCTCTCTAGCAAAGAGGGTCAAGCACTTGCCACAAATAACTTCCAAAAAGGATTTTGGCCTGAGGAAAATTGGTGGGAGATGTTTGAAGACAAACAACTCGCATCGTTTATTCAAATAGGAATCGACACAAATCCCTCATTAAAAGCAGCAGAAGCAAGAGTTCGACAAGCAAACCAAGAAGCTTTTGTTGTGCGATCTAAGTTATTGCCAAGCTTAAGTGGTTTAGGTAACTATATTTATTCTTATTTGAGTAAAAAAGGTTTAAATAAGCATTTTAATTCGATCAATCCTAATTTTCAACTGTTTGCACTATTCTTAGACTTTTCCTACGAGTTCGATTTTTGGAAAAAAAATAAAAATGCTTATGAATCTGCACTCGGCGTCATGCGAACTAAAGAAGCGATAAGTCAACAGACAAAAATGATTTTATCCGTATCTATTGCAAAACAATATTATGAGCTTCAAGCAAATTTAGCCAAAATGGCAGTCTTTCAAGAGATTTTGGAAAATAAATCAAAGCTATTTAGACTAACAGAATTACGACGAATCAATCGAATTTCAAATACAATAGATGTAAATTCGATCAAGCAGGAAATACTTTCTTTGCAAGAGGCTATCGCAGGACTTGCTGGGGAGTTAAAGCTCCAGAAAAGTTTATTGATTACTCTACTTGGAAAAAATCCCTCTGAAGAGTTAAAAATCTTAGCAGTTTGGGATGTGCCAGAACGTCCTTTTGAACTTCCAGAAAAAATTGGACTTGGATTGCTTTCAAGACGTCCTGACCTAATGTCACAAGTTTGGAACATTTATAGCATTACAAAACAAGTTGGGGTCGCTGTTGCACAATTTTTACCCGATATTTCTTTGACGAGTTTTGGTGGGACAGATGCAGTGAAGTTCCAAGATCTATTTACCTCAAAATCAGGTTCCATTACAGCGCTTCCTTTTATAAATGCCCCAATATTTACAGGGGGACGTCTAACAGGAGCACTAAAAGCAAAGCTTGCTACATATGAATCTGCTGTTTTTGATTATAATGAAATGCTTCTAAAAGCAGCAAATGAAGTTGTTTCTGGTTTGGTGAAGATTAATACAACGACAGACAAACTGAATTATCAGTGTGATGAAGTTGCGTCTAAAAAAGAGAATTACGATTTGGTTTATTCAAGATATAAGCATGGAATTGACTCCATGTTAAGTGTTTTGACCATGGATGATCACTACCTTAGAGCAAGGTATAATCAGATTGAGTTATCAAGAGATAGAATAGAAGCGACAATAGAATTAGTTCGAGCTCTAGGTGGCGGATATCACAATAAAGATGTAGAGGAAAAAAAAGAATTAAATAAAATTTAGGGGGCCAATGGATATTAAACCACATTCACCAGGAAGACCGTTGTATGCAGATATAAATGAAACGTTTGATGAGTTTCTTATTGCCTCTGGAGTTGGAAAAATGACCTTTAAGATATCAGATGTATGTACGATTACAACAGATTATTTAGGTCGAACTCTCCGTTATATGGAATTAGATGAAGATATAGAAGAATTTGAGGAAGAGTTTATCGATGAGTGAAAACGAAGAAAAAAAACCAGAACAACCGACGCAAGAAGTCCCACAAAAGAAGAATAAAAAAGTTTTATTTATTCTAACTTTTTCTTTTGTGTTCATTGCGATCGTTGTTTTTTGTTGGTGGTTTTTCTTTGCTCGCTTTGAAGCCTCAACTGATGATGCTTATGTTCACGGGAATCAGGTGACTCTAACACCACAGATTCCTGGGATTGTGACTGCCGTAAATGTAAATGACACAGAACTTGTCCAACAAGGGCAAGTTCTGATTAAGCTTGATGAAACAGATCGTAAAATTGCGTTTGATAAAGCAAAAAATCAATTGGCTGAAACAGTTCGTCAAGTTACGCAAATGTTTGAAAAAGTCTATTCTCTAGCAGCTCAATTTGAGAAACAACAAGCTGAATTGTTCAGTGCAGAGGTTGACTATATTGATAGAAAACATGTTGTTACTGAGGGAGCTGTCTCTGATGAGGAATTTATTCATTCAGAATCAGCATATTATGCTAAAAAAGCATCTGTTCAAGTTGTGAAATATGAATTAATGCAAGCGATCTCACAGGTGCAGAATACTACAGTATCAACACATCCTCTTGTAGAAAAAGCAAAAGAACTGGTCAAGCAGTCTTGGGTGAACTTACAAAGATGTGTGATTATGGCACCTGCAACAGGAATTATTGCTCAAAGAAATGCACAAGTAGGAGAATCTGTTACGCCCGCAACACCATTACTTGCGATTATTCCGTTAGATCAAATTTGGGTGAATGCCAATTTCAAAGAAGATGACCTATCATCTATTAGAATCGGCCAACCTGTAGCACTTACAGCAGATATGTATGGACGCTCTGTTGTTTATACAGGGGAAGTTGTTGGTATAAGTTCAGGTACGGGTGCTGTTTTTTCTCCACTGCCACCGCAAAATGCAACAGGTAATTGGATCAAAATTGTTCAACGGATTCCAGTTAGAATCTCGATAAATTCAGAGCAGCTTAGACGATTCCCACTCTTTTTGGGATTGTCAATCAATGCGAAAGTTGACATTCGGGATCAACAAGGAAGACGAATTCCACTAAGAAGTGCAGAAAAACCTTTATATGCAACAACAGTGTTTGAAGATCAGTTAGTTGGTGCTGATGATGTTATAAACATGATTGTAAAAGAAAACCTAACTTTTGACATGTTGATTACACATGAGATTCTTTCACTAGTTGGGAGATAATAGTTCGATGGCAACAGCAGTCGTAGAAAGAAATCTAGAAAATCATGCTTATCACGGAATAAAGCTAATTTTAGCAACAGTTGCGATCTCTCTTGCAACTTTTATGTTTGTTTTAGATTATACGATTGCAAACGTAGCAATTCCATATATAGCTGGTGGACTTGCTGTTGGCGTTGATCAAGGAGTCTATGTCTTAACTTTTTTTTCTGTAGGAAATGCTGTATTTCTTCCTCTTACAGGATGGTTTGCAGATCGCTTTGGGATGATGAAGACACTTTTCTGGGCTGTCGCATTCTTTACCTTTTTTTCTGCAATGTGTGGAGTTGCATCTTCCTTGTTTACGCTTGTTGTCTATCGTTTTTTGCAAGGAGCTGCAGCAGGTCCTCTTGTGCCGTTATCTCAGGCCGCATTAACAAAAATTTTTCCCGGGAATAAGCTCAATTCGATCATGATTGTTTTTTCTATGATTATTCTTGTAGCTCCTGTTTTAGGTCCTATTGTGGGGGGGTATTTTTGTATTTTTTACACCTGGAGATGGATATTTTATATAAATGTGCCTGTAGGGATTTTTTGCCTTGTAGTCATCTGGACTCTATTGAAACCACTTGATGGGAAAAAGATCTTTGCGAAAGTCGATTTTTTGAGTTTCTTTCTTTTGCTTATCGGGATGACAACCCTGCAGCTATTGTTAGATAAGGGAGAGCAATGGAATTGGTTTGGTTCAGTGAAGATCCAAATTTGCTTTATTCTATCTGCTGTTTGTCTCTCGTATCTAGTGGTATGGTCGTTCATTGCTAAAAAACCACTGATGAAGTTAAGAATATTTGGAGTGAATAAAACCTTCACGCTTGCTTGTGTTCTAATTGCTACGATGTATTCGTTGTACATGGGAACAGTTGTAGTTGTTCCTCTCTGGTTACAAACATTTCAAGGTTATAATGCATTGTGGGCAGGGATCGCGGTAGCTCCAATAGGTCTTGGCTCTGTTCTTATGGCACCGATCATGGGGCAGCTTGTACCAAGAATTGGAAGAATGATTCCGATTATCATCGGTTTAATTATTATGGCTCTTGCTTGTCTATACTCACGCTACTATTATTCAGAATTTAGCCTCTATCAAATCATGATGTCGCGGTTTGTGTTAGGTTTAGGTGTTGGATGTTGGATTGTGCCAGTGATTGGAATGCCTGCATTTGCTCTTAGACCGCAAAATATGTCAGATGGTCTTGGCCTTTTTCATTTTATTCGGGTGATTTCAGGGGCAATCGGAATTTCATCTTTCACAACACTATTTCAACGTCGTACAATTCATCAACACTTTAATATCATATCAAATTTTAACGAGTATTTGCCACAAACGCGCGCATACATGAAAAAAATCAATGAGCTCGGACTTCATGGAGAGCATGCAACGGCTTTAGCAAATAAAATGGTTGACCAACAAGCAGCATCCCTTGGTTTTGATGAAGTTTCTATGTGTATGATTTGGATGTGTCTTGCGATGTTAGTTGTTTGCCTTTTTGCCTTCAAATGGGAAAAAGATATAGCAAAGCAAAAAGCTGCAGAAGGGCATGAAAGTAGTTCTCACCATATCCGCCTCGAATAAGGCAACATCTCATTACAGTTTTTTCGGATGAGCTTTGAGGACTTTTTTGTATGACAGAGCAAGACCTGCAGAAAATAGACAAAAAACAGCTCCAATGACGTAGGGCAAGTAGAGCCAAATAGCAATAAGGAATCCACCAAAAAGTCCTACAAGAGTCTCACAAAGAACCATACAAGTTTGATTTAATCCAAGAGCCTCTCCCTGCTGCTTTTTATCAACAGCATTAGAAATAAGAAGAGAGGAAAAGCTTAGCCCTAGCGCAATGAAATAACTTGGGAAAATTAGAGTAATCCAAATGGCATTTTTGATTGGAAATAGAATCAAAATAATTAAAGAGATTGAAAGTCCAAAGGCAGCAATAGCAAGTGTTTTAGATTGGGCAAATTTTCTGCCTAAAAATGCATATGTCAGAGGGGCAAAGCAGATAAAGATAGAAAGGTAAGCCTCTAAACTGCCAATTTCTCTAGGCGTTGCAGCAAACCAGCGATACATCAAAGTCCCAAAGTAAATAAAGAAAATAAAAGTAGGCAGATAGAAGAAAAAATTGGTTGTGTAAAGTCGTCTCATTGGAGCGCGTTTTAGCAGTGTAACAAAAGATGTGAAAATCTCTTTAATATGCACATATTTTTTTCGGTGAATCTTATCAAGACTCTCATTGAAGGAGAAAATCACAAGAAGAAGGCATAAGAAAAGAAATAAGGATGAGGCCCAAAAGGGAGTTGCATAAGAAAACCAAGATACAAGTGTTGGATCAGCAAGCCATCCACCTAAGAGGGGACCAACTATCCAACCAGTGCTTGAGAAAGTAATTAACCAGCCAAAGTTTTTTGTTTTATCGCCACCTTCTTCGCTCAGGTCGGCCATAACGGCAGTTGCAATTGTGATGTTCCCTTCAAAAATACCAGTAAGAAATCGACCAAGGAACAAAAGTGGAAGGAATTTTATATGCACGGCAACAGCAGTTACAAGATAGAGTAAAGCTGTACAAAACAGAGTGATGACAAGTACTGGTTTTCGACCATAGGCATCAGAGAGTCGCCCGAAAATGGGGCAGCCAAAAAACTGGCCAAGAGGATACATTGCAATGCTAAAGCCCAGTAAAATGTTTCTGACAGAGAGAGATGTCTCAAAAGGTAAGTAGCCAAGACTTGGATCTAGGAACATTGATGGAAGGATAGGAAATACAATAGAAAATCCTACATAGCCAAGAAAAAGCACAAGTAGGATAGAAAATTTTTGCCTGATATTTGTCTTCATATTTCAAGTTTACTCAACAGTTGCTTTTTTGCTAAGCAGATTGTACAATGATTGCATGAATGAGCCTCTTGTAGCAGATAGATACGCTTCTGTTGAATGGATTGATACACCATCTGAAATAGATCCAACATATACAGAAAATGTGGAACTTATTCCACTAAAGGCCTCACAAGCAGGTCTTGGGCCGATATATATCGAAAACAATGTCGATATGCTTTTTGAATTCACCCCGCCAAAAACATTTGCAATTTTTGAGCCATTAGTGGGATATAAGACAAAATTAAAGCGTCTTTTTTTTATCAAAATACTTTCAAGTTTTGATCCTGATACTGCGATAGATGTATTAGATGATCTATTTGATAAGGGATTTGAAGATAATGATGATCAGGCAGAGGCAATCTACGAAATGCTTCAAAGTTTAAAAGGGCTTAACTCACTTTTAGAAGAAATTCTTCTCCGCATACTTTCAACAATCAAATCGTAAAGCTTAATGTAAAGCTTTTGCAAGTTCTGTATACGTTGAAGTTAGTTCGACATATTCCTCGGATGAATGAATGACAGTCGGCTTAACAAAGATTAAGATAGAGCTCTTGTCGGCCTTTTTCTCTTTTCTAGAGAAGAAACCACCAATATAAGGGATTCCTCCAAGACATGGAGGGCCAGTTTTAGCTTTTGCTTCGACTGTTCTTGTCATGCCGCTAAGAATAAGAAAATGTCCATCTGGAACATGAGCATTGGTCGACATGTTCGTTTTTGAAGTCTTAATGCCGCTTAGCTGTTGCCCCTTGTGAATCGTTTGATCCATGGCTTCTGTGATTTCTTCTGAAATTTTAAGAGTCACAATATCGTTTTTGCCAATCAGAGGAGTAATATTTAGACTTACACCAACATCACGATACTCGATGTTTGCAGTTGTTTGTTGAGATGATCCAATGGTTTGGACAAGTGATCCAGCAAAGGGGAGGTTATTGCCAACAAAGATAGTTGAGCCTTTATTTTCCTGAGCAAGGATCTTTTGATTCAAAACAATCGAATAGTCGCTTTCACCTTGAAGGGCAGAAATTAGAGATCCAAGAGAGAGAAAAGACTTCCCTTTATGGAAGATGATATCACCAATAATGCCAAGATCAAAACCACGAACAGTTGGGAATTGATTTAGACCAGTTGGAGTCGTTGTTGCATCAATTGATTTCATTGTTTCAGCAAATGAGACCTTGTCACTTGATGGTTCAAAATTTCCAGAACCAAAACCAAAACGGTTTTTAATTTTACTGTTTAAAGACCACTGGACACCAAAATCAAGAGAGTTATTCATGCTTGTTTCAACAACTAATACTTCAATGAAGACCTGTTTAATCGGGGAGTCAAGAGTTGATATTAAGTGAGTCATTTCTTCAATGATTCCAGGTGTTCCAGAAAAGAATAAAGAATTTGTTGATTCAATCCATTGAACAGAGGCAATCGAAGCAAGCATTTGTTCATCGCCCACTCTGTTTGAAATCAAATCAGTAGACATTTGCTTTATTGCTGCCATGATTTCAGAACCTTGATGGTATTGAAGCTTGTAGAGATGGAATCTTCCATCTTTAATCATAGGAGCGAGGGGAGGTTTATTTGAGGATGTATAAACTTCATCAGAGGATTGAATCGGCTGATTTCTTATAATGTAGTAATCACCCTGCTTTTTCACTTCTAAGCCGTTGTGATTTAACAGCTCGATTAAAATGGCAAGAAGATCTTCTGGAGATGCTGCCTTGCCTGAATAAAAACTTACATCAAAATCAAGAAGAGACTCATCTGCGATGAAATTCACATGTGAGATCCGGCTAATAAAGCGAATCAGCTCATTCATTGGAACTTTTGGAAAATCGATCACATAGTCATCATCGTAGGCGCTTAATTGAAAAAAAAGCAAAAAAGAGAGAAAAGTAATAAAGCGAATGCAGGTTTTCTTCATGTATAGGTCTATCAACGATTTTTAAGAGAGAATATAACATGTTTTGGATCAATCTTTAAGACTTTTTTCACTAATAGATGTGATTTTAGAACGTAGTGTTTTTTTGATCCGCTCCCAGAGCGTGCTGCAAGGCACGCTCTAGTGGGATTCTTTAAGGGAATTTAATAAGTTTATTCAGGAAGTTCAGCAGTTAAGATAAGAACATCCAACCAAAGAGTTGCTTCAGGCGTGTAATGAGTTATCTCAGTGCCATCTGATGTGAATTTATAAGGTATAACTTCAGATGTGTGAAAATGCAACGTCAAATTCATCTCTTTTAGATCAGTTAAGGAACGTCCTTTGAATTCGATTTCATATCCAGTAGTCGCCTCTTTGATTTTGGCACTTACGTTATACTTATCGAAAGGAAGTAGCTCATCATGTTTGTTAAGATCATGTGATTTTTTGTCCGATAAAAAGATGAAAACTTTAGACATTTTTTTTGGAGAGTCTAGAGCTATTTGCTTTGTTTCAATTACCGTTATTGGGCTTGCTTGCTTACATGCAGTGTCTAAAGAGTAAAACATTTCTCTATGAAGTTGATTGTTATGCCACATAGGCGGTTCGACCTTATCATTTGCATTGATTGAGTCTATTCGCATTGTCGAGGAGTTGAATTGATATAGGAATCCAAAATCAGAGGTATCTGTTCTTAGTGTGCGAATACAATCATAACCTGGTTCGTTACTATACCAAGCATACCAATGATCACCCGAGCTGAGAATAATCTCTAGTTTATTTACTTTGCCGCTATGATGAGTTTTCATGTACTCAAGTGTTGGTTGTGTTTGGTTTTTTGGGTTAATCCCCTTTGTACGCAGATCAACTTGGCAGCAAGTGATGAAGTAAACGAAGTGATTAAACGCGCTCTTTAAAACAGAG
>CAYGJD010000001.1:8631-192950 GCA_964350315.1 uncultured bacterium
TTTTTTGATGTTGGTGGAAGTGTTGCTGGAGCAGCTACGCTCTGTGGTCCTCTTAATATTTCCATTTAATTTCTCCTTATTATTTTTTGTTAGATAAGACGGATAGTGTGCAATAAGACATCTCTCCAGAGAACAAATTCAGGGCAATAGTCGTTCATAGTCACGCCATTCAAAGCAACAATCCCAGTTTTTCCAGTTTCTTGATTAATCTCCATGGTGAGAGTCATTTCCTTTTTATCAGTCAAAGAAAGCCCTTTGAAATGCAGGGTAGAAAAATTTGGTGTTGAAGATTGCTGAGTGCAGTAAGCTTCAACGTTATATTCTTCTGGCAAGACCTCAGAAAAAATATGTATAGGGTTTTCTTTAGATGAGTGTTTCTCAACGCGCGTTAAGCTTTCGCGCATTAGATGATTATAGTCCGCGAGCCTAACAGCTAATTTTGGCTTAATGATTGTTGTTGCTTTTGGTTGTTTACAAGCAATGTCAAGACAACGGAAGATCATTCTATGGTGCTCGTGGTTATGTCTATTGTATTCTTTTTCCTCTTCTCCTTGATATTGAATAAGATCAACGTAACCATCAGAGTTGAATCTATAGCTTAATTTATCCTTCTGATTATGAGCGTCAAACGCGTCTTTGTATTGGACAATGATAAGAGCTTGATTATTTGCATCACTGTACCAAGCGTAATGCGGAACTTGATCATGTCCTATGCTAAGTTCAAATTTTTGATCTCTACCATTATGATGTGTTTTCATGTATTCAAGAGTAGATGGCATTTGAACAGGTTTTGCCTTGGTGGGGGCGACTTCTTTAGTGCGTAGATCAATTTGGCAGCAAGTGATGAAGTAAACGAAGTGATTAAACGCGCTCTTTAAAACAGAGAGGATCTTATCACAAAGAGTTTCTTTGTCATCCTTTTTTGATGTTGGTGGAAGTGTTGCTGGAGCAGCTACGCTCTGTGGTCCTCTTAGTATTTCCATTAAAATCTCCGTGTTAATTTATTGTATGGGTAAATTACGAACAAGAACATCCCGCCATAAAATCCATTCTGGTGCTAAATTTGCAGGAATGATTTTATTGTTTTTCCAGAACTTAATGGATAAGCCATCTTCTGCTGAAATTTCAACCTTTAATGTCATTGGTTCTCCTCCTCTTAGAGAAGGGCCCGAAAAATGGAAGAAAAAATTCTTATTCTCTTCTTTAGTTAGACGGACTGTGAGATTGTCTTCGATTGAAATTACATTCTGGCAATAAATCGTAGTCTCTATATTTGAGTATAAAGTAGCTGTTATCTGAAGGGCAATATGCTTGTATTCTTCTTCATTTAAGCATGGTCTAGGCCAGATGAGAGTTGGTGTGGCTGAGTTGCACTTTTCATCTAATAGCTTAAAAGATTCTCGAAAGTCTCTGTGATGATAAATTTCCCATTTAGAAATTTTCACTCCAACATCGAAAATGTGATCAATATCGCCTGACTTATTGAATTGATGGATATTTTTGCACTGATCATGGTCGCCATTATCAAAAGCGATCTTGTAGTGAAAAACAATAGATGGTTGGCCATCAATCTCGTCGTACCATACATAATCTATATACTCGTATGTTGGACCTTTCTGATCTTCATCAGGATTTGGTGGGTAAAGAAGCTCTAACTTATTGGCAGGGCCATTATGATGTGTTTTCATGTATTCAAGAGTGGAAGGCGCTTGGACAGGCTTCGGTTTGGTGGGGGTGACTTCTTTAGTGCATAGATCAACTTGGCAACAAGTGATAAAGTATACAAAGTGATTAAACGCGCTCTTTAAAACAGAGACGATCTTATCACAAAGTGATTGGTTATTATCTTTTTTTGAATCTAACGGAAGAAGCGATTCTTGAGCAGAGACGCTGGGGGGTGCTCTTTGGATTTCCATAAAATTCTACCTTTGATTATTAAGTATGTATAAATTTTAACACGAAACCATATTTATTCCAAGAATGAGGAATTAAAAGAAATAGTTATCTTAAAAGGGGAGGGCCTGTATAGACCCTCAAAAATTAAGTATCAAGATTGATGATTGTGATCGGCTTTTCACCTTTATTAACTGGGATGCCAAATACGCGTTTGTAAAAGTAGAGTTGAGCTTCAAAAGATTTGATGATGTTTTCAGCAATTCGAAAGCCGTGCTGTTCTTTTTCAAAAAGAATATATGCGGTAGGTATGTCTTTTTTTAAAAGAGCTTCATACATTACTTCTGCTTGGTTTGGTAGCACAATCTTATCTTCTGCTCCTTGAAGGAGTAGGATAGGGCAGGATAGGCCTTCTGTGTGGTGAATAGGAGAGTATTTGTCGTATCTCTCTTTTTCTTCTGGGTATTTACCTACAAGTGAGTCAAGATAACGCGCTTCGTACTTGTGAGTGTCACCGATCATAAGAGTTAGATCGCTTACTCCAAAATAGGAAGTCCCAGCTGAAAAAACATCTTTGAATGTCAGTGCAGCAAGAGTTGTATATCCGCCAGCACTACCGCCCTCAATTGCCATTCGTTTTTGATCAATTTTTCCTGATTTAGCTAAGAAAAGTGCTGCATTGCAGCAATCATCGACATCAACGATACCCCAATTTCTGCGTAGGCGATTGCGGTATTCTCTTCCATAGCCAGTGCTTCCGCCGTAGTTAATGTCAGCAACAGCAAACCCGCGAGTTGTCCAAAATTGAATTTTTGCGTTTAAGATCGGACGAACATGTGCGGTTGGTCCGCCATGGGTGAAAATAATAAGAGGCGGCTTCTCCTTGGGGAGGTTAGTTTTGTAGTTTGGATTAACTGGAGGGTAGTAAAAGCCAAATGCCGTTTTATTATTTTCTGTTGGGAATTCGATTGTTTCTGGCTCAGAGATAAATTCTTCGCCAAAACCAATAGAGTCTTTACTCTTTTTTAGGACTTCAAAATTTCCGCTAAGAGGATCCATTTTGTATATTGCTGGACCCGATTTTGGGGTAGCTGCAATGAAGACGACTTGATCATTTAGTGTATGAAGATCGTTAATGAAGGAAAATTCGTGGTCTTTATATGTTTTTAGTTCCCCTGTCTTTTGATCTTTCAGGATGAAATGGTCACATCCTTTATCTGTTGCAACTGTAAGAAGGAGGTTTTTTCCGTTTGTTGTAACAAATGCAGTTCTTGAAACACCAACGACCCAAAGTGGGGATGTAAAATCAAAATCTTCATCAACAAGGCATTTTCCTTCTTCAGAATAGAGTTTCCAAAATCCAGATCTGTCTGAAATATACACAAGATGTCCGTCAGGAGTCCATCTCGGCTCCGAAACAGATTCATTTTCACTTCCGGAAACTTTTACTGTATCGCTAGTTTGAAGGTCTGTCACAAAAAGTTCTGTTTGATCCCACATCATATTTGGATGATTCCAAGCGATATAAGCTAAGGAGTTGCCATCTGGGCTTATTCTAGGAAATGCATAGAAGTCAAAGCCTTCTGCAATTAGTGTGATTTCTCCGCTTTGGAGATCAACTTTTGCAATTGAATTAATGCATTCACCTTTTCCTCTGTGATCTTCTAAAATTGTGTAGAGGGATTGTCCATTTGGATGAATCACAAAATCGGCAAATCGTAGCCCTTTTGTTCCGTTGATAAGTTCAGGTTCTTGATCAGGCTTAACAGAGTAGAGGTGTTGATCTTCAAAATTAGTAAAATAGAGAGTCCCTTCAAAAACTGTTCCACATTTGCCACCATATTCATGGACTGTAGTACGTGCGTAAAAGGGAGCAGGGAACATTTCTTTTTTATCACTTGCCCGGATAAAAACAGATCTACCAGCTTCTTCAGGCCGACCTTCTAGAAAGTAGAGTTCATCACCGTCGACCTCGAGTTGAATAAGTTGAGTAGCCCCTTCGACAAGTGATTTAGGAGTTACAGGTGATTCCCATGTTCCATATGGAGCTGCTTGGATGTTCATGACGCCTCCTAATAAAGCACTACAAATATATAAATTTTTTAACACAAAACCTCCGAAAATTTAAACGGAGAATATCTAAATATTTTTAAATATACAAGTTATGACTCGTCGTGACGCTTTCTGTTTTTTGCTTTATTTCGGTAATAGATTGTTGCATCTTCTGAGACCATTCCGACAGGATATTTTAGCTCAATTTTAGCCATTTTTAATCTAGCAGTCTCAACAGGATTAAGGCCGACTTGTTGTGCAAAAAAAAGAGCAATAGAGACAGCTTCTTTTAAAATTGAGGGCATTTCGTCTGTATTGATAAACGATCGACTTTCTGCTTCACTAACCCATGTTAGAGGTTCTGCAAGATGGCCAATTGTCACATAGAGTCTATGAATGATTTGAGAAGGAGTGTAGGTTGGATCAAGAGAGGCTACTTGGCATTCATTGATAGAAACTTTTATTGCTTTGGAGAAATGTGTAAGGTTGATTAGGATATCGCCTAGTTCGTCTTTAATACCTTCCATTTTCTTTTTGTCGTTTTTCAACTCTTTAAAGGAAGGGCATTGGCGATCGACGAGATGTTCTGTAAGTTCTGATAGTTCAACAAATATATTGAGAATTAGATTCTTGGGGTGGTGAAACTGAGTCCAGTTACGTTCTTTTGCAAACTTGTCGAGAGATATGGCTAATTCTTTGAACATAGCCCGATATTACACGATTGACGAAAAAGTGCATACTGAAAAAAGCTAGAGTGGTAAAGAGAAAATATGACTTATAATATTCTTTGTATTGATGGTGGGGGAATAAAGGGCGTATTTGCTCTCCAACTTTTCAAAATGCTACAAGAAGATGCCGGTTTAAAAAACTTGGATCGCATCGATTGCCTTGCGGGAACTTCAACAGGTGCTTTAATAGTTTCATCATTTAGTGTTGGTCTTCAAGCACAAGAGCTTATAAGATTTTATCAACTTCTTGGATCAAGAGCTTTTCCTAAGGGAAAGAAATGTGATTCAGGGGGAGCAAAGTATGACCCATCTAAATTAAAAAAAATTCTAACAAAACTGTTTGCCAAGCAGCCAACTTTTGCTGACATCGAAAAGCATTTAATTATTACTACTTGTGCGCTTTGTCATGAGACATAAAAGAATTGGTTTCCCCATGTTTTTGACAATTTTGATAGAGAAAAGGCAAAAGGGTATTCATTGGTAGATATAGCATTGAGATCATCTGCAGCTCCGATATACTACCCTTCCTATCAAAATTATGTAGATGGGGGAATTTTCGCATTGAATCCGAGCTTAGTTGCCTTTTCAAGCAGTATTGACCCCAAAAAGGGAAATCAAAAAATTGAAGATGTTCGCCTTCTCTCTATTGGAACGGGGATAAATCCGGTGGCTATCCATGAAGAGGTCGACTGGGATGAAGTGCGCTGGATGAAGCCTTATCATACACTGTCAAAACATCCGCTTTTTTCTTTAATGACAGAAATAGGCTCATTAGTTCCTGAGTATCCTCTGCAACAATTATTAAAAGAAAACTATCATAGAGTGAATGGGTATTTACCAACTCCTATTGAGATAGACGATGCAACGAGAGTCCCAACACTTATCAAAGCGGCCAAAAATGTGAGACATCTATACCCTGATGAGTGGAGCAAAACAGTCGAGTGGGTCAAAGAAAACTTCGTCTGATCAGATGTGAATCTTTAGAAATTCTATTTAATTTCAATATTGGGAAAAAAGTTTGATGGAATATTTTGTTGCATCATGTCTTTCCAAAGTTTTACAGATTCGATGATCAGCTGAAGGAAATGTTGGTGTAGATCAGGGTCGTTGAAGCGCAATATGTATGATAGACAACTTATCTCATAGATGTTGAAAAACGACGATGTGAGTGAAGATGGTTGAAGATCTAAAGGTTCTAATTTTTGCTCTATAAATTCTTTAAATGTTGGATTGACAGCGCCTATAGTGAGTAGGAAAAAATCTTCAAAAATTTGGGTTTTTAGAAAGAACATGTTTTTGGAATAGTCGTGTTCGAGCGCTTCTAGAACGATTAAAAAGAGTTTTTTCAATACAGTTGGCTTCAAAATGCTTTGCATATAGTTCGGCGTCAGCGAATAGAAGAAATTTTCAAGCAAAAAGTCGTTATGAATATTGATTTGTAGAAGAAGTTTTTTTAGGGCATTGAGGACTTCACCCTGCTTTGAAATCATCCCACCATTGTAGTCTCGAACTTCACCGACCATCTCGCATAAGGTATTGTAGATGAAGCGTCGTGCTGCATTTAGATCTACAGAAAAATCTTTTCGAAGAAAGGTTTTTTTCTCAAGTTGCATTTCAAAGATATTGGCTTCTTTAGGATATTTCTTACGTAAACATCCTACAGATTTCACCTCATGTTCACTAAAAGTGACCGAAGACTTGAACTTTTTAAAGATCTTGAGAAGGGGAATGTCTTCTGGTTTATTAACTCTAAGAAGAATGATCGTAAATGAGATGTTAGAGGAGGTTTGCTTATGGAAGTTGATCATCACTTGAGGAATATCTTGAACGTACTTTAGTTGATTACTAAGAATTAGGATGTTTTTCATCACTTCTTCTTCATTACGAGGCATAAAGATAGGATTGATGACAGACTCAATTCTTGTTTTGATCTCGCGAGGAAGTCTCTTAATCAATTGTTTTACTTGGCTGGTCGAAAAATTCCCAACTTCTTTGTAGATTTCTAGGTAAATTGTGCGAACGTTGCTATTTGCACGTCGATCAATTACAACAGAATCATGCACTTTCAAAGATTTAGGAAGTATGCTTTGTATTGCTGTAAAAATATGTCTCTCTTCAACAATTTCATTTTCGCGTAAAATGTTGATTGAAACCAAAATTCCTATAACGCGCTTTAACTCATTTTTAATGATAAGGGTCGAATGGATCAGCTTTACGTATAAGTGGCGTTGGTTTGGATGAGAGAGACCTTCATTTGTTGTGAGTTTTCTCAACAAATATTTGTAAGAAATAAGGCGGGTTAAGTGTCTCATTCTACGGTTAGCTACAAATTCGTCGTGAAATAAAACAACAAAATTCTGGAGTTCTGCAAAGATGTCACGTTCAAAATGTTTTGGCTGGTACTCAAGAAGTGGGGCGATCTGTTCTTTTATTTGAGTGACTTTATTTTCAGCTGATACTTTGATGAGAAAATGCTGCATATGATCAAAGAGGTTGCTTTCGATTTCTTTACCAGGTCTGTCAAGTAAGGAAAGAATATTCTCCTGAATAATCAATTTTTTTTGATCAAGAGTAAGAGGCATCAGTGAGATAATGCGCCGTGCGTGTTGAACTGAAAGGACGTTAAGTTTAACTTCTTTTGCCAAATTAGGAAGATTCATTGTTAAAATCGAGAGATCTTTTTGACTTTCAACAATAGCTATAACTTGATGGAGGATAAAAGCGTAGCCAGGAAATAGGATAAATTCAAATGCAGCGACACTGAGAAAAGGAAGTCCTAGTTGTTTTCCAGGAATCGGCCAACGGCTATATACATCTGTTAAAAAGCGGCCTGCTCCCTGTGTGTCAGCAGCTGGACAAATAGTTGCAATTGAGATCGTGCAAGGGGCAGGAGATGGTTTTTTAGTCCATGAAGTAATAGGTATTTGATTTACAATTTTATGGTAAAATTCTGCGATTTTTTCAAAATCATTGATCGATTCAATTGTTTCTGCAAATTTCAAAATGTCATCTGAAAGAGTACGTCTAATGAGTGCTTGAATGCTTTTCTGATAGATTTTAGTTTCTTCTTTACCTTCTGGAGGTTCTTCAAATCCTAAGCGAATATTCAGGAGCATAGTAAGAATGTCTGTATTTGATGTGACAACGTCCTCGCCTGTTGTGGGGAAGTATGAGTTCATTTTGAAATCTCCGTTTTAAGAGGAGGGTTTTTTCTAACACGAGAAATTAGAGCTAGCCCAATTGGAGTTGTTTCAATATTTTCTATATTTGATTGTTTAATGTATGAAAAATTCCAGAAGAAAATGGGTGTTTGCGGCAGCTCCTCCATAAAAATCGATTCAGCAGCACGCAAGTATTGGAGCCTCTTATCAAAATCAGTGGATTGTTCTGCACGTTCTAGATTCTTTCTATATTCAATGTTTTCCCATCCAGTGTCGTTAGTTGGTTCATTTGAAGTCCGAAATCGGTCTAAAATGTTTATGGGATCATTGAATTGAGAAATCCAAGCCGTTTGACAAATCTCAAAATCCTTTTTTCTAAGCTTTCCTAGAAAAAGTTGGAATTCTTGGCATTCTAATGAAATTTTTAGTCCCAAAGCATGATTTATCTGAGAAGATATAGCAGCTACGAGTCTTGTGTTCTGGTCTGAAGGGGTATAAAGGTATTTTATTGGGCCTATTTCTTCTTTGGAGCAACCGAGTTCCTCAAGAGCAAGAGCAAAATAGGTTCTTGCCTTTTCAATGTCGTAGTAAAGATCAATGCCTTCTTTTTCAATTCCATCGTTGTAATTTGAAACAATGCCATCTGCGACTTTTTCGTTCATTTGAGTTACATGGTCACACAAAGATTTCCGGTCGATTGAGTATGCGATTGCTTTTCTTAAGTTAGCGTTATTGAAAGGAGGTTTTGTTGTGTTAAATTGTACCATTGATGTAGCGATAATGGGAACGATTGAGAGTTGCTCGGATTTTTTTAAATAAGGAATTGCATCTCGGGGAATTTGTGAAAAAGCTAATCCCAAAATATCAATTTTTCCTGTTTTGAAAAGATTATATGCTGTTGAGTCATCTTGAATTAAACTAATGTCTATAGTTTCTATTGATATGGAACTATGGTCCCAATAAAGAGGATTCTTTACAAGGGTATAGTGGCTTGCTGTTTTATAATCTTTCAAAACAAATGGGCCGCAACTGACTAAACTAGATGGGTTGTTTGATGCAATTTCATCAAGATCATTTCCCATAGAAAGAGGGGTGGGGAATAAAGCGCAAAAAGAAGTGAGCTCAAGAAAGTAAGGTGTTGGGTGATTTAGCTCAACTTTCAGGGTTTTATCATTCAGGGCAGTAATCCCAACTGATGAAAGAGGAATTTCCCCTTTTTTTGCTTGCTTGGCTCCTTTGATTGCATAAAGAAGGAATGGGCTTTGAGAAGGGAAGTCTGGAGAGAGAATTTCTTTCCATGTTCTTTCAAAATCATGAGCTGTAATCGGGGTGCCATCAGACCATTTGGCGTCTCTTAAATAAAAAGTGTATGTCAATTGGTTTGGAGAAATTTCATATGCTTTGGCAAGTCCATAGGTAATGTCGCCATTGTTTGTTGCTCTCATTAATCCATCAAAGAGTAAAAATTCCATTGTTGATGAGATGTAATCGCAAGTTTTTCTTGAATCAAGAGTTAAAGGACGCCTTGAAAAATTCACTCGCAGACAAGTTTCTACATTGTTCTTTTTTGATTTTGGAAAATAATAGATAAACAGGCTTGTGCAAAACAAGAAAATACAAAAAAGAAGTAAAAGTTTTGGTTTTATGATACGAGCCATTGTTTGGGAAGTATAAAGATGTAACAATTAATTTGCAAAGATGAACTATGCCGACAGAAAGATTTCTGGAGTTAGATGTTTTTCATCTTAAAAACCTGTTTTACCTAGTCTGGGAGTGGCTTTCTTATTTTTATCTAAACTGTTTTTCTTAACTTCATCATTCACAACAACGTGGTGAAAATAGAAACCACCAGCTAAGTTATACTGGAAATTGTGTACGTAATCTTTTATTAAATAAGCATTATTCCAATGGTAAATCGGTGTCAGGGGCATATCTTCCATAAGAATTTTTTCAGCTTCTTTTAGGTACGAAAACCTTTCTTGTGAATCCTTAATGCTCGATGATTTTTTTAGGATGTTTTCATATTCAGGATTATAGTATCCGGGATAGTTTTTTACACCTGAGGTTGTCCTGAAACGATCGAAAAAATTCATTGGATCAAGATACTGTGCGATCCATACACATTGACCCATTTGGTAATCACGTTGAGTTAGTTTATCAAGGAAAATCTTATATTCATATCCTTCTAATTTTACATTAATTCCTAGAACTTTAAGCCATTGCGATTTTAGTGCTTTGGCAACTTTTGGATAGATGCCAGATGATGCGTGAAGAAGCTTTACGCTACCGAGTTTTTCAATTGTAGTGCCAAGTTCTTCCAGTCCTTTTTCAAGATAATCTTGCGCTCTTTCGATATCTCCATCTTCAAAAAAAGGTTCGGATTCAAAACCAAGGGATTTCGGTAGTAATTTTAGGCCGTTTTCTTCATTCATCAAAGTGACATTCTCAATGATTTCTTGCCGATTGATAGCATATGCAAATGCCTTTCGTATGTTCTTATTTGTAAAAGGGTAGGCATTTACATTAAAACAGCACATTGTTGATCCAGGAAGAGGAGTAGTTCTGATTTGTCCTTTATCCATTAAATCAGGGACAGAATCTGATACAATCCCTGTGAAAGGTAATCCTAAAAAATCAATTTCACCCTGCTCAAATAGTTTAAGGGCGGTTTGTTCGCAGTTAATTAGTGAGATGTAGATTTCTTCAAGCTCTACGTTTTGTTTGTCCCAATAGTAGGGGTTTTTTTCTAAAATGAGGTGATCGCCAACGCGCCACTCTTTCACACGGAAGGGGCCGTTTGAAACAAAATCATTTGATTTGCTATCAGCCCACTTAGTATTTCTAACGACAACACTTTGATTCACGGGATTGAATACAGCAAAGCTCAGCATGTCAAGAAAGTGGGGGGTAGGTCTTTCTAAATAAACCTCAATGGTTTTATGGTCGAGTGCTCTAATTCCGATTTCTCTTTCTGGAACCAAGCCCCGCTTAGCAAGCTCTGCATTTTTAATTACATAAAGCAGGTGGGCGTTTGGAGCCAGAAAATTAGGATTTAATGTGTCTTTCCAAGTTTGAACAAAATCATATGCAGTGATAGGAGAACCGTTCGACCAATAAGCTTCTCGAAGAGTAAATGAATACTTCATAAGATCTTCTGACACCTCTAGCTTTTCTGCGACAGCAGGAGCTCTTGTGGCATATGGTGTCATTTGAACAAGGCCTTCAAAAAGTAGGAATTGGATCGAGACCGAAGATAAATCAGACCCTTTTCTTGGGTCTAGCGTTAGGTGGGATTGATTAATATTTAGATTCAATCGATATTTGGCTGGCTTGGAATCTTTTTTTTCACAACTTGTTGTTACACAAGCTAGAGTGATAAATGCAATGTGTAGTGCAGAAGTTACGTATTGGCGCAGAATCTGCACATAAACCCCGAGTTATTCTTCAATATATGTGTTAATTAAATGAATCGATCCAATTGGTGAGATAAAGAAATCATGTACTCTGCTGTTTTGCATGTAGATGTTCTCCCAATGATACAATCCTGTAAATGGCATCTCTGATACCATAATTCTTTCGGCACGTTCCAAAATTTCGAGTCTTTCATCAGCAGTTTTTGCGTATGCAGATTCATCAAGGAGTTTGGCATACTCTGGATTTTCCCAGCCTGGGTAGTTCTTAGGACTTGTTTTGACTTTGAATCGATCAAGTATATTCATTTGATCGTTGTACTGTGCAATGTACATGAATTGCCCAAATTGGTAGTCTCTTCGATTTAATTTGTCCATATGGATATTGAAATCAGTTTCATTGAGTCTTACTTCGATGCCAAAAGCTTTGTTCCATTGTTGCTGTAACGCCTGTGCAAGTTTTTTTTCTGTTGAAGTGTTGTAATAATCATAAGTTACTTGACCGATTTCTGAGGGATGACGAAGTCCTAGTTCTTCAAGTCCTTTTGACATGTACTCTCTAGCGGCATCTAAATCTCCATCAGAAAAATAGGTGTTTGCTCGGTTATTCTTCAACACAGGATTGACATACCCAGTAGCTGGGAGTTCTTCAAATTGAGTGATGTTGTCAATAAGAGCGCGGCGGTTAATGGCGTGAGCAAATGCTTTACGAATGTTTAGGTTATTGAAGGGGAAAGAATTTATGTTAAAGGTAACAATTTTTGTTGCGCCAAAAGGCTTATGTAACAGTTTTGAGGCTTTTTTTAATTCAGGGATCCAATCTGTTTGAATGTTCGTAAGAAAGGCTCCCATAAAATCTAGTTCACCTGAATTGAATAAGGCTAATGCTGTTGTTTCGTTGTCAATGATCGAAGCTCGGATAGAATCTAGCTTAACGCTTTTTCTATCCCAAAAGTGTGGATTTCTTTTGAAGAGAAGTTCATTAGAAAATTTCCAGCTTTTGAGTGAAAATGGACCATTAGTTACGAATTGATCAGTAACTTGATCTGCCCATTTGGGATTGTTTTTTACAATTTTTGAAGGGACTGGAAATAACACACAAAACGAAGTGAGATCTAAAAAATAGGGTGTTGGTCTTTCAAGGGTTATTTTTAAGGTTTTGTCGTCGACAACTTCAATTCCCAGCTCGGAGCAATTTAACACTCCTGTTTTAACTTTTTCAGCATTTTTGATAGGATATAGAAGGTGTGCATTCGGAGAAGGGAATTTTGGGTCTAAAATCGTACGCCAAGCATAAGCAAAATCTTCTGCAACGACTTTGTCTCCATTGCTCCAATTTGAATCCCGAAGATGAAATGTGTAAATGGTTTTGTCATCAGAGATTTCAATTCGTTCTGCAGTTGACGGTTCGTGTGTTGATGTCTCATTCATCCGTGTCAATCCATCAAACAGGGTAAAATGGATTGTTGATCCTACAGCATCAGATCCTTTGCGTGGGTCTAATGAATTAGGATTGTGCGTAAAGCTGATTTTTAACATTTTTTGCCCAAAAAGTTTGCCTGATTCATCCTTTGTGGAACGTTTAAAAAAAGCTGTTCCAAAAAGAAAAAGTACTCCGATAAAAAGTGCAGATAATACGATTCGTCGAACTTTTCGATAGTGTTGATTCTGGCTCATACAACTCACCAAAGCCTGGATTAGTTAAATCAATGTAAAGAATGCTAAGTTAAAGGTTGAATATTTGCAAACTCTTTTTCTTTTAAGAGTAAAAAATTTATAAACCCTTTACACGAATGGATTTTTAAAATAAAGAATTTTTCCAAGAGAGCAATGTGAGTGCGATAAAAATATTCGAGTTTGTTTGGTGTTTGAAATTTTCAATCTAAATAGGAACTTTTGACAAGAGAGAGGTTTTTTTCGCAAAACACGACACTTGCTTGACAATAGTTCATAATAATATTATGAAGAAATTATATCCTAGTTTGGGTAGTTGGGGGAATGTTTGATAATTAACTATAAAATGATTTCGTTGTTTGTTGTTTCTATTATTAGCTTTCAGTTAAATGCGACGTCTGTCCAGATTATTCCTTTGGAAAGTACTCCTCTTATTTCTGATATGAAAATAGGATTTCATACAAACAATGAAGTTCTAACAAGGAACAATCCATTATATCTACGAGTTCGTTCTTATTTATTAGGAGTCAGTACATATTCGCCCTCTTTGATGGGTATGAGACAAAGTCCACTTGGAACGACTCTTGCGATTTTCTTCAACGGAGATCAAAGGATATATCTAAGAAAGGTAGATGTTTCGAATGTTTCGGATTCAAAACTTTCCTTTGAAAAAGACTTTAGAAAATACCTCCCATCTAAAATTGCTAAAGAGCTGCAAGAGGGAAAAAATGGGGTCACTGTCGTAGCTGTTAATTCGTATGGCGAGTCTATGAAGAAACCGTTTGCTATTGAAACTCGAATCATTGACTACGGTAAACGAGTTCCTAGGAATCACGAGCTAGAAGAAAAAATGCAAAAGCCCTACATATTATATAATGAGCCAACAGGTAGGTTTATGAAAGGGGAGCCTGTTTTGCTTGATTTCATCTCCTTGAATACTTCTATATCGCCTAAGGGAAACCATGTTATTGTTAAAATTGATGGGGAAGAAATAGCAAAAATAGAAAAGAATGTGCCGCATAAGATCATGAATTTACCTCGTGGCAAACATCTGGTTTCATTAACTTTGGTTGATTCTTCGGGAAAACCTTATCCCTTACCCTTTAAGCCTCAAGAAAAAAGCATTGTTGTTGATTAGCTTCTGGTGCTATTTATAAGGGTTGCTCAAAATATATTTTCACCTATTTTTTCCTTATCTTGCTGATAATAAGTGACATCAGCAAGATTCAATTCCTGCAATAGATTAATTTATTTACGAAATTCCATAAATGTTTATAATTAAGCCGATTGAGTATTCATAATAAGAATAATTAGTGATTTTATTGCTTATTATGTCTTCTGTTCTTAACTCTTGAGATAGAAGTTTTACTCGTAAATCTAAATAAGCGTGGGAGATGGTCTATGGCCAAGCGTACATTAACAGATGATCCAACAATTCTTGAAGCCGTTGACAATCTATCAAGCATGGCTGAGATTGAAATAGAGGAAGTTAAAGTTGCGAGTAAAGAGTCGGCTGATGAAATGATACGATTAAATGTAAATCGTTGGCTTGATCCTAGAAATGAAGAAAAAACGATGAATTCTGCTAAAAGCACATTTAAAACAGTTCATAAGTACCTAAAACACATATACACAAAAGAGAGTAAAAATCTAAAGGATAAAGAAATTCAACGTGGAGTGCGATCGATAATAGCTCTTGCTAGCGAAGCTGCTTCTAAACTTGACCAGTGTCGAGAATTTGGAATCGCAAGAGGTAGTGTGACAGATACGGTTGAATTTCGTGAATTGATTGAATTTTATGAGAGCAAGATTCTTAAGCGTTTTGAAGAAGTGATGAAAGGGGAAGAAGATTGGGAAGAGGAGTGGAGTGAAGAAGCAGATGCTGCAGATATTCAAAGAAGAGGTTTAAAGGACTTAGAAAGTGTCACAAGAGATCGTGATTATGAACTTTTTCACATATCAAAAGAAGATGGAAGTCGATTTTATAATCGTAACTTGATTCGTCATATTAGGTTGGTTGCTGACTTTGATCAATTGATTAGTAATATTACAAGTGATGATCCGCTCCTAAAAGTGCGCGTGTTGCAAGATAAGCAAGCTCAACTTGAGGCAAAATATATCTATTCTCATTTAGGGGGAGATCTTGATCGTTTTGTAAAAAAGGCAGGAAAATTTCGTGAAGACCCTTTAGTTCAGGGCTTCTTTCGGTCGGTTATGGCGTTGCTTCTTGCTTCTAATAGAAGTAATACGATTGGTCAAACGATGGCAAAGCCTTGCGTTTCTTACTTTGCTGATTTTCTTATGTATTTGCGAGGGACATTATTTAATGTAGATTACCTATCATTGATTGAGAATCCACCTGAAGACTTACCTGTTTTTTATGAACATATGCTTGAGTTGGTCCATAAAGTTTGCTACTGCATTTATAACTATAAAGAAGATCGAAGTGATGCGCTTGCCTTGTTTACGAAAATTGTTAAACAAGATGATGGGCCTATTTCAGAAAAAAGTACGCGCTCAGCAATATCTATTTGGAATGAAATGCTTGATGATCATGAACATCTTCATAGTGAGTTAAATAAATTCCCAAGTGGGCCTTTGTTTAAGGTGTTAGACATTATACATGATGGCCCGCCAGGAGATTTTGATCCTTTGATGAATGAGGATAAGCCCAATAGGAATTATGGTCTTCACTTAGGGAAAAACCATGTGCAAGTATTAACCATGCCTTGTCCGACAAAACAAAGATTTATTCAAAAAGCTGAGATCATTCCTGAATTTTACGGTTTTCTGAGACACATGAAAAAGTTAAGTCAAAAGGCTTTGGTGATTAACTTTCAGGATCGCACTTCTTGGAAAGAGTTTGCCAGATGTGATGCACTAGAAAAAATACAAGATGGAGCAGAGTTTCACCGTGAGCTTGATGTTGTGACTCTTCCTAAAGAAACAGATTTTTACTTTCAGGCAGATCCATATTTAAAGATCGATAGTGCAGAAGAATTCATTGAAAATCTAGTAGAACAGTTTGAAAGTGAAGAGGGGTGTGGGTTTTATTTTCCTAAATATTACAAAAGAGCAGAGCTGAAAACGTTTGTAAAAGAAGCTGTAAAAACAATTCATGAGACATTCTTCGGTAAAAAAGAGCGATTGTCTAGAAAAAACAGACTAGATTTTATCGAGCTTTTTTATCACATGTTAATCTTAAAGTTTCTTGTAACCTCACAAGCAACGCATCTTATTTACTGTGCAAAAGACGGACTTGATATACCCGCTGTTTTTAGTGGAACAACATTTGCTCTTGCTAAGATTATAAGTGGTGACTTTGAGTGGCGTGAGGAAGAAAAAGAGTGTTATTCATCACTCATTTTTCTCCCGCCACTTCTTGTTAGAGAACGAGCTGTCGATCTTAAGTTGCTCAGTCGTTCAGTGAGTATGCTCTCAATCGTTAGCGCAGAGCTTGAGTTGAATCGAGGTAAGGTTCAAAAAGCCTTTAATGGTTTACTTGGGACCTCATTTTCTGAAAAACTCAGCGTTGATTGGACTCATTAGTCGCCTCTATTTTTTTTCACCTTTCGTTGGTCCTTTTGGTACAAGATTGGAATGCCGATGATGTCTATTTCTGCGTCTAGGGAGAGGTGTTTCAGGCATTGGAAATCTTTCTTGCACGTCTGGCGGAGGGGGTTGAAAGGCAGGTTGCGTGTTAAAGTAACCAATTGGTGACGGCATTGGAGCGCCTGTGTACATCATGCCATTTCGCGGTGGCATTGGAGCATCTGGATACATCATGCCGTTTGGCGGTGGCATTGGAGTACCTGGATACATCATGCCGTTTGG
Organism: uncultured bacterium; assembly: GCA_964350315.1. Classification (GTDB taxonomy): domain Bacteria; phylum Chlamydiota; class Chlamydiia; order Chlamydiales; family 2-12-FULL-49-11; genus JAJZEO01. The sequence goes on from CAYGJD010000001.1 coordinate 25,384, forward strand.
CGGTGGCATTGGAGTGCCTGGATACATCATGCCATTTGGAGGTGGCATTGGAGTGCCGCGATATGCCATGCGGTTTTGCACTAGCGCAAAAGGGTCGTAATACATCTGAGCGTCAGGCGGCGGCGTAGAGGCGCCGGGATACGGCATACACTTACTTGAAAGCATAGATAATAAAGATGGTCTTTGTGGGGCGGGTTGCTCTCTTGTGAATTCGAGACACCCTCCTCTTCCAACTTGTAAATGGCCATTGAAAGAGGAGGTTTGTGCAGCGGCCGGGTTACTGGAAGAATTCCTCGAAATCTGGATGTCTTGTCCAGGTTCTCTTTTTTCTTCTAGTGAACTCTGTTGGGCTACTTTTTTTTTTCAGGATGTTTTGCTTTTTTACCTCGTGCAGACTCCTCTGTGGATGCTTCTTCTGCAGATTCGATAGCTGATGATCTTCCGCTTCTATGTGCAGAAGCACCGCGGGTAGACTGATCTTGTTCAGCTTCATAAGCAGTAAAAACAACTACTTTCGCATCTGCCTCTTGTTGTGCGACTTCGCTATCTTTTGGGAGTTCAAAACGCAAAGCATGTTGTCCAAAATAAGGGAGAGTCCCTGGTCTTAGGTGCAAGTCAATAGTATGTTGAAGCTCTTTTAATGAAGCTTCTGTTTTTCCAATTCTTGAACTAAGAACTGCACCAGCGCTTCTTGCTAGAGATGGAGCTAAAGAAGCCATTGCTAAGTCCACACTTGCTATTAATTCTATCACTTCTGGCTCTTCACAAGGATATTCTGCTTGGTCTCCAGGTTTTTTGTGTGTTAGATCAAATCTCAATTGAACTAAGTTGGTACGACAAGCATCTAAACGAGTTTTTGCTGCTTGCATGGTTCCGAAAGCTGACTGACATGCTTTGAACACATTATTACAATGTACAACTAATCTGTCGAACTCAACTAAGCTTCCCTTTCCAAGTAAGGGTTCGCCTGTGCTGACATTTTTTAAAGCCATGTTTGTTTTGACTTGGCTACTGTAATCTTCAGCCGCAACTCTCAGTGTTTCTAAGTTGCGAGTCCAATCGGTGAATCTCGCTTTGTTTTCTTCAATCCATTCGCACATGTGTGCTGTTGTTGTGTTAATTTTTTCTTTTGGGTGTGGTTTTTCTGGTAAAAGATCAAAGTCTTCTGGTCGCATCGGTGGGCTTGCTGGGGATAAATGAATCATAGTAGGCCTCCTTTTTTTTGTTGATGTTCTTTATTAAAACTAAACATAAACTTATAGAACTCTTTACGATTTTCGGTAAAGTTTTTTTTTCCTTTATGTGATTCTTCGTGAAGGGGAAGGGTGTTTTTTTTGCAATATATCTGACTCTGAAAAAAGTGAAGGTGTATGATAGGATTGAAGTTTAGAGCAAATGCTTAGTGTGTAGATTGTGCAACTATTTAAATATTTGAATGCTTTTTTTTTTGTTTTATATGCTTGTAAAGGTAACGTTGGGATGAAATTTGTGAAATCGTTATCAAAAGGAAGACTTGTTTCAAGTGGAAGAAAAAATCTCAAACTTACAGGTGATGTTACCGTTGTTTTGTTAAACACTTAACGCCTCCTTTACAAATTCTTTGCAGCACTATACGAATGTTAATTTATATTTTGCAAGGAGATTGTAAAGTTTTTTTTATGGGACGTTAGTTTAGGTTTAGATCGTCTGGAATCATTGCGATAGAGGCGTATTTGCCACCCATTTTTTTTAAGATTGATTGCCACATTTTTTCTGGTGGGAGTTGGAATAAGATTTCTTTATCTGCTGGATGAAGATACCAAAGACCTTTCATGAACTCTTTTTCAAGCTCTCCAGTGCTCCAGCCTGTATATCCAAAGCAAAGGAGTAATTCAGGACAAGTTTCTGATGCCATTGACTCTTGCAGGAATTGAAGATCACCACCGAGGTAAATACCTTTTGTGATATTCAAAGTTTGATCTGAATTTTGTTCTGATGTGTGCAGTAACATCATTTGGTTTTGTTGAGATTTTCCACCTAGTCTTAGTTGAACTTTGGGGTGGGCGATGCTTTCAATAGGCAGGATTTCTTGTGGGAGGTCAACAGAGACAGGTTTATTTAGAATCAGTCCGAATGAACCTGCAGGCGTGTGTTCACAAATAAGAATGACACTTTTGAAGTAGAGATCCTCGTCAACGTCAGGAGAGGCGATAAGTAGAGAACCTTTTTCAAGATGGCAATGGGGTCTTTCTTCACTCATTGTTTGACCTTATGTTCATTAGTTCATCATTGTATATTTTTACTTGAGATTGCAACGAGTCTATTTGTTGCATTAGCTCAGCGAATTTCTGGCGAAACTTTTGGTTTTCTGCGAGATCTTTTGTCTCAAATCGATCGGTCAGTGAGTGCATTCTTTCCAGTGTTGAATTAATTTGATCGACTTCTTGATTCATATAAGTTTGGAATGCTTTTGGTGAGTTGATGCGATCTGCTTCTGCCATCAGTTTCAAACGTCGACGCTGCCAGGTTTTGTTGTATTGGAAGAGGAATCCATACTGATTAATATCATTCAATACTGTGTTGGCTTTTGTCATGATAGAATCGACTTGTAAGTAAAGGCCGTCTGATTGAATGATTTTACCCAGTGTGCCGTTTCCGTTTGCAATGTCTGTTGTCGTTATATTTAAGTTTTGTGAGATTGCGCAAAGGTTTTTGAAAAAATCATCTTCATTCATGTTGTAGATGATTTGATCAAGTTGCCCAAATGTTGTTGCGATATTTGCAAGGCTGTCTTTCACATCCTGCATGACGCCAAGATCATTGAGTTGTTTGACTGCAATTGCAATTTGATTTGCAGCTTCTCCAGCATTTTGAATAGCCAAACCGACATCGTCACCATATTTATCTATCCAACGAATGATTCGGGTGAGAGTTTGTTCAACTTTTTCCGAAAGAGCTGAAATTTCATTCATTGCGCTTTCTAGTAGATCACTTGAATCGGCATAAATAATGTCTTTAGAAGTAATAACGTGAGCTACTTGTCCAGCTTTGATAGGTTTTGGAATGATAGCAACATATTTTTCCCCGAGAAGACCTTGCGTTGCTACTGTGACTTCATCAGAAGAGAAAAGAGTGTAACCTGAGTCAATCTTTAGCGTTAGAACGTAAGGGTAGACTTGACCAAATTCGTTCACAGCTTGTTGGCGAGCATCTGCTAGTTGTTGAATTGAGGCAACCTCGCCGATTGGTTGTCCTGCATAAGTAACAGGAGTTCCTAGTGCGATACCATTAATGTTTGCAAAGCGAACTTTAAGTGTTTGATTTCCATCGCCGACACTTGGCTTAATGAATAAAATGATGCCAATAATTAAAATACATCCGATCACGACAAAAAGTCCAATAAGCATATTTTTTATTTGATTGGCCATTATTCTTACTTATCCTTATTCCGTATTAAACTCAAGTCATGTCCGATCATTTTAAGAAAGAACTTGATTGACTCGTGATCATGTTTCATAAATCTCATTGGAGAATCGCAAATTACAATTTTCCCATCTTCAATAAGAGCAATTCTATCAGCACAATAGAGAGTTGTTACAAGGTCATGAGAGACAACCACAGTTGTTGCGCCTTTCAATTCAAGGTGTTGTGTGAGAATGAGCTCTGCAATTCTTTGTGCTGTAATTGGATCAAGACCTGTTGTTGGCTCATCATAGAAGAGGATATCTGGTTTGTAGATCAATGCACGTGCGATAGAAGCTCTTTTTCGCATTCCTCCAGATAATTCTGATGGGAATAGTTCGTATGTGTTTTCAAGGCCTACACTTATAAGCGCTTGCTCGCCATATTCTCGAATTTTTGATCGTTCTATTTTTTCACCTGCGATTGTGCCATGATTGCGGAGGTGAAAGGTGACGTTTTCTCCTATATTCATTGAGTCAAAGAGAGCCCCTCCTTGAAATATCATTCCAATGTTCGTTAAGCGCTCATAGAGTTTTGGTCCCTCTAATTCAGTCATTTCAGTTTCATTTATGAGGACTTGGCCAGAGTCTGGCTTCATCAAACCGATGATGTGTTTAATCAAAACGCTTTTCCCAGATCCAGATTTTCCTACAATAAATAAGATCTCACCATCTCGAATTTCTAAATCAAGACCTCTTAGGACGTCTTTAGCGCCAAACGATTTGATAAGGTTTTTGATTGAAATCATTGGAACCACCTCATGATTTCGCTGTGCATCACGTTAAGGCCAAGAGTTAAGAAGAAGTTTATGATTAAAATCGAAACGTAGCAAATAACAACGGCCTTTGTTGTTGAATTTCCGACATCTGCAGCACCACCTTCTGTTCTCATCCCATAATAGCAACAAATTGAAGTGGATAGTATTCCAAAAACAACAGCTTTTGTGAATCCAACGGAAAAGTCAAATGGTTGAGTGTATGTCGGAATTGGATCCCAAAAAGTTGTTGGAGCAAGACCAAAAAAATAGACGGCAATTAAATATCCACCAAAGACACCCATGACAATACTGTAAATCGTTAAGAGAGGGAACATGAGTGTTCCAGCGATGAGACGTGGAGCAACAAGATATCTTTTAGGATCAACACCCATCGATATCATGGCATCGACTTGCTCTGTTACTTTCATTGTCGCAAGTTCAGCGGTTATCGATGCACCAACTCGTCCAACAAACATAAATCCTGTTAAAATCGGACCGAGTTCTGTAAGCATTGCTTTTGCAACCATTAGGCCTGTAACTCCGACAAGACCTTTGTCTGCAAGTTGGTAGTAACTTTGTGTAGCCAGTACAAGGCCTGTTGAAAACCCTGTTAAGGTTACAACGCCAAGTGACATGACGCCGATTGAATAGAGTTGTTCACGAATAAGAGACCAACGGGGGAGTTTGCTAAAGACAACTCCATACGATTTGACGAGAAAAGTAGTGTACTCGCCAATCGATGTCAGGAATTTAAGTTGTCGCAAAATCATTTGCATAGAAATCCGGCCTTCGCGTGTTTTCTCGCCATAGGTCGGATACTATGAATTATTTGTTAATCATGCAAGATTATTGTGAGTTTCTCATCATCTGAATTTCAGCTTCGCTGAATTGTTTCATCTGACGTGCGAAAAGTTCATCAAGTCTTCCTAAGATTCTCTCAACTTCTTGATCATCTCTTTGTGCATCTTGTCGCAATGCTTGAAGACGTTCAATGAGTCCTTGAATTTCTGATTGCTCTGCTTGAGTAAAACGACTTGCTCCACTTCCTAATTGTTCGAATAATTTACCAACACCTTGAAGTTCTATAAATTCTTGAGATTGCGGATTGTGTCCAGCGCTTCCAATCATCAGACAAGCTCCAATGATTCCAAGTAGTGTACAAGTTGCATCAAATTGGCGACTTTTTTTCATTCTTTCGTGTGCAAGAACGAGGTATTCGTATGATTCTGCTCTTTGGATGTCTCCAAGTCCCTGTCTGATAGTAGAAATTGCATCAGAAATATCATTCCTGGCCTTATGTGTTTCACTCATTACCGACCTTGGTGGTAAATTAGTTTCTTGTGGCGCATGCGTGATTGTTTGAATATTTGACATATGAAATCCTTATTTTTAAACAGCATTCGCTGTAATCATATTTGCAACGATCATGCGCTTTGCATTTTCCATTGCTTGAGCACCTTCAGAGGCTGAAACCAAAGATGAAATAATCATTTTATTATTTGCATCTTCATGTCCTCCTTGCTCTTCAATAATGCTTCTACACCTCATAATGAGTTCTTGTAGCATTGTTTGGTTGGCTCTTATCTCTTCAATTTGGTAGTGAGTGAATTGTTTGCCAAGATCTGCAACGCTTGATGCAATTGCAAGTGCTGCCATTGCAATTTTTCCAGCGATATCAGCAAGAGCCTCACTATTGAAGGTGATTCCACCAAGTAGACCAAGGCCTGCAGATAAAATCGTTAAAAATGTAGCAGCTTCTGGTGAAGCATTTGAATCTATCATTAAATTACCAAACAGAGTCGTAATGCCAGATCCAATCATTGCACCGCCAGTTAGTGGAGAGTCTTGAATCATATTACCGCCAATGACAATCGAAAAAGCTGCAAATAAGCAGACAGCGACCTTACGGAAAAAATCACACCATCCGCCAGTTTCTACGTAGTCATTTTCATTAATGGCATTTTCAACTGAATCACGGAATTTTACGCCCATAGATTCTTGAATTGAACTAACAACTGATCCTGCGCAATCTTTATGCACTTGACTCACAGCAAAAATTGAATTCAACATCTTTACAAGTGATTCGTTATAAGGTGTTGGGTTGTATGTAGAGGGGTCGGGAAGGGGAGGTGGATTTGGAGAGTCTAATTCTTTATAGGGCTTGAGATGTGGAGCTGTAGTTTCTCTATTGTCAACAACATCAAACCTAAACGGGTAAGGTTGTTTTGGTAGTTGCTCGATTGAAGGGGCTTGAGCAGGTGAAATGATCCCATTAATTGGGCTTGTCTCAGTCATGAACTTCCTCCAATTTAAGCATACACATCTCTTTCATCGACTGTGTCTTTGAGTTGTATTGCCCATCAGGGTCACGATCGGAAAGAGCATTTAATGCAGTCATGCAATCTGTAAAATTATCTAATTCAAAAAGGCACTCTGCTGCGAAAAAATGAGGCATAGGGCACTTTGGATCGATGAAGGCGAACATACTCCATGCAACAAGCGCATCTTGGAAGCGGCGTTGCATTTGAATTGTAGAGGCAAGACCTTGCCAGTGAGTTTTTTCAAGGGGCATCATGACAACAAGTTTACGGAAAATCGATTCTGCGTGGTTATATTCTTTATTTTTATAAAGATTATAACCTAGTTCATACAGAACGCGGGTGTCCTCTTTTTTCCACTCATCAATTGTAAGAGCTCCATCTTCGTTGATAAGATCTTTTAGACCATCAACAATTGATTGGAATTGTTTTGAATCGAGTACTTCTCTTGCAAAAGTCATGATTAACGACCTTCTCCCATATGTCTTATAATAGTTTTCATTTCATCGGGTTTTTGTCTTGTCATCATTTCTGTAACTGTCGTGTAGAGGTGAATAAGGAATTCGTTTTCTCGTCCGATCCTTCCAAGTTCAAGTGTGTCGCGTCTCATGACTTCTTGGAGGTTTGCAAGGCAGCGGTCGAGCTCATTGCTTTTTACACGTCTTGTGTCCATTCCATAGAAAGGGTCAATATAGCCAGTATTTGGATGGTGGATTTCTCTATATTCATTAATTAACTCTTCTAAATCAGAGAGGTCTGCAAATTCTTCGTCCTTATTCCGTTCAATTAAAAGTTTCTGTATTAGGTCTGCAATGAAGATTGCGCGAGTGTTGATTGTTTCAATTTCTTTAGTTTGACCTGCAAGCTTTCTTGCGACTTGGTCATCTTTTGCAGATTGTATTTCAATTGCTAGCTGATACATTGAAATTTCTCTTTGAGGTCCTCGTGTGCGCATTTGAGGCTCTTCTGACTCGTGTTGCACGCTCGGCAATGCATGTTGCAAAATGCTCTGCAGCGGTAAATTTCCTGTAATATCTATTTGTCCCATAAAAACATTTCCCCCATTTTTAGTCTCAATCAGGTTAACTAAACCCTTGGTTTTATACAAACCCCAAAGTTTTTTTTAAGTTTGTTATTAATGGGAAAATCGAGTAAATTCCTTGGCATGGAACTAATGATTTCTTTTATTTTAGGCGCTTGCGCAATCTTTGTAATCTTTCTGGAATTCTTTCTTCCAGGGGGAATCATGGCGGCTTTTGGCTGCGTTCTTGCGATGGGAAGTGTTATTTTTGCAATGAGTGTTGACATGAAGACGGGCCTTATTGCCTTGGGAATTGAAACTGTAACTCTTGCTTTGATTATATATTTAGCCCTAAAATCTCTAAAAAAGAGTCGCATGGCACTGGAAGATGATCAAGCTGGATTCACAAGTTGTGATTTTGACAAATCTTTAATTGGTAAAGAAGCCATTGTTGTAAAAGATTTGAGACCTTCGGGATTTATCGAAGTAAATGGAATCCATTATCAGGCAGTTTCAACAGGGGAATACCTGAGAAAAGATAGAAAAGTACATATTATTGATGGTGAGGGTGCTCACCTTATTGTGAGGTAGACATGGAAATGGTTCCGATTTTATTTGGTTTATTAGGGATTGTTATTACAGCAATTCTCTGGATTACGGCACGTTATATTAGCCTGTGGTTCCAGGCGTTTGTTTCAGGGGCGCATGTCTCTTTTGTAAATATTATCGCAATGACACTAAGAAAAATTCCACCGAAGTTGATTGTTAGCTCAATGATTAATTTGAAAAAATCTGGTCTAAAAACGATTACTGCAAACGATCTTGAAACACATTACTTAGCTGGTGGAAATATCCATGACGTTGTTCGTGCGATGATTGCATCTGATAAAGCAAATATTAAATTAGATTGGAGACGTGCTACTGCAATTGATCTAGCTGGTCGTGACGTATATGAGGCTGTAAAAACTAGTGTTAATCCTCAAGTGATTGATTGCCCCAGCGAAAAGGGTAAGTTCATCTCAGCAGTTGCAAGCAATGGAATTGAGCTTCTTGTGCGCGCTCGAGTAACAGTTAGAACAAACATTGTTCAACTTGTTGGTGGAGCAACTGAAGAGACGATTATTGCTCGTGTTGGAGAAGGAATTGTTAATGCAATTGGATCTGCCGAATCTCATTATGATGTTTTAAAAAATCCTCAGGCTGTTTCTGAGCTTGTTTTGTCAAAAGGTTTAGATGCACAGACTGCATTTGAAATTTTGTCTATCGATATCGCAGATATTACTGTTGGCTCGAATGTTGGTGCTGTTCTTCAATCAGAGCAGGCAATGGCCGATATGAAGGTTGCTCAAGCAAAGGCTGAGGGAAGAAAGGCTATGGCTGTTGCATTAGAGCAGGAATATAAAGCCAAAATTAAAGATGCTGAATCTCAGATTCCACTTGCTATTGCTCACGCCTTTGAAAGAGGACAGCTGGGCATTATGGACTATAATAGACTCAAGAATATCGAGGCTGACACTAAAATGAGAATGGCTTTGGCTCTTGATGACACTATGGAGTCAAATAATGACTAGGGAAAAACGAGTTGTTAAAGAGGCTACGTTCAAGAAGGTTACTTGCAAGAGAAGGAAGTTATTCGGTCTTAAGCGAAAGAACGTAGCAAAACTTATTTTAATCTCCGAAGTGTTAGGAACGCCTAAAGGACTGATGTCGTAAACATAAAAGTTTAAATGTGTTGAAAAGCATTTAATGTGTTATAATTCTTGTTATGGAATCAGTTTATAGTACAGTTTTTAGCCCTTGGCTTTCTCAAGAAAAGATTACTATAGCGCTTAACTCTAAGCGTGAAAATACCATATTTTGTAGATATGCAGACCTTAAGACAGGAAAAGAACGCACGGGAATGCTGAATGAGAAGACTCGTGAGATTTTGTGGCCTGATCCTATTCCAGTCATTGGCATGAAGATGTTCGGAGTTGCTTTTTATGTGACGCCAATTACTACAACTATTCGTCTGGGAATGCACATAGTAAAGTTTCCTTATGAAATGGGACGCATTTTTTTTAGTGCGATTAAGGGAATGGTTGAAGATGTCTTCGCCTGTCGCTTTGCAGATGCCGTTGTTAATCAATTTATTCTGAATCTATTAGTAGGTTTGGTTAAAGAGGTTGTAACACGAATCTTTAAGGTTTTGCGAACGATTTCATATTCAGCTGCAATGTTCATGGCAGCTGTCGTTGCGTTTATGTTTACCCCAGACATTGGAAAGCGTTTATACTCACTCCTTGAAACAGAACTTAATATGATTAAACGAGAAAACGTTCCTAAAGAAATGCCAGATGCAGCAAAAATGCTATTTGAGCAGGAAGTTATTTGGCTTCCTCCTTGTCCACATCCATGGGGAAATATAGATAAAGATACTTATCGTGGAGACGATGGAGAGCAGAAGACGCGATTTGAGATTTTAGAAAAATCTACCAAGCTCTCGGATTTCCCTGCCGATGCGCCTTGCAATAATGCACCGGAATACTGTCTATACCCTTGCATCCCTTGTTGTTAAATAATAAAGAAGACTTGGTTTTGTCTTTTCTGTGATTTAGTGACTTCACATGTTTATTATATAAATAGTTGTGTATTCAGCAAAAATGTTATAATAACTATTAATATATAGAAAAAAGGTGTTAATTAAAAAGTGCTTGAATTCCAGGTTTATCTTAAAAACAACGAACCGCTTATTACCAGATGTTTTCATTCGGTTTCGAACCCCCGTAAGAAAACATATGGTACGCATCGTGAGTTTTCCTCAATTGATGAAGATGTGGTCAAGCAAGCAAAGAGATACTTCTCTGATTGGGAGGGTGCGACAGTTCGTACTACGATATTTAAAGACGTATTGCTTGTTCAAACAACAACAAAAGAATTGAACAAGAGGCGTTTGCCAAAATTTGTTCAGGCAATTGATGATGACCCAAATTTTAAAGAGGCGCTTGATCTGTATGTTAAAGCTTTAACGCAAAAATCAGTACAGGTTTTGCCTAAGCTACCACCAATTCGGAGCGATCTAAAGCAACGATTGAATTTGGAATGCATGTTAGAGGGTATAAGAGGGCGTTCTCTTATCGCATCTAATGATTCAATATGGGCAGAGATGCCTTCTGTAACCATTGTGGCAGAGACTCCTAAAACAGTGTTTTCTTCGACATTTAGCAGAAAAAGTCATGCGCCATACCAGCACTACTTTGTGAATATATATTTATGGGATCCATCTATTCGTTCTCCGCTAAGAGAAAGAAACTTTTCTCGTTTTGGGCGAGCTTCTCCAGATCTTACGATTAAAAGGATTGAAGATTTCGCTAATCTGATTGCAAGTTTCAATAAGTTTAGAGTGCAGGAGGGGCAGAAACCTCTTGGGTTTTTAAACTATTTTCTTTATCAAAATCCTCAGGCTTTTAGACGTAGAAAGACAGAACGGGCAGATTATCCCAACAGTCCAACATATTGGAGTGCTAATATTGGCCTTGGTGTTGTGGATTTCGATCATTTGGAAAAATGTGCCAAACGCTTGCTTAAGCCGCCACTTCCCCTTTGGAGATGGGCATTCCTGAATTTTTTAACTTTGTTTAAATTTTCTTCGAAAGAGTCTTAGATTTATCTATCTGGATCAGTTTCGTTCCAGTCTAGTGTTGCTACTTTCTGTACTTGGAATTTTGATTCTGCGATAACAATCTGTTTGTCACCGACTTGCAAAAGATAGATGTATGTGTTTGGGCTTAGAGGTCTTTTTTCAAGAATTTTGATATGTTTGCGGTGGTTCATGTGTAGTGGCCTGTTATTAGAAAACCGCTTCATTAGCCAGATTAGAAGAAAGACAAGAGCAATGATGATCAGAATTGCTATCAAGGTGCCCTTAAATTGTTTTGAGTAGCCATTGTCGTGCATCATTGGAGATGTTGGGGTTGGAGAGGGTAGTCCAGCGGTGTCATCTGTAATGGTAGCTTCTTCTTTAGGACTAGATTGTTCAGCAGGGGTAGACTGCTTTTGAGATGCTTCCTGCTCATTTGAGATCGATCTTCTCTGTAAAGGAGTTTTTTGTTCTGCAACAACAGGAGCTTTGACAGGAGGGGCTTCGTCTGCACTTAAAGGGGCAAAAAGTGGGACAAGAGTGAGGAGAGCGATTATAAAGTTTTTAACCATACTTCTTTTATCTCTTTTTTTTCTTTTCCAGTCCAGCTATAATTGTCCTCATGAATATAAGAGGAATCTTTGCTTCGGATATTGATAATACTCTGACAGATAAGAGACACATCATTCCAGACGAAGTAGTGAATTATTTAGTAAGTTTGCACAAAAATGGCTGGCAAATAGTCTTTCTGACTGGTCGGACGTTCTCTTTTGCCCTGATGAGTATGGAAAAATTTACAATTCCCTACATTCTCGGCGTGCAAAATGGTGCAGAAGTAATTTCTATGCCTGAAAAGAAGGTAATATATAGAAATTTTATCAATCGAGATTTACTTAAAGACTTGGATCTTATCTTTGCAGTTCATTCTATTGGGTATATTGTATATTCAGGATTTGAAGGTGGAGATTTTTGCTACTACCAACCTCAAAAATTTTCAGATGAGATGCTTGCCTATTTTAAAAAGCTACAGGCATTATCCTCAGTTGATTGGGTTTCGGTTGATTCTTGGGCTGAAGTTCCTTCAGACTCTTTCCCTCTTATAAAATGTTTTGGTGAACGTGAAAAGTTGAATGCAGTTTGTGCAAAAATAATGACGGCTAACTCACTCTGCGCAAGTGTGATTACAGATAGTGTAGATCCTAATAAAGGGATTCTCCTTATTACAGGGTGTGGTGTTGATAAAGGGGAAACGTTAAAGCGGCTTAAAAGTGATTTTGGATGGACCTGTCCTGTTGTAGGTGCTGGGGATGATGATAATGATATTCCACTTTTACAAGCAGCTGACATCGGAATTTGCGTAGAAGGGGGCTCCCTAAGACTAAGTGAGCATGCTGATTTTATGAGTAGTCCTTCAGCAGATCTCGGAATTATAGCTGCAATGGAAAGGGTGATTAAAGAGAGGGGATTATGAGTGTTGATTCAAAGCTTGATGTAAAACCTTTTATAAAACTTGCTTTAGCTGAAGGCAAAGCAAGACAAAGCTCTATCACAGGGTTTGTTCATTATACTTTTGAAGATTCTTCTTCCAGAGATGCAATTCCAGTTTTTGAAAATATTCTCTTCGTCTTAGCTCTTTGTCGGAGCAATCAAGCTGATCTTGTTCTAGAAGGGCGAGATTTACTAATGAAATTGCATGAATACTTTGTTAAATCTTCTGCTTTTAGTGTCTATTTACACGAATGGCCAGAAATAAAGAAGCCTTTAGCAAACGTACGGTTGCTTTTCCCTCTCTTACATATTTGGCGTGAATACCGACATGTATTTGGGGATGAAGCAAGAAAAAAAATCAGTGAGATGTTGCAGGGGCTCTCTGCTTATGTAGATTCATTAGATATGCCGCCTCTTTTGTTATTTCAGAAAAAAGTGTTTAATGCGCTCTTTCATAATGATGAATTACCAAGGTTTGATCAAAGTTTGTGTTCTAGCACAAAAGATTGGTCTGAAATTATTGTGGTAGCACCATTTTTAGAGGAAAAAATCATTTTTCCATATTGTGATGAGTGTCATGTTTTTGCTGGTGGTTATGGACATGAATTAAAGAGAGCTACTCTTTTTGATTTATTCTTTGGGCATAAGGCTCGCGAGGATGAAATTTCACCTTTGCAATGCGCGCTTATTTACGATTTTCCTTATGAAACATATTTGCCGAGCCAAATGGATTTGTGGAAAAACGTTAAAACTGAAGGCAAATTGTTTTCACACCTTGAAAAGTATTCTCCTCAAGAAACAAGAGTCTCTCCTGGCCACCATCTTTTCCAAGTGGCTACCAAGGAAAATGCTCTTGTCTGTCAGAATAAGGATATGTACTTTACTTCGGAATTTAATGAGGGAGAGCTCTCTTGTGCGTTTTCTTTTGGAGAAAAGTCAGATGTTGATTTTTTCCTTCGCCATTTCCCAGGTGAGTGTTTGTATGTGAACGGTGAAAAGGCTACATTTTTTGAATGTGGGGATCGATTGACGATAATGGGGCTTGAGATTGTTTTTACAAAGATTTCAGGCAGCGGGCGTCTATGTGGTCACTTCCTGCGTGGGAATCGAAAGGGAGAAACTTGTCCTAAAGTGAAAACCGATTGGGCAGCTTACGACTGGCAGATAAATCTAACTGCGCTTGAACATGAAAAAGATCTAATCGTTTGCGCAACAATTCGATCTTTATAGAATTTATAATCAGGATAAATTTTTAGTTATCAGCAATTGCAACAGCTTGCTCTTCGGTTTTTTCAGTAAACGAAGGGCTGTCAAGGCTACATCCCATTGCATGCATTCCATTGTCAACGTACAGAACAACTCCAGTGATAGCTGATGCATCTTTTGAGAGGAGGAAGCCTGCTGCAGATCCAATTTCTCTTGCTTCTAAGTTTTTTTGCAAAGGTGCATTTTTCTTAGCGTAATCGATCATTTTACCGATGAAGCCAATTGCCTTAGCGGCGCGGCTAGCAAGTGCTCCAGCAGAGATAGAGTTAACGCGTAGATTCCATTTTTGACCAGCTTCGAAGGCAAGCATTCTAGTGTCGCTTTCAAGTGCTGCTTTTGCAGAACTCATTCCTCCGCCATAACCTGGAATAATGCGCTCTGATGCTAGATAGGTAAGATTTAGAAATGATCCGCCAAAGTTCATTATAGGACCAAAGTGTTGCACAAAACTGACAAATGAATAGGCTGATGAGCTTATTGCTGCAAGGTAGCCTTCTCTTGATGTTTCAAGAAGAGGCTTTTTGACTTCAGGGCCATTTGCTAAGCAATGGACAACGATGTCAATTTTTCCAAACTCATTTTGAATTTGTTCTGCAACTTCTGAGACAGTATATCCTGGATAAGCTTCATAACGTTTGTTGGTAGCAATTTCTTCTGGGACTTGACTTGGATTGTCGTATACAGCATCGATAGCGTAAGTTCTCTCTACATTAAATAATGCATCGCCTTCCATTTTGCGTGATTCATCAAACTTTCCGTTTGCCCAAGAAGTAGTAAAAATTTTCATTACAGGCACCCAGCATGCAAGTAATATTTTTGCTCCGCGCTGGTGTAATTCCTTTGCTATTGGCCAACCGTACCCCTGATCGTCCCCAACACCTACTACAAGTGCGATTTTTCCTTCTAAATCCTGTTTGCTCATATCAATGTCCTTACTAGTTTTTTGTCAATTGTATCATAGGCTTGAATTAATTTCAGCCAAGGATCAAAAAACTATTAAGATGGACAAGTTTCTTCTTGAAAAGGGTCGCGAGATTCCTTGTTATAGTAAGGGAGTAAGATTTCAAAATAGATAAATGCTAACGCACTGATACAGACAGCTATAATCATACGTTTTTGGAAAATCTGGTTTTGGTGACGCACATGCTGATTTTGTTCCTCTCTGATTCCTCTTCTGACTATTCCTTCATGTGGGGAGGGTGCAATGGCAGTTGTTCTAATCCCAAATTTTCCTATTTTCATCCCTAATCTAAGTAGATTTATCTTTCGAGCCATTTTATCGTTTAGCTCTTCAGCGGTATAACCAATAACTGAAAGTTTCCCTAAATCAAGGTTTGAATGAAGAAAGGCTTTTAGAGTTTCATTTACCTTTCTTGCAGTGATGACACTTTGGCATCCTTCATAGTGGCACGTCCAGTCCTCTCTAAGAGCGCAAAGAGCGAACTCATTTGCATGTCCTGCGTCATCGCAGGGGATGGGATTGTATGCGATCAGAGAAACATCTGGATCGATTCCCTTATCAAGAACTTCTTGTTCACAAGGAGCGTTTTCCCACCAATTTTGAGCACTATGTGCCCCAGCGTTTACATTTTCCATGACAACAGAATATTATAAAATAAAAAATATTGTCAAGAAATTGTATAGAATAGCGAGTTGTGTTTTAAAAATAGATGAGCTTTTCGTGCGCTTTTGTTGGCGTTAAAAGTTGGTTCTATCTTCTTGAGTAAGATCTGGAAAATGTGATTTTTAGGATGAGAGGAAGCTTCATGGATTTCAAATGAAACTTCCTCTCGAGGATAGCTTGTTTTGATTTTCTATGTTAACAAATTGTGAATATTAAAACACGAAAAAGTTAGGAAAAGATGTTTGGAAATATAATTTCCCTTTCTATACACTTGCATGATATGAAACTTTCAACACAAGAAGCGTTTGAGAAAAACATAAGAACATCAGCACCAGATCATTTTGCAAAAGTTTATGGTGCAGTGATCAAGGATCGCTTTGAGCGGATTTTTTTTTCAGACAAACTGTATCATTTTTTCAAACATTACAAGCCAGAGATCACGCGTGAAGTTATTCGAGTAGAAAGTGGATGTCCTATTTCTGTTTCAGGGGATTTGTTTTCGAGTGGAGAGCGTTTTGTCGTCATTGATAACATTGAAAAAGTTAAGAAGAGCGACTATCAATCACTTGTTGAACAAATAGAAGCAGAAGATGAAAACACAACCTTTTTATTGCTTGGAGAATCGCTTTTTCCAGATATATATCAGGCTTTGAAAAGTGATTTAATCGTTCTTGATTTAACAAACGAAAAGCCTTGGGAAAAAAAGAGGCGTATTGTTACAGAGCTGTTAAAAATGGCAACTCGTGAGAAGAAAAAAATAGAGGTTGCAGCAGTTGATTTACTCGTTGATAGTATCGGAAATGATTTAGCAAGATTGAAATCAGAGCTTGAAAAACTTTTTGTATTCACAGATGGAAAAAGTCAAATTGAAATAAGCGATGTTCGTCAGATGACGATGCCAACCAAAGAAAAATCATATTGGCAAATAGCAAGAGATTTAATTGATGGCGGAAGTATTGAGAGAGGACGAATCAAAGATCTTTCTGACTGGTTGATTTTTGCAGGGCAGGTACGCAATCAATTGATGAATATGATTCGAATCTCTGAGATGTTGGAAAGAGGTGAAAATCCGATGATTGAAGGGATGCGTCCTAATGAACTTTCTCACCTTATACAAAAATGCAAAGAAAGATCGTTGGGTGATTTTCTTGAACTACTTGATAAGCTGTTTGAGTTTGAATTGAGTGCAAAAGAAGATGGAGTAAAGCCCGACCATATGGTTGACATGTTGATGATTGCTTTTTCAAAGCAAGTGGCACGACGATGAGACTAAATTTAATTCTGAATTTTCAAAACAGGTAAATGACTATGACACTACACTTACTTCCAAACTTACTGAATGAATTTGCTGACAAAAGAGCATCTCTTGTTCCAATTTTAAACGATATTATCTACGACCTTGACGGTTTTTTTGTTGAAAACCCAAAAGAAGCTAGAAAATACTTAAAGTGCTTTGATTTTGATCGCTTAAGAGATAAGCCGATGATAGTTATGGGCAAACGAGCAGAAAGTGAGAAAGAACTTCTTGAGCCACTGAAGAAGAAGCAAAGTTGGGGAGTGATTTCTGATGCAGGGCTCCCATGTCTTGCAGATCCTGGTTCACAAATTGTTTCACTAGCGCGTAGGTTAGGAATCAAAGTGAAAGCATATCCTGGTCCTTGTTCCATTACGCATGCACTTGCTCTGTCTGGATTTGATGGAAATGGATTTACCTTCCACGGATATTTTCCCCGAAAACAAGATGCCAATATGTTTGAACTTCCTGGAATTCATATATTTATTGAGACTCCCTATAACAACAATCCAACGATTAGAAAGATGCTCTTACTGTTGAAGCCAAGAGATCTTCTATGCGTTGCGTGTGATTTAATGAGCGATAAAGAAGAAGTGATCGTTGAAAAGGCGTCGTCTTGGTTGACGGATAAAAGTGACTTTGACTTTCATAAAAGACCGGCAATTCTGATTGTACAGGTCCGATAAGTCGGAATTTAACGCTAAAAAAAAATGCGGCGATTTGCAAGCGTTTCTAATTATCAATAAGTTAAATTAAATTGTAGAATTTTCTTGTGTGGAACACCTTTTTTTGCCCAAATGGGGGCAGATGGAGGCTCTGTATGACAAAAATGAAAGGAAATATTGGCGACAAGAAAAAGGGTGTGATTCTAGTTAGCGGCAGCGCTGGAAGGATTGGCGCGGCTCTTGTTAAGGCTTTAGGCGATGAGTATCATATCGTTGGATTCGAATTGATGACAGCATTATATGCTTCTGCAAATGAGGAGCTCGTACCTGTCGATGTCTCATCCCCTGAAAGTGTTGCGCAAGCCTTTCGACACATTGAAGCTTTTTATGGCTCGCACATTATATCTGTTGTCCATTTAGCTGCTTATTACAGTTTTAAGGATCAGAAATATAAGAAGTATAAGAAAATCACGGTTGAAGGGACGAAGAACATCTTAAAAGCTTTGCAACACTTTGAGGTGGAACAATTTATATTTTCAAGCACGATGCTCGTTCACAAGCCCCAAGCCCCAGGTAAAAAGATTAAAGAAACCTCGCCAAAAGCGGGAAGATGGGCTTATCCAAGATCTAAGATTGAGACAGAGGAAGTTATTCACCAACATCGTGGGAAGATTCCAACTGTTATTATGCGTATCTCTGGTGTATATGATGATATGTGTCATTCGATCCCAATTGCTAATCAGATTCAACGTATCTATGAAAAGCAGTTAGCCAGCCATTTTTTTCCTGGTGATGCGAGTCATGGAGCATCATTTATGCACATAGAGGATTTGATTGATGCTATATTGCTTGCGATTGATAAAAGAAAGACGCTGCCAAAAGAGACGACTTTATTGATTGGAGATTCTGAAACTGTTTCGACAAATGAGATGCAAAAAAAGATCAGCGCCTCTTTATTTGGTAAACCTATGCATACATTTTGGATGCCGAAATCATTGGCGTGGCTCGGCGTTTCTTTGCAAAATATGATTCCTTTTGAAGAACATTCATTCATTCAACCATGGATGGTAAAGATTGCTGACGATAACTATACCCTTGATTTGTCAAAGGCTAAAAAAGTACTTGGTTGGAAGCCAAAGCACCATTTAAGTACTGATTTAGAGGTGATTTTGGAGAATATGAAAAAGGATCCTGAGTCTTGGTATAAAGCAAACGATCTTCATCCTTCAAACCATGTAAGGCACTTATGGGCAAAAGAAAAACAGAAACACAAGAAAAAGCATTAATAGAAAAACATGAAAAGACCCTCTGGTCACATTTTGCAAACGTTTTTCTAGGTATTTGGCTTCTAATTTCACACATATGTTTTGGGTATGAAAGTTTCTTTTATATTTGGAATGACATGATTTGTGGGATGATCATCGCATTTTTTAGTTTGCTTGCCCTTTCAAGAAGAATCGTTATTGCTCCTTGGATCGTTTGTTTTGCTGGAATCTGGCTCATGTTTGCTCCTCTTGTTTTTTCTACTCCGCAAGTGCAAATTTATATGAATGATACAATGGTAGGCGTTTTAGTCATCGCCTTTTCTCTTCTTGTGCCTGGTTTGCCTGGAGTTGTGGAATCAAAAGGTCATGAAATTCCACCGGGGTGGTCGTATAATCCTTCTGCTTGGATTCAACGCGTACCAGTGATTGCGCTTGGATGTGTTGGGTGGTTAATTTCACGTTATTTAGCGTCTTATCAACTAGGTTATATTGATACTGTTTGGGATCCTGTTTTTGGAAATGGAACATATGAAGTGATCACATCAAAAGTAGCCCAATTTTTCCCTGTCTCAGATGCTGGCCTGGGAGCTTTTGCCTATACTTTGGAAGCTTTGATGGGGTGTAAAGGGGGAGAGAATCGCTGGCGAACGATGCCGTGGATGGTGATTGCTTTTGCCTTTCTTGTCATCCCTCTTGGTATGGTAAGTATTATTCTTGTCATCTCACAACCAATTCTAGTTCATCATTGGTGCTTTTTGTGCCTTGTGGCGGCATCATCCATGCTTATTATGGTGACCCTGACAATGGATGAGATGTTTGCGGTTATTTACTTTCTCTATTGTGCAAAGAAAGAAGGGAAGGGGTTTTGGAAAACCTTCTTTTTAGGTGGTGATTGTGTTGCTACAAAGGATGACACAAGAACACCTGCTTTTTCCTCAAATCCACTTAGTTTAATTGGTTCCTGGCGTTTCGGTGTCGGATTTCATTGGTCTTTACTCGTTGCAGCAGCGCTTGGAGTTTGGATCATGTTTACACCGATGGTTTTTGGACTTTCTTTTGGATCTGCTGACAGCGATCATTTAGTTGGAGCACTTGTCGTAGTAATTTCGATCATCTCTTTAGCAGAAGTTGTCAGATCTATGAGATGGCTATTGGTTGTTGCAGGTCTCTGGCTTGCGATTTCCACGTGGTTTTTTCAGGGAGTTGGAATCGGTGCGAACATGAATCATCTGATTGTTGGGGCATTACTTTGTGTCCTGGCTGTTTTTCGTGGAAAAATTCATGAGTCTTACGGGATGTGGACAAAGTACATTAAATAAGCTCTGATGCAACTGTATCGTAAAACAATGTCCCACGCGTTGTCAGAGCGACTCGGTTGTGAGATTTTTTAAGATAGCCTGCATCAACTAATTGATCGATTTTCATCACAGTTTCTTGTGGAAGGGCAAATTCACTCAGATCTACACCTTTTAGAAGCCTTAATTGAATTGTGAGCAATTCATGGACATCGTTTGGGTAGGTAAGTTCTTCTTCAAAGTCAATCGGTTCGCGTCCGGCCGCAATCTCTGCTTGCCATTTTCCAATATAGGATGAGTTGCGAAACCGCTTTCTATCATGATAACTAAAAGCAGATGGTCCTACTCCAATAAAGGGAGCTCCATTCCAGTAAGAAGTATTGTGAACAGCTTGATAACCTTCTTTTGAAAAGGCAGAAATTTCATACCGATTAAAGCCAGCATCCTCAAAGGCGTTGATCGCAAAGGTAAGCATTGATGTGCTGTCATTGTCTGAGGGCATAAGCTGTTTAATCGCGTGTCTATTTTTGTAGTAAAGAGCGCCTGGTTCAAAGACTAGGTTGTAAAGGGAGATGTGGGTAATTTCAAGCTTTGTAGCCTCTAGAACTGTTTCTTTCCATTCATCAATAGATTGATTGGGTAAATCATACATTAAGTCGATGGTGATGTTTTTAAATCCGGCTTTCACAGTTGTTTCAACGGCATTGATTGCAGCTTTTGCACTGTGTTCTCGTCCGATTGCTTCAAGTCTTTTGTCGCTTAGCGATTGAACACCGATGCTGATTCGATTGATACCAAGGTCGCGATAAAAACGCATCTTTTCCAAAGTGACATTTTCTGGATTTGCTTCGAGGGTAATTTCAGATAAGCATTCAGGGAAAATGCGAAAAATTTCTTCAAAAGATGATTCTGAGATTATGGAGGGTGTTCCACCGCCAAAGTAGATCGATGAAATGGTTTCAAAGAGGTTTTTTCTCTCTTCCCACTCTTTTTTTAGTGTTTTGATGTATGAGGCGACAGATTTTTCTTGATAACTTGAAACTGCAAAATGGCAGTAGGGGCATTTTTTTCGACAAAAAGGGATGTGCACATAAATCCCTCCCACAGTTTGAGAAGGTGATTGAGCGCGCCAGGGATTCTTTAGTTCAAGAGCCACTACCAATCATCATTTTCTGGATCAACGATCTCACGTGACCTGCGCCAGCGATTTTTATCACTATACGGGTCTTCGTCTGCTTCGTACTCTTTAGTTTCCTTTTCTTCACCAGCCATTTCAATCTCAAAAAGAGTTGTATGATCGGCTTCAAAAGAGGCAGTTTCCATCTCAAAGTCAGCGTTAGTCATTTCGCTATTACCAGCGCTGCCTGTATCAGGAATTGATTGGTGGTCATAAATTTGTTTTTGATTTGATTTTTTTGGGCTGGTAAAGTCTTCGATATCTCCGCTTTCTTTAAGAAAGATCAATCTTTGTCTTTCCTCTTCGATTCGGGTGCGAAGAGTCTCAATTTCTAACTTATGCTTATCGATGTCTTTATTAGGCACAAGGCCAAGATTTAGCCATTTTTCAAGGTCTCGGAGTTCGTTTTCAAACTTTTTTAGCCTTTCGCTCTTCATTTTGCCTCTAGTGGGTTGACCTAACAACAAAGAAGGATCTTACTTTATAAGGCGATTTTTTGACTACACGAATATTGTCTTTAAAGAGCTCGTGTGTAGTATCGCTTATAGAGGTGTGTGTTCTCATGGGTAAAGACGATTTTTTTAATCCGATAAACTTTGGTAATCAAGAGTATATAGAGCATCTTCTTGAGCAATATCAAAGAGATCCTACAGCGATAACTGGTGACTGGGGAGCTTTTTTTCAAGGAGTTGAATTTGTATCTAGTTCAAAACCAACAATAAGCGCTCCTTCACAAGCCAGGACTGATTCAAATGCTCCTAGTGACCTTAGAATCAGAGCTTTAATTGATTCCTACCGAAAATATGGTCATTTGTTGGCAGATATTAATCCAATGACGCTCCCTCCTGTTGAAGTAAAAGAACTTTCTCTTTCAACTCTTGGGTTTGAAATGAGCGATTTGGCCAAATCTTTTCCTACTTGTGGATTATGCAGCGACCCTGTCTTAACTCTTGAAGCAATCATCCACAAACTCAGAAGCTTATATTGTCAAAAGATATCTTTTGAATCTAATAATCATGGAAATCGCGATTTTGAAGAGTGGTTTTATTCAATGATTGAAACTTTTTCTGAAGATTTTGATAGCGATATGTATAGACACCTTCTACTTAAGCTATTCAAGGCTAAAGAGTTTGAAGCGTTCCTGCAAAAAAGATTTTTAGGGGCAAAGAGGTTTTCTCTTGAAGGGGGAGAAAGTTTTATTCCTCTGATGTCGGAGCTGATCAACTTGGCTGCTAAAAATGGATGTAAAACAATGTATATCGGAATGGCTCATAGAGGTCGTTTAAATACATTGTGCAATCTTCTAAAAAAACCCTACTCGCTCCTGTTTCATGAGTTCAGTAGCGATTCACTACCAGCTGAATCTGAGGGGTTGGGAGACGTCAAGTATCATAAGGGATATTGCCAAGAGGTTACGACGCGCGAAAATCATAAAATTAAATTGACCTTGGCACCTAATCCAAGTCATCTCGAAGCCGTTGATCCTGTCGTACTGGGAATGGCCCACGCAAAACAAAAAATTGCTGACAATGTTGATGCCGCCTTGCCCATTTTAATACACGGTGATGCTTCGATCTCTGGGCAAGGGATTGTTTATGAAGTGATGCAGTTTTACAAAATCAAAGGATATTCTGTTGGTGGCTCTATTCACATTGTAATTAATAACCAAATTGGTTTTACAGCAGAGCCAGAAGAGACAAGATCTACAATGTATTGTACTGATATTGCAAAGACATTTTCATCTCCTGTTATTCACGTCAATGCAGACGATCCAATTGCTTGTATGAAGGCCGCAATCATTGCCTTTGAAGTGAGACAAAAATTTCATATCGATGTTTTTATCGATCTTAATTGCCATCGTTTGTATGGACACAATGAGGCCGATGAGCCGCGGTTTACTAATCCAAGACTATACAAAGCAATAAAAGAAAAAGACCATGTCTACAAAGTCTTTTCGGCTAAGACAATTGAAAAGGGCATTGTAACGAATGAAGAAGTCGTGCAGATGGAGAAGAAATTTCAAGAAGAATTAGCGCAGGCTTTGGACGATGCAACAAGGTTTACGCAAGAAGAAAAGCCGAAAATTGAAGGAATCGCATCGCGCCTTGAAATAAAAGCTGCTTTAGAAACCTTTGAGCAAATTGAAACGAAAATCTCTCATGAAAAAGTCTTAAAGCTAACGCAAAAAATCACTCAGATTCCCGATGATTTTATCGCACATGCTAAAATTCGAAAACTTTTTGAAGGTAGACGTAATGACTTGATGAACGATGCAGGAAAGCCAGTTGTTGATTGGGCTAGTGCAGAACTTCTTGCCTATGCATCTCTTGTTGAAAAAGGAATTCATGTGAGAATCTCAGGCGAAGATTCAAAAAGAGGAACATTTTCTCACAGGCATGCAACAATTGTCGATCAAGAATCAAATGATAGCTACACACCACTTTGTAACGTATCTGAAAATCAAGCCCCTTTTGATGTTTATAGCTCCCCACTTTCTGAATATGGAGTCATGGGATTTGATTACGGCTATTCAATAGCCTATCCAACCGCATTAGTTGTTTGGGAAGGGCAGTTTGGTGATTTTGTCAACGGCGCACAAATCATTATCGATCAGTTTTTCTCAAGTTCTGAAACTAAATGGGGAAGAGTTTCCGGACTTACCCTCTTTTTACCGCACGGATTCGAAGGGATGGGGCCAGAACATTCTTCTTGTCGGATAGAAAGGTTTTTGCAGCTTTCAGCTCTTGATAACATGCGTGTTGTGATCCCATCAACTCCAGCACAGCTTTTTCATTTACTCAGACGACAAGTCATGACAACTAAGAAAAAACCCTTAGTGGTCGTAATGCCCAAAAGTATGCTTCGCTTAACAAGCTCTTTCTCAACTGTTAAAGACATTACAGATGGAGAATTTCAATTTGTAATTCATGACACAAAAGGGGCAAGAAAAGTGCGTAAATTGATCATTTGCTCAGGAAAGATCTATCATGAATTAGCACAAAGACGAGATGAGATTCAGGCAGACGACATTGCGATTGTTCGAATAGAGCAAATTTTCCCCTTACATAAAGAAGTGCTTCTTGAAGCGATTGAACCATTCAAAGGGGCTAAACAGATTTGCTTTGTTCAAGAAGAGCCAAGAAATCAAGGAACATGGGAATATCTCTCACCACATTTAAAAGAGATGTTTAAGGATAGAGAAGTACAATACATAGGCAGACCAAGAAGCTCAATACCAGATACAGGATTCCATGCACTTTTTAAAGTGCAACAAGAGCAGATCATTATCGATGCAATAGGGGAAAAGAAGGAATAAAAGGCGATTATATGGCAAAAATTAGCGTTGAAGTACCCGCAGTTGGAGAGTCAATCACAGAGGTTTCTATTGCCTCGTTTCTTGTGAGTGATGGAGCAATTGTAAAAGATGGCGATCCTATTGTAGAGGTTGAATCAGATAAAGCAACAATGGAAGTGCCTGCCCAAGCCTCAGGAAAAATTACCTTTCTTGTTAAAGTTGGAGATACGCTTGCTATTGGAGCCAAGATTGCTGAGATTGATACGGATGTAGCAACACCCGCAGCTCCTGCAGCTGAACCTGCACCGACTCCAAAAAAAGAAGAGAAAGTCGTAGAAAAAGCAACTACTGCTCCACCTGCTTCTAAAGAGGTTCCTAAACCTGCTGCAAAAGAAGGTGTTTCATTACGAGTTTCAACAGATGACTACCTTGCATCGATCGGAAAAGAAAAAAAAGTGACAACGCAAAGTCAAATGCCGAAAGAAGAAGAAGATGATGATGTTACAAGAAAGCCGATGACAAAGCTTCGTAAGACAATCGCAAAACGACTTGTCCAAGTCAAAAATGAAACAGCGATGTTAACAACGTTTAATGAAGTTGACATGTCTGAAATTATGAAGATACGAAATCGTGAAAAAGATGGGTTTTTGAAAGAATTTGGGGCAAAGCTGACTTATTTACCCTTCTTTATTAAAGCGACAATCTCAGCACTTAAGGCATTTCCTGACGTGAATGCTTTTCTTGACGGAGATGACATTGTTTATAATAAACATCAACACATCGGCATTGCAGTAAGTACAGGATCTGGACTTGTTGTTCCTGTCATGAGAAATGCAGATGAGATGAGCTTTATCGAATTAACACAAGCGATCACAGACCTTGCAACAAAAGCGCGAGATCGAAAATTGTCGATGTCTGATATGTCAGGTGGAACATTCACAATTACAAACGGAGGCGTTTTTGGATCAATGCTGTCAACTCCGATCATCAACCCTCCCCAAAGTGCAATCCTTGGCATGCACAATATCGTTGAAAGACCCGTTGCAATTGATGGAAAAGTTGAAATCAGGCCAATCATGTATTTAGCACTAAGTTATGACCACAGAGTTATTGATGGAAAGGAATCTGTTTCGTTTCTTGTCCATCTTAAGAAGATGCTCGAAGAGCCAACCAGATTTATCATATCGGAGTAAGAATGGGCGAAATTTATGATGTTGTTTATATAGGATCTGGTCCAGCAGGATATGTCGGTGCGATTAAGGCAGCTCAGCTTGGACTAAAAACAGCCTGTATTGAAAAACACACAGCTTGCGGGGGGACCTGCTTAAACGTTGGGTGTATCCCATCAAAAGCACTTTTACATGCATCAGACATTTACCACCTTTTACAAACAGAGATTAAAGATTTTGGCATTGAAGTTAAGGAGACTACACTTAATTTCTCCAAAATGATGGCCCATAAAGAAGAGATTGTAAAAAAGTTGACAGAAGGGATTGCCTACCTTTTGAAAAAGAATAAAGTGACACGCATAAAAGGGCATGCAAGACTCCTATCTGAGACTACGATTGATGTAGATGGCCAAATCATCACAGCAAAACACATCGTTTTAGCAACAGGGTCAGAACCAATTCAACTTCCCGGTCTTATTTTTGATGAAGAAAAAATCATCTCGTCAACGGGGGCTCTTTCTTTAAAAACAGTCCCTGAAAAAATGATCATTGTTGGAGGAGGGGTTATTGGACTTGAGCTTGGCTCTGTTTACCACTCTCTTGGTTCAAAGGTTGAAGTTATTGAGTTCACAGATCGCATCATGCCAGAATTTGATGAGGACTTATCCAAAGCCTTTCAAAAAATATTAGAGAAACGAGGCTTCATTTTTCACTTCAACTCTAAAGTCGTATCAGGAAAAAAAGATGAGAGAGGGGTCACCCTTGAAGTTGAAAAAAAAGAGGGAAAAGTGCCCTTTTCAGCAGATGTCGTTCTTGTTTCAATCGGCAGAAAACCCTATACAAAAGATCTTGGGCTTGAGGCGTGCGGTATTAAAACAGATCAGCGTGGATTTGTAGAAATAGATGCAACATTTCGCACTTCAAAAAGCAATATATTTGCCGTTGGGGATGTGATTGGACAGCCGATGCTTGCACATAAAGGATCACATGAAGCTGTTTGTGTAGCGCAACACATAGCAGGGGAGAATCACCCTTTTGATTACATAGCGATTCCAAACGTTGTCTATACCAATCCAGAAATTGCTTCGGTAGGCTTCACAGAAAAGCAGCTTAAAGACAAGGGAGTAGATTATAAAGTTTCAAACTTTAGCTTTGTAGGAAATTCCCGCTATAATGCAAATGGAGGCAAAGAGGCAGCATTTGTCAAAGCAATGTGTCATAAAACAACAGGAGAGATCCTCGGTTGTCATATCCTTGCTCCTAACGCATCAGAACTGATTCCCATTCCCACAATTGCCATTCAACATAGACTTACAGCAAAAGATCTTGCCCACACCTGCTTCCCACACCCGACTCTCTCAGAAGCTCTCCACGAAGTCTTTCTTGGCCTAACAGACAAATTCATTCATCTATAAAAATAAAAAAACCGTGAGGGAAAAACCCTCACGGCATCGTTCGTTTAGAAATTAGATTCTAGGTGTATTAGTCGTCCATTCCAAATAGTTGACCGTCACCATTACCTGTTCTCGCGAGTGGAGCAGCAAGGGTTGCTTCTCCATCATGCAATGGCAGACCTAAGTCATCCCCATCTTCAAATAAGCTGTAGCCTTGTTGACTAGTAGGGCTTACTGATCGATAAACAAGGTCGTCTGTTTCACCATCAAGAGCTGTAGCAACAGGACGGCCGAAAAGTGCTTCTTCTTCTTCAGTCAAAGCATGTCCATCTTGAGGCTCACTAATCTCGCGTCTTGAAGGTGCTGCTGGGACTTCAACAGCCTCTTCTTTAGCGCCTACTGCTCTAGCCTTACGAAGGTGACCTAGTTGGTCTATTGTGCCTAATGCATTGTAAGCATTGTAAGCATTTAGAAGTTCGACTGCTGATTGATTGCTAACTACTCCAGCAATTTCTTCTTCTTCTTCGTCTTCTTCAGCAACAAATGTAGTAACAAGTATTGATTCATCTGAATACTCATACTCATCATCTACGTCAAAAAGTGTTCCAAAAGCAGCAGTGTTAAACGGAGCTTCTTTTGTAGGCTTTTCAATTACTACTTGTTCACCAGTAGGTGTTGTGATAGTTACTGCACTTAAATCTTCGTTAAATTCAAGTTCAAAACCTTTGCTTTCAAGGTAGTGTCTTACGCCTGTGCGATTTTCAAAAAGAGCTGAAACCATTGCTGTAGCTTCTTTTTCCATTTTCGCAAGTTCGCGCTTAACCTCTACTTCTTTCACCGCAACTTCAACATTTTGTTCTGCAATTGCATTAGCTATTGTAGTTGAGTGTGTTGCTGTGTAAGCTTCGAAATTTTCTTCAATTTCAAGCTCATCTGATTCATAAGATTCTTCAGATTCAGTATATGCTGTTACGAGATCAGAAACAGTTTTTCCTGTAATATCTTCTACCTCAGATTTGAATGTATACTTATTCACGTTAGCAAGAATTTGTTCGTCTGTTCCTGATAACAAGTGTACAATCGTACGAGCTTCAGCGCGCTGGGCATCAGTAAGTATTAACGCAGCATCTTTTGCTTTTTCAGCATCATTTGCCAATGTAGTTAGATACTGATCTTGAGCTAGTGCTTTAGCAGCTTTTAGCGCAGCAAGGTGAGCTGCTTTTACTACATTTTGGTTTTCTTTAGATGTGATAGTTGCAGAGACTTTGTAGTCCGCTACAGCTTCTGCCATTTGCTCATCACTCATGTGCATTAATGCTCTATCTGTTCTAGAGATATCTTTTGCTCCAGCATTCCAGTGGAATGATAGAGTACGTGCTAAGTCACGACCAAAGGCTTTAGCGCCATCTTTAGCGCCAATGAACTGAGACATCACTCTATAGTGAGTTGAGTCTGCTCTGCTTCTTACTTGATCAACTGCAGAATCACTGCCGTAGAAAGTTGTAAGAACTTTGTCTTGAGCATCTACTCTAGCTTCATCTTCATCTTCATAAGAGGCGCGAGACTGTGCTAAAGCACCTCTTGTATTCATGTTTTCACTAAGATTTGCTTCTCCAACAGTATGAACGATGTCATTTTTGAAGCCATTCAGTGTGAATCCATGGTCATGCACATATCTTACACCACGTACAACTAAGTATAGAGCTAGTAAGCCACCAATCGCTGCACCAATCCAAGGAGCTGCTACTGTAAGTCCTGCTCCTGCTGCCGCAGCTGCAGTTGATGTAGCAAAAGCGTATAGTCCATATCCAATTGCCGCTAATACAGCAGCGCCAATAGCAGTTTTCGCAAATGCTTTCCAGCTCTTAGTCATAAATCGACCAAGGTTGAATGCACCATTGACGATTAAGGCAACAGTACCGCTTACAATTTTATCAATGCCAAATAGGATTGAGTTGATAGCGATTGTTAGGCCAGAAGCTGTAAGAACTGCTATGTTTTTTACAACCCATGCAAGAAAGTGAGCTGCTTGAATAACTCTTGCTGCACCTTTAGCAACCATAGTTCCGCCAAGCTTGTCTGTCATTGTATTGTATGTCTCTTGCACATCTTCAAGGCTTCCAACTAGGTGATCAAGACCAACTGCTGGTAAAAGAATGAGCATGCCAGTGATCTCTGATGCAAATGAACAGATATTGTGAACACCAATCTCAACACCTTTTTTCGCGAGCTCTTGAACATTACCACCTTTTGCTGATCGATCTGTTGTTGAGATAACACCAGTTGTTGTAACTAATAGGTGAGACTTAAGAGCCGCTCTTAGAGCAGGACCTTCAACAGTTTTTTCATTTAAAACGATATCAGAATAATCTGCGCCCATCATTGTACCAATTGTGTAGTCTTTTACTACATCAATATTTGCTTTTACAGGAGCAGCAACGTCGCCTTCTTCTTCTGCACCCATTTCGCCTGGAAGACGTGGAGCTGCAGCTGTTACAGGAGAGTCTAAATCTAACAACAGATCATCACCACTGCCTTCGCTGCCAGTAGCAACACCTTCATCAGCATGAACAGAATCATCTTCAGCTGCTGGTTTTAACAAAGCTAAATATGCTTGTTTAGACTCTAATTTTTCAGTAGTTATTACAAGGAGAGGTTGAGTTTTTGCAATTGAAGCTTCAATTGTTGATGTATCCTTTCCTTCACCTTCTAGCTTTTCTTTTTTAGCTTTTAGGGCCTCTAGTTGTGTTGTTAATTTCTTGACCTCTGCTTCTGCATTCTTAACATCTCTTTCTGCTACGCGGGTCTCTTTTTTTTGAACTTCAGCACGTGCTTTATCTTGCGCGCCATCTACATCAAGTTGAGTAGGTGTGCTAACGAAGCTGATTTTTTGAACGAGTTTGCCAAAGAAGCTTTGCTCTGTAGGAGTTTTATCAGCAGGTGGGATATCTCCTTCAATTGGTGCTAATAGAGGGCTGTCTGCTCTTAATAGAGGGCTTGCTGTTCCTAAATCTATTGGTCTATCCATATTATGTCTCCTAATTATGTATTTTTTTCTTATTATTTTAATTGTTGTCTAATTTTTAACTGTAATTATGTAATTAATGTTTAAATTATAACATTTAAATATATTAATTATCAATACTTTAGTTTTTAATTGATACTTTTATTGCCTCTTTAGAGATTTAATTGCGTTAATTATTAGTGAGTTAGGGGGCGATTGAGGGTTTTGGAAGAATGTTAAAAAGACTTCTTTAGCGGTTTGGCCACCCTCTGAATATGCATTAAGAGCTTCTAAAGCATTTGGATAAGAAGGGTTTGGCGAGGCATACTCGACAAGTTCATAATAAATCCGCGATGCTGTTATTGCATGTTTTGTTTTAATTGCTTCGAGGAGATTGTCGAGGAGTTGATTAAATGGTCGAAAAGCGGGAAGGTTTGGTCCAATTGTTGGGTTTGCTGTACGTACTGCTGTTTTCATAGCAAACATTTTGGCCTCTATTCTAGTAGGTGGAGATGATTTAACCTCACGTGCTTCTATAAAAGGGGAGAGAAGGTCTTTGAACTCCTCTTTTAGCTGTTCAATCATTGGGGTTTTTCCTTTAATGGAAACAACATAAGCATCGAGATATTTAGCATAGGACGTTTCTGTGTCATATCTTTCAATAGTTACGCTTAGCTCTGTATAAAGAGCATTTTGTCTTTCAGATAGTCTTGTGAAAGCTGCTTCATCTTCTTCTGTGAAGGAGTCCTCATCACGCTGGAACTTTCTCATTAATAGTTCAACTTTAGAGGCTGTCTGTTTGTAGGCTGTTTCAAGAGAAGTCATTTCTTCTGAGATTGCTTCAATCTTTGCAAGCGTCTTCTCTCTGAGTTTGTAGGTATCGCCTTCAAGGAGTAAGATTTTTTGTTCAATGGAGATAAGAGCCTTATGTGTGTTTTCCTGGCATGTTAAATCGCTTGTGTAGCTCTTTATTAGGTCGCCCTTTGTGATTTGAATTCCTTTTTCTTGGAATTCAGCTGCTATCTGAGTGATTTTAGAGTCACTCAAGGCTTGTCTTTCGGCATGTTGGATGAAAAGTTTTTTGGCTTCAGTTTGAATCAAACCTTGATTAAAGCCTTCAGGAAAGATCTGAACGAACTCTTGTTGTTGTTTGCTCAGTTCTGAAGAAAATAGAGAAATTGCAGATTGTAGCGAAGGCAGCTCTTTGGCGGCTTCAAAAGCCTTTGAGATTAAAATTGCTTCTACTTTTGTCTCTTTTGATGCAGTAGTTGAAGCTCTTCCTAAGAGAGATTTTGCCTCTTTTGAAAGGGAGAAGGTTTTAAGAAGAGCTGCAAAGACGCCTTCGGTTTTTCTCAAATGCGAATATATGGCATACTTTCCATCTGCAAGGCGTAAATTCGTGACATTTTCTACGGGTGGAAATTTGAAAGCTTCACCCTCGTATAGGGAGGGGGTGGAGCTGGTCGAAGAGGGGGTTTGTGGCGGAGTCCTTGCTTGACTCATGTCGGTCATCTCAAAAAGCGTTCCGTCCATTTTGGTTTCTCCATAATAAATAATTAGTTAATTATAACAAATAATTACTTTAAATTCAACAGTTTATTATGTGTTTTATGTCTAATTGGCTGAAAATCAACATGGTTCATAAGAGCTTGATTATTAATAAAATTTTTGATATACTGGATAGATATAATAATACTGTTAGGAGGGAATATGGGCGGTGAAGAGCAAATGAAATCACAGATTGCTGCTTTAGAGAGTAAGGTAGACTTATTAGAATCAGAAATTACTCATTTAGACGAAATATTGCGTAAATGTGGGTTTCCTAAAGGTATTTCAACCCTCAAAGCGACTGTAGAAGAGCTCTTGCAAGAAGTGCGTATTGAGACGGGTGATGAAGACGAGCCCTACGCTTACCTCTAAAAGAGTAAGATTTTCCTTAAAGTATGATAGAGAGCCAAATTGGCTCTCTTTTTTTTTGCAAATATCTACAAGATTCTGTTTAATGGTAGTCGAATAGCTCGAAGAGGATGAGATGGCAAAGGTTATATTTAATGATGAAGAAGTAATGGAACTTCCAGACGGTGAGTCGCTTAAGGCTTGTTGTGAAGATGCGGGGGTCCCATTTGCTTGCGAAGAAGGAATTTGCGGGACGTGTGTGATTGAGATTGAGGAAGGGGCTGAAAATCTTTCTGAATTCAGCCAAGAGGAGCTAGACTTCTTAGGAGAGCAGGATTGTGAAAGACTTGCTTGCCAGTGCAAGGTAATGAAGGGTACAGTTAAGGTTAGGTATTAAATGAGCGAAAGCAAGCAAAATGAATCGCTACTTATTCATAAAGAAATGATTATTTCAGACATTTTAGGGAAGAATCCGGCCAAGAGCCAGAAACTTGCTCAGGAAATGACCAATAGTGGCCTACATTGCGCTTCTTGCGGTGCGGCAACTTGGGAGACCCTAGAAGCTGGAATGTTGTCTCATGGGAAGGATATGAGTGAAATTGATGAGCTTGTTATTCGCCTTAATAAAGTCCTATCAGAGAAAATAGATGCTACAACGATTACATTGACTAAGAAGGCAGCTGAGAAATTCAAGCAAGTTTGCAGCGATGAGAATAAGAGTGGCTGGGCTTTAAGGTTTGGAGATAAGGCTGGTGGATGTTCTGGTTTTGAGTATGTCCTTGATTTCACAAATACTCATACAGAAAACGATGAAACATTCCATTCGCATGGAGTTAATGTTTACGTGGATAAAAACGTGCTTCCAAGACTTCTTGGATGCGAAATTGACTACTTAGACGGTCTAATGGGGTCAGGATTCAAGATCTCAAATCCTAATGCAAAAGGGTCTTGTTCCTGTGGAACATCTCAAGCTTATTGATCATCTTGAGAAAGATCGCCCGGAAGTTCGGCAATACCCCCTCGAGTGAAGTGAGCAAGGGTATCAGGGTGTGCGGTTATTGATGGACGTGGATGGCTTGTTAGAGAGTCGGCTTGGTGGGGACTTCCGGCTCTTTCTGTTGAGACTCTTGCGCTAGTTAGAGCTAGTCTCTGTGTATCGGATAATTGACGTTGTCTTTGTATGCTCGCTGCAATAGCACTGTGGCTTCTTTTATGTCCTCGATTTGCTCCTCTTAACGCTTCGTCGACTCGCCCTAATCCTCTTACGTGGGTTGCATCAGCTCTTCTTCGTTGTTGTCCTGAGCCTGGATTAACAACAGCCAATAAAGGGGATGCGAAATTTTCTTCTCCTTCTGATTCATCACCTCGTGAAGCTGAGCGCGAAGGTGGCCTTCCTGCTTGAAGAACTGGACTACTTGCTACTTGACGTACTTGCATATGGCTATGATGCTTTGATGTTGGCATCATGGGTGATGCTAATGAAGGTTGTGCTCGCGCTCCTTCGCCTCTGCCTAAAACAGCATTTTCGAAGGCTGTCCAAGCTGCTAGCTTATCATGTGTATTGTGTTGACTTGTAAATTCTCTACCATCTTTACTTAAGTGCAATCCTTTTTGTGAGGCGCGATCAATAGAGAAAGTATGAGCTATATTATGTGCGCTCACAACTGCTTGAAATAAATGGGTTACCCTCTGAGCTATATTACTAAGGTCTGTTGGGGTTTGTGTTCCTGTGACAAGGATATATAGCGGTCGAATTTGGCCGTTGATGTTTATTTGGCCAACTTGCTGGGATCCTTCAGGGGGAATGAATTCTTGTGGGGTTTCGCGTCCCGCTACAGCTTCCATAGTTAACTCCTAATAATTAATGTTAGTACTATTATATCATACGTTTATGATTTTTTCAATTAAATTCTTTAAATCGACACTAAGGTGGCGTGACTTCATAATTAAGGTGTATAATTATAGTTTAAATTAATTGGTTTGTTTGTTATAATATTTGCGTAAACATCAGAAACCTAGTTCCAAAAAGCGCATTTATTATTTTAAACCGATTTTTAAGGTTACATTATGGAATTACTTACTATCAAACGAGCTGGATACGAATCCGATAAGTTGCCGCATAACTTGAGTTCTGCGCAAAGAGACTATGCTTGCCAGAAGAGGGTAGAAGCGGGCGTTTTTGGGCGATTGGCTCATCTGAGAGAATTAGGTGGGGATAGTGCTTGTGTTCTTTCTGAGCGAGAGGTGAAGTCTCAGGCTTTTTCTGAGCCGACTTTATTCTATATTGCAGGTGAGAAAAAACCGACTGCTTTTCTTTACCAGACAAATGGGAAGGGGTCTGGGATTTCTTCACGTAAAGGTCGCTTGAAGGTTATTTCTGGCAAAAGTTCTGGTTGTTCTAAAGAAGTCGCTGTTGTTCCGATTGGGGGCAAAATGGTTCGAGAAGCAATCGACACAGATGACTTTGCTCAAGTTGCGCTTAAAACTTTGCCCAAGCCAAAAAAGAGCAAGGATCTCTCAAGTGGTTTTGTTTCATCAGTTGGTTATTTTACAGGTGATCCGTGGAGCGTTGTTGCAAATATTGATATGCTTCGAGGGATTGTTGAAAAAACATCGACTGACCCTGGCGTTATGAATAAATTTACATCGACTTTTGGGGTCGTGACGGGCCCGATTTGCATGTTCAGCGCGATGAAGGGCGCTAAAGAGGCTCGTTTGATTAGGGATAATGAGGGTTTGTTAAGAGAAGAGATTCGACTTGTTCGCAGCGGTGTTGAAACTGCAAGTGGCGCAACAATGGTTGCTGTAAGAAGTGTTGGGTTGGCTGCTTCAAGAGTTTCTGTTTCAAAGGCAATTATTGTTGCTAATCGTGTATTGGGTTATATCTCTACAGGTGTTGGTTCTCTGCTTTATTTTCTGTTGATGATTCCTTTTGCTTTGAATGCTTTTCGCGGGGGTAAATTCTTAAATGAATGGAATAAGCAAAAAGAGCTTGGTATTGATGAGGGGTTTAAGTATTTAGTCGAAATGATTGGATTGAATCGATCTGATTTTGATGAAGTTGCTAAAACAATGCATTTTAATTCATGTGAAGAGCTATATGCAATGGTTAAAGATAGCCAGAAAGTAGGTGAAAATGTTAGCCAGATTTTAACAAGTAGAGAAATGATTTGTGTTGAAGAGCGTGTGCGTTCAATTTTATCATCACTTAATCCCGATGATTTTCCATTGATTTCTGATTGGGATCAAGTCAGAGATTGCTTGCTTGTTAAAGGATTGAATGAAGCATGTCGAATTGTTTTAAAAAAGAAGGCTGAGTATACTCGTCGAGCTGGCTTTGAGTCTTATACTGATATTCGAGAAGTGCTTCGTAGCGATCAATCTGCAAATATTAAGGGAATAGATGAAGGCTTTAAGCTTCGAATGATTAATGTTGCAACAAAAGAAACTCATTCGAACTTGTTGATAAATACTCTTCTTGTATTTGTTTGTACAATTGGAATTGGAAGTTTTATTGGCGCAACAATTTTTTCTGGGGGAGCCCCATTACTTGCTTCTATTATTGTGATGCTAGTAATGAATGTGATGATGTCAGGACTTGATTTATACAGCTTCATGGAAGAGCTTAGGGCAATGAAGACCTCATCTAAGAAGGATTTAGCTACGATAGTTCTTTTTATAGCTATGTCAATTTTAAGTCTTGGAATTAGTTTTGTTTTCGCTCAAGGACCAGTTGCAAAGGCTGTTGTTGTTGCTTTGGGAGCTATGATGATTTCATTTCAAGTCTCAGCTTTAAGTTATGTATATGAAAAGCTTGGCAAAAAAGAAGAAGAGAGTGAAGATGAAAAAGCTCAGTTTTTGACCTGGAAACAAAAAGCTTTGGATTTGGAAATTGAAGATGAAAAAAGAGAGGCTAGAGCGCTTGAATTTAGACGAGTATCAAAGCTTCTAAGTCAAAGTAAAATGCATGGAAGTTTTGATTAAACTGTTTTTCTGCTATATAGAAGAGCATGGATGAACTTTCTGATTTTTTCATATATCTGACATCTGAAAAAGGGCTCTGTGAGAACACCCTTAAAGCCTACGGGCACGATTTAACTAAGTTTTTTGCATGGGGAGGCTTTAAGTCTCCCCATGTTGTTACAGAGGATCATCTAACTTCTTACTTAAGTTATCTAAGAGAAGAGGGTTATCAATCGAGTACAATTGTGCGTTTTTGTGTAACTTTACGGGTTTTCTTTCGTTTCTTAAGAAAGAATGTTGACTCACTTTTTGAAGGGATGCGTGTTTGGCAGTTGATTCCTGAGGTGTTGTCAGAAGATGAGGTGCTTTTACTTCTTAATTCTGCAAAGGGCGAAGACATCATAGGATTACGAGATAGAGCGATACTGGAAATGCTGTATGCAACGGGAATACGAGTATCTGAATTGTGTAACTTGAATCTTTTTGATCTTGGTGAGAATGACCTTCGTGTTATTGGAAAGGGGAATAAAGAAAGGATCGTTCCTATTGCAAGGCGTTCGGTTGAATTGATCGATGAGTATCTTATTTGTCGAACAAATATGGAAAAAGACCAAGTGCCGCTCTTTGTCTCAAGAAAAGGAAAAAGACTCAATCGTACGGCTGTATGGAGAATTGTAAAGCATGTAGCACATATTTCTAATATCAGGTGCAATGTAACTCCACATACACTTAGACATTCCTATGCTACTCATTTACTTGAAAACGGTGCTGATTTAAGAATTATTCAAGAATTGCTCGGCCATGCAGATGTGGCAACAACAGATAGATATACTCATATATCAAAGAGTCGTTTGCAAAAAAGTTTTGATGAATTTCATCCGCGTTAGTTTGGAAGAACGAATTGCTCTTGGCTTGTTAGGCCATTTATAATAGCAACCATATCGCCATGGGAGTTGCCCAATCTTACGTTACGCTTTTCTAGTTTCCCTTCTTCATTAAGAATATAAATATAGGGAACAAAAATGTTTTTGCAGATGGCCGATTTTGGAACGAGAAGTTGCTCTTTTTTTCCAATAGGAAGTCTGATTTGGATTGTTTCAGATGGAGAAAGAGGGTG
Organism: uncultured bacterium; assembly: GCA_964350315.1. Lineage (GTDB taxonomy): Bacteria > Chlamydiota > Chlamydiia > Chlamydiales > 2-12-FULL-49-11 > JAJZEO01. Next base: position 62,452 of record CAYGJD010000001.1, read on the forward strand.
CTCTCTATCATCAAGGGTGAGATGAACTTCTAAGAGGTCTACGTTGGGGATTGTTTTTTCAATGTCTGCTTTAGTGCATGTATAGTTGATGATCCCTCTTCTTGAAACCGTCTCTATTTGAAAGCTTGGTTGTTTCTTAAGTTCCGAGACAAATGATTGAAGTCTTACTGGGATGAAAAATTTGACACTTTTTTCATGTCCTACATGTTTAGTAAATAATGATAGGTCTTTTGTAGATTTCTGGATTTGAGCCGGAGGGTGGATTGTATTTAAAATATTTTTCGTAAGTGGTTTGATGCTTTGTGGGCCAAAGGCGATCGATTTTGATTTTTTATGACTTACAACAAGGCCGATTGTTTCATGGTAGATTTCTTTGAACTCTTTTTGGGGAGTTTGAAGTTTGTAAAGTTTTGGGGGCGTAGAAGGTGCGCATGAGGAGAGCAAAACAACGACAATTGACGCGTACAGATTTTTCATAAGGGTGCACCTTTAACATGTTTTTATCAGTATCATGGAATTTTTGCTAAGGTATTTTTTTTCTTATGAGTTCGCCAACGATTTCAGGAGGTGCTTTTCCTCTTGTTTCTTTCATCACTTGTCCGACTAGATATTGAAAAGCTTTTTGCTTTCCTCCTTTATAGTCGGCAATAGATTCAGGGTTTTCAGATAGGACGCGTGTAACAATTTCATCAACAGCTGCTAAGTCTGTCATTGGTTTATAGTCTGGATTTTTTTTGATAATTTCTTCTGGAGGAGTTCCAGGGGACGCGATCATTTCATCTGCGATTGATTTTGCAATTTTACCGGTAATTGTTCCATTTTCGATTAGATTGACAAGTTTTGTGATGTCTTCTGTTTTGATCCCATATTCAGTTAGAGATTTGCCTGTTTCTTTTATGCGACCAATGAATTCAACTGTAAGCCAATTGCAGAAGCTTTTAGGGTTTTTGCAAGTGCGCAATCCATGTTCAAAATCATCGCATAAGCGTTTGTCATCAACAAGTAATTGTGCTGAGTAAGGGGATAGATCTAATTCTTCAACGTAGCGTGTATATCTTGCTCTTGGCAATTCGGGTAGTTCGTTTTTGAGTAAGTCAACATATTTTTGTGTAATCACAAGTGGTGGTAGGTCTGGTTCTGGAAAGTAACGGTAATCATCTGATGTCTCTTTTGAGCGCATGAGAATGGTTTTCTTCTTTTCTAGATCGAATCGGTATGTGCCACTTTGGATCGTTTTATCGGGGTTGTTTGTGTAAAAATCAATCTGACGGATAATTTCAGATTCAATTGCAAGCTCCATATTAAAGAAGGAGTTCATGTTCTTAATTTCAGCCTTTTGTCTCAGCTTTGTCTCACCCTTTTTTCGAACAGAAATATTGGCATCCATTCTGAGGTGACCTTCTTGCATGTTGCATTCTGAACTGTCGATGTATTCCATAATCGCTTTTACGGCTTGTCCGAAGGCTGCTGCATCTTTTGGCGAGTGCATGCAAGGATCTGAGACGATTTCAATAAGTGGTGCGCCTGATCGATTGTAATCGACACCTGCAAATTCAGGAAAGTGGTTGAGTTTTCCGGCATCATTTTCTAGGTGGGCGTGCTCAACTGTAAATGTCTTGGTTTTTCCATCAACTTCAGTTGTGATTTCCCCACCAACCATAATAGGTTTGTAAAATTGTGTTATTTGGTAGTTAAAGGGGCAATCGGGATAAAAATAAGATTTTCGATCAAAGAGAGATTCAAGATTGATTTTTGCTCCAATAGCAAGAGCAAAATTAACAGCTTTTTTTACGGCCTCACCATTGATTACAGGTAAAGCACCCGGTTGTCCTGTATCGACGTAACCGATGTTGGAGTTTGGCTCATCGCCAAATTGATTTGGCTCGCTCCCAAACATTTTTGAACGAGTATTTAATTGAACGTGGACTTCAAGACCAATAACTGGTTCCCATTCAGTGTAATCTGGCTTACTCATATTAGTTTACCTCTTTGTCAAATTCAGGGGGGAAAGCAGAGGAAAAAGAGGTCTCTTTTTCAAAGTGATGCGCAAATCGCATGATACGCCCATCAGCTAATTGAGGTCCTTGGAGTTGCAGGCCAATTGGTTTGTTGTTATTATCAAATCCAGCTGGGATGCTCATTGCAGGAATGCCGGCCATGTTAGCTGAGATTGTGAAAATATCTTGCATGTACATGGTAACAGGGTCTTGAATTGCGCCAATCTCAAAGCATGTGGTTGGTGCGGTAGGTAGAGCTATAACATCGCATGCTTTAAAGGCTTTTTTGTAGTCTTCAATTAAGAGAGTTCTGATTCGCTGTGCTTTTTTGTAATAAGCATCTTGGTAGCCGGCAGATAAAACGTATGTTCCAAGAAGTATTCTTTGTTTGACTTCAGCTCCAAACCCTTCGTTTCTAGATTTTTCATACACTTCTTGTAGGGTTGTTGCTTCTTTAGATCTCTTGGTGTAGCGAATTCCATCGAATCTTGCTAAGTTTGTCGATGCTTCTGCTGTTGCAATGATGTAATAGATAGGAATTGAGTATTTAAGCATTTTTAAATCGATAGGAACGATTTCACAGCCGAGAGACTTGTAAACTTCTATTGCATTGTTAAATGCTTTTTCAACGTCAGGCTCTAATGTATTTTCAAAAGCTGAGTAGGGAACGCCTATTTTTTTTCCTCGGATAGAGGTGTCAAGTTCATCAAGATAGGGCTCTTGCGGGTTTTGAATGCTGGTTGAGTCGTTTTTGCATGATCTTGCTAATACTTCCATAATAAGAGCAATATCATCAGTTGTTCTAGCAAAAGGGCCTATTTGGTCAAGCGATGAGCCAAATGCGACAAGACCGAATCGAGAAACTCTTCCATATGTAGGCTTGTATCCATAAATACCACAAAATGATCCAGGTTGGCGAACAGATCCGCCTGTGTCTGAACCAAGAGCTATTGGAGAAAGTCCTGCTGTTACTGCAACAGCTGATCCTCCAGAGGATCCACCAGCCGTGCATTTTAAGTTCCATGGATTGTAGGTCTTTTTATAGGCTGAGTATTCAGTCGATGATCCCATGGCAAATTCATCAAGGTTTGATTTCCCAATAATAATACCATCTTCTTCCTCAATGAGCCTTGTAACTGTTGAGTCGAAGGGGGCGACGTAGTTTTCGAGGAATTTTGACGCGCAGGTCGTTTTTTCGCCATTAATTTGTATGTTGTCTTTAAGGATGATAGGGACCCCCGCTAACTTGCCAAGAGGTTCGCCGCGTTTGCGCTTTTCATCGATTGCAATAGCTCTTTGCATTGCCTTCTTTGTAAGATTTAGTAGTAAACATCCGATTTTATCATCAAAGGCGTCGATTCTTGCTGTAAAGTAGGCAACGACTTCCTGAGCGGTAAGCTCTCCTTTTCTAACGGCATTCGCAATTTCACGAGCAGATGTCTTATATAGATGAGTCTTAATGGTCATAGTTCGTCCTTAAGCACTTTTGGTACGCGGATCATCCCGCCAATATGTTCAGGGGCATTTTTAAGAAATTGGTCTCGAGGGATCAGTCTTTCTGGTACGTCTTCTCTAAGAGGGGCAGTTACACCCTCGATTACGTGAGCACATGGCTCAACGCCTTCGGTGTCTACCTCGTTCATTTTTTCAACGTGGCTTAAGATATTCTTAAGATTCGTAAGAAATTTTTTTTCTTCTTCCTCAGATAGTGCGATTCGAGCAAGTCTTTGGAGATTCTTTAGTTGTTTTTCATCCATAGGGCGAAATATTACCAATTTAGGGTGCTTAAGTCAATATCTGATTAGTAGGAGAAATTGCAAGATATTGCTAAATTACCATTTACAAACAGGGGGTTAAATTCCATGTCTGTCATAAGAGTTGGAGTGCTTTTGTTGTTCATTGACTTTGAGGAGGTTGCAGGCGCTGTGACGACATCGGCAGCATTTTTTGCGATCATCCAGCCGAGTAAAACTTGAGAGGGGTAGTGAGCTTTATGAATAATTCTTGAAAATCCCCCAAGTAGAGCGATTGAAGAAAGAATTGCCCTCGAAGAAAACTTGTTTGAAAGATTTGAAAGAACAAAAAAGGGTATAGCAGAAAAAAGAGCGTGGCCTGATACCCCTGTTGATGTAGCTCCAAAATTCCAAGAGGAATCTTTAGATTTTACTGGTCTAGGTGCGCCGATAATTCTTTGAGATATGAGACATATTGGACCTCCAATGATGTAGGCTTTCATAATTTGCTCAAGAGCGTATGTCGCTTTGGGAAAGGGCGTTATGTTTTTATCTATAAATTCTAAAACACATAGAGCTGTTGAGTAGCCCAAAATAAGATTTATCTCTCCAAGCGTTTTTGTGTATTTAGCGATATTGTTAATAGTTGGAGATGAAAATTGTTCCTGACATTGGGAGTAGAGGTTAAGGTCTAAATGGGAATTGGCCATGATATAAGCAGCTAAATAAGAGGCTTGCATACTCATTACGTGTGTTAGATTTATGTTCTGTATATCGTCTTTTAAGGAGTTGTAGGAGTTGGGACTTACACTTAATAGAGCGATCCCAACGGTTAGTATAGTTGTTATAGCCACGCACTTAACCTCAGATTTTGCTTATTTTAAAGAATCAAATATATAAAAAATAGATGTTTTTAGTGACTAAAAATGCTTCATAAGTATTGTAAATGTCAGAGAACTTGAACATAAAGGAGAAATACCATGTTCGTTACTGGCGTTATATCTATGATCTTGATACTGATCGGGGCTTTAAACTACGGTTTAGTAGGATTTTTTAACTACAATTTTTTAAGCATGATCTTTGGTGGTGCTGCACAGGGTGATTATTCGATGTTAGCGCATATTGCCTTTGCTATTATTGGTTTAGCTGGTCTTTGGGGGCTTAGTTTCCTTGGAAAGTTAAATGGATTGATGAGCAGCTGCTGTAAAAAAGATAAGTAAATAAGTATTTATTGATTCGAATTCCTTATTGCCTTAGCATGGTGCGACTTTAGTTTATGCAAAGATGGGCTTTAATGAGGTCAAAAAAAATTGTCTTAAGAACTTTTATTAGGCAACCTGTAGATGCCGTATATAAATGGCATCTACAGAAAAAAGCCATTCTTCGCGGATTGCCTTCTTGGCAAAAATGGTCTGTAATTAGCGAGGAAGAGTTAGAAGGGAATCAAATACGTTTTGTTTACCTTTTGAAGTCTTTGTTTTGTAGTCGAAAAGTTGTGTTTCGCTTGTTGATTGATTCCCAAAAAAATGTATTCAGAATTACTCAAGAGAAAGGGCCTGTTAAAAGGTTTGCCCTCAAAGTAGAGCTTAGACCTCATTCTATAGATGCTTGTGAAGTGACTGAGCGCATAGAATTTTCTTTAAAAAACTCATGGTTTTTTCGAAATCTTCGTGAAAAGCGATATGCAAAGTTTTTAAAAGCTTTTTTTTCTTTTCGACATGAAACTATGTTAAAGGATTTAGAGTTTCATCAGGAGTATAATACAGCAACTAAAAAGAGGGTCCTGATTAGTGGAGTTAACGGTCTAATCGGAGGGAACTTAAAGATCTTTTTGGAGTGCATGGGCCACGAGGTTCATACTTTAACTCGAAACCGATCGACTTTGAAAAAAACAGTGTTTTTTGACGATCGTACTGGTGAAGTTGAGATAAAAAAACTAGAAAACTTCGATGCGGTCATTCATTTACGGGGTCAGAAGGTATTTGCTAGATGGACTGAGAAAAAAAAGAAGGAAATAACCCGTAGTAGGGTTGATGCTACTAAAAAGTTGGTTCACCATTTAGCGTCTTTAAGTCATCCGCCTAAGGTTTTTATACAATCTTCAGCAATAGGAATATACGGCGATCGGGGGTCTGAAAAACTCGATGAGAAAAGCGAATGTGGAGAAAGGTCTTTTTTATCGAATTTAACTAAGACATGGGAAGAATCGTCTAAAATGTTAATTCGTAAAAACATACGAGTTGTTCATTTGAGATTTGGATTGGTTCTTAGCATGAATGGGGGAGCTCTCCCTCAGCTTGTTTGGCCCATACGACTTGGAGTGTCGGGTGCGTTAGGTGATGGTAAACAGTATGTTAGTTGGATTACTCTTGATGATACAATAAGTTCTATCATTCATTGCATGTTTCATAATGAGATCGCAGGTCCTGTAAATGTTGTTTCTCCTAGCCCAATTACTAACCGGGAAATATCTACTGCGATTGCAAATTATTACAAAAGACAGCTCGGCCCTAAAGTTCCAGCATCCATAATTAGATTGGTTACGGCTGAAATGGGTGATGAGCTTCTGCTTTCTTCTTCTAGATGTTATCCTAATGTGCTTAATGATACAGGCTTTCGCTTCAGATACCCTGTGATTAAAGAAGCCCTTAATCGTATTTTAAAACCATGTTAATTACGTAAGTCTTTGTTCTATCCTTAATTAATTATTGTCGATTTTGTTTGTAAAATTATAATTTAATATTTATTCTTAAAATATAAGGTAAATAAATTAAAAAATTGTTATTTAAAAACTATGGCTGAATGTAGAAGCAAAAACGTCTTTAGGATAATGGTTGAACCTCGTAAATTTATGCGGGAGTTTAATCCTTCTCTAAAAAAATATAACTGGCTCATCGCCTGGTTGATGGGAACGGTTATTGTTTTGTCTAAGTCGTTTTCTCTATCTCTTGGGATGAATCACTCCGTTTCTATGATTTTTCTTGCAGCGATTGTGTTTGGGATTCCAGTTGGTTATATAATGATCTATGTCTATTCATTTTTCCTCTATTGGACAGGGAAGGTGTTTTGTGGACAGGCAACGTTTTGCCAGATAAAGGATGCATACGTTTGGACGCGCATTCTTGATATATTTCCACTGATTTCTTGGCTCTGTTTGATGGCACTTTTTGGAAAAAACGCCTTTACGCCCCTTTTTCTTAACGATGAGAATTATTCTCTTATCGTAATAGGTTTGATTGGGTTGCAGGGTGTCTTTATGGTATGGGAAACGGTTATTCTGTTTCATACTTTGGGGGTAGTCCAAAAACTGTCAGCGTGGATAACAATTTGGAATGTGCTTTTTTCATCTGTTTTGTTTTTGATTCTCGATGGATCGATCAATTGGGTGTTTAGCTCAACAATCGTTATGGGTTCTTTCAACGTGATGGGATCACTATTTTACAGGTAAATTTAAGGTGGGGAATATGCGACATAATAAAAGAAGAATGACAAAAAGGCTGTTTGCAATGGGTTTAGGGCTTATATTAGTGGCTCAGCCAGTAAGTGCAAAGATTCTTGATACCTCCCTTTTTTCTCATTCAAAAGTGAAAGATTCAGAGAAGACATTTGATACTTGGAAAAAAGTTCATTCTGTTGAAGGTAAGTGTAGTGCTAGCTTTCCTCGTGTTCCAGAACATTTGCAGCAAAAGATGCCGATGAAAGGGCAAGAGAAAGATCTTCAGTATTACGTTTATGTTGCAGACCACCAGAGAAAAGAAGTTTTTATGGTTTTGATCGCTCAATATCCTGGAGAAGTGAATCAGGAACATGCTGTGAAAAATCTTGAGCACTTTTTAAATACACTGATTGCTCAAAATCATAAAAATAGACTTTTGTTTGCTGATTTGGTTGAAGTTCAAGGCTATCCTGGTATGGACTTTTTTATTAGAACCGACCAAGTCTATTTCAAAGGGCGAGCGATTCAAGCAAATAACACTCTATATCTGCTTGCTATGGAATGTGAGATTCCAAACTACCAAGAAGAACACTTTAAGTACTTTATTGAATCATTTGAGTTACACGAACAAAATTGATTTACGTAAAGAAAGAGTGGTTTAGTTGAAGACAGCTTTAATTATTGAGATTCTTTTGCTGCTTCATGCTTATATGACTTGGATGATGGTAGGGATTATTTTTTTTGTTCAATCGGTCTACCTGCCATTGTACAGACGTTTTAAAGACCAGTTTTCCACCTATGAGAAATTAGACCTTATTCATATGGGGTATTTGGTTGGTCCGATACATTTTATTGAGTCGATTACTGCGGTCATTTTAGCTTTCACGTTTAAGGACAATCATTTATACCGAATTTTTGCTTATATAAATGTTGGGCTAATGCTCTTGATCTGGGTTGTAAATTGGATTTTACGAATCAAGCGGCACCGCAGAGATTTATTGTTTATTCACAAGATGCACAATATTTTGCTTACCTCAAATTGGTTTAGAACTGTCTGTTGGGGTTTGCGAGGGTTTGTAGTCTTAATGATGATTCTTTTTTCAAACGTCGAATTCTAAAATAGTTTTAAAGTGAAGTTTAGCAACTTGGGAAAGTTCTGTTTTACCATGTTTCTTTATGAAGTCTTTTCCTGCTTTTACAACGGCTTTTGAAGCGCCTTTAGGTAATTCCATGTCGTAATGCTTGCCAAGTTTCTCTATTCCTTCAACAAATGCAGCTCTTGCTAGTATAGACGCTCCTGCAACAATAGGATCGCTTTCCCCTTTATGACGCTGGGTTAGATTGACGTCTAGGTTAAGTTTTTTTACAGCGTTAGCAACGACATGTTCTGAGGCAAATTGGTCGATGAGGACATTTTTGCATTTTGTTCCTGTCACGACTGTGTTTATTACGCGTGAGTGTCCCCATGCAAGGAGGGTGTTGAGATTTTTAAATTTTAGGTAGAGCTCGTTGTACTTAGAAGGGAATATCATAAAAACCTCGTAGTCAAACGATGCTTTGATTTTTTTTGCCAGCTTAAGAATGACATTGTCTGTGATCTTCTTTGAGTCTTTAATTCCCATTTCAAGTAGTGTTTCGATTCCTTTCTCATCTGCATAAAGTGCTGCGATACAGAGAGGACCAAAGACATCGCCCTTTCCTGCTTCGTCGACTCCAATGTGTGGTGTTGAGTCAACTTGCGTGATTGGATGTGAGTATTCAAGTGTTTCAAGAATCTCAGGTTCCAACACAAAACGGATGAAATCGTCTTTATCTTTTCCTTGAACAACAAGTTTGCCTGATTTGTAATAGGTAATCGACAGCCCTTTTCTTTTTGCAGAAAAAACAGAGTAGGGAGGGACGGTGATATCTAAACTGTTCTGTTCAGCATAGCTACGAAGTTTATCCCCCTGGTGAGGGTTGATGTTTGTTGTAAAAGTATTACTCATAATTGTTGTAGATGATACCAGAAGTTGAAGATATTGTGCAATTCCTGCATAATGAATGAGGCTCTCTTAACCAATAGGAATTTTATGGTAGTAGATGCAAAAATAGTCGGTGAAACTTTTCGGACAAAGAGGGAAGAATTAAACCTTTCACTTAAGGAAGTTGAAAGTTCTACATCGATACGATCACATTATTTAGAAGCGATTGAAGAGGGAAGCATCGAAAAATTTCTCTCAACAGTCTACATGTATGGATTCATGCGTCAATATGCAGTTTTTTTAGGACTTGATATTGAAATAATGGCAAGAGAACACCCTGAGGTGTTTCGTTTGCCGAATGCAAAACATGAATTTGATTTTGGGATTGGGACTTTAGAAAGAAGACCTGGATCTTCTGGTGGATTTCGGAACTTATCAAATCTTATGTGGGCAGGCGGCGTAATTGGCGTGTTAATGCTTGCATGGTGGTTTGCTAGAATGCTCGGTGTTATTTAAAATTTAAACGATTAATAAATAATAATGAAAGAACATTTCCAGAACCAACTTGGCGAAGAAAAATCGGCCTATTTGCTTAAACATGCAGATAGTCCGATTAATTGGCAGGCTTGGGATGAAGAAGCTTTTCGTGATAGCGTAAGACAAGATAAGCCGATTTTTTTATCGATAGGGTATCCAGCTTGTCATTGGTGTCATGTAATGCAACAAGAGAGTTTTTCTGACTCAGAAGTTGCTGAAATTTTTAATCGCTCTTTTATTTGTATCAAAATTGATTCTGAAGAATTAGTTACTGTTGATCGAACTTATATGAAATTTGCTCAAGCTTTGATGAATGGCAGTGGTGGGTGGCCTCTGAATATTTTTCTTACCCCAGAACGAAAACCTTTTTATGCTGTAACCTATTTGCCCAAAAGATCTAGCCAAGGGTTAATGGGAATAATAGAGCTCGGAGAACATATTGAATCTCTCTGGCAAAGTGATGAAAAAGAACTTCTCTATGATCATGCCAGTTCTGTTGTTGATTTCTTTCGTGATCAAGCAGTTTATAAGGGAAGTGAGCTTTTTGATGAGGGCGATGTTTATCGTGGAATTGCCACCTTCTTTGAAAGTACTGATCCGTTATTTGGTGGCATGAAAAATGACCCGAAATTTGTTCTTAACTACGAACTTGAAACGTTGATGAAGTATGGGATAAAGAAAGAAGAGGGGCGTTGCGAATATTTTGTCAGGTTGACTCTTGATAAAATGAGAGATGGGGGAATTTATGATCAAATTTGTGGCGGATTTGCCCGGTACGCGATTGATCCAAAGTGGAAAATACCCCATTTTGAAAAGATGTTAATAGACAATGTTTTGTTGGCGAGTTGTTATCTTGAGGCCTATGTTAACTATGGCGTTGAGGATTATAAAAAAACAGCGATTGATATCTTAGGTTTTATTGAGCGCGATCTTTACGTAGAGGGAGAAGGATTTCGAAGCAGTATAGATGCAGATCAAGACGGGATAGAGGGAAAAGAATTTACCTTTAGTCATGAAGAGCTTAGTGAAATTCTTAATGAGGAAGAGTTGAGGGCTGCAGAAAGGCACTTTGGCGTCGATGAGAAAGGGAACTTTCATGGTAGAAATGTTCTTCAAAGAGCAGATAAAACTCTTTCAGTTGAAAAAATCCATGAAAAAATCTTCGCAAAAAGAGTAGAAAGACGCTTGTCATCATTAATAAATGATCGAAAGATGTTAACGAGTTTAAACGTCAATGCAGTGAAAGTTTTTGTTAAGGCGGCGGCTCTTTTGGATGAAAATCGTTACTTTGTCTTAGCAAAAAAAGTGCTAGATTTTATGAGAGATCACCTTATCAAGAAAGAGGTTGTTTTTAGACGTTATTGTGATGGAGAAGTGAAATATGCAGGAGTTCTTGATGATTATGTCGGCGTAATTTCAATGCTGCTTACTTTTTATCATTACACTAAAGAAGGTGATTACCTCTCTCAGGCTGAAAAATATTGTCAGATTGTCGAAGAAAATTTTGGTCTTGAAGATGGACCTTATTCAGATGTGCCTGAAAAATTCACCCTCTTTTATACAAGGTTTGATTTGTCAGATAAAAGAGAGCCTTCTGCAAATAGTATTCAGTTAGCTAATCTATTGGCTCTGTGGGAAATCACAGAAAAAAACCAATATCTTAAACGTGCAGAAGATGTGATGAAATGCTTCAAAGTTCATGAAGGTGATGAGATCACTTCGATGCATATGCTGGGTTCGGTAATGGATTTTCTCGAAAAAAAAGAATCGTCTTGTTAAACTGGAACTCTACATTGTGAAAGAGGGGCTAGTTAAGTTGGATAAAGAAACATTAGGCGATTTTCGAATCATTTCTCAAATAGGTAAAGGACCATTAGGTGATCTTTATCTTGGTGAACATAAGTTCATGAAAAAACGTTACGCAATTAAGGTTCTACCGAATGAGCTTGTAAGTGTTGATGGTTTTTTAGAGCGTTTTGAAGCAGAAATAGGCAAAGCCTGTTCCTTAGAACATTTAAATTTAGCTAAAGTTCATACAGTATCTTCTCAAGATGGCGTTTATTACCTCGTTACTGATTATATTGCCGATCCCTATGGTGAAAGTGTAAACCTTTCTTCTTATTTAGGAAGTTTGAGTAAAAGGCTTACTGAAGAGGGTGTTTTTGCAATTCTTCGCCAAGTTGCTTATGCGCTTGATTATATTCATAGTGTTCGCTTTGATGGTAAAACCATGCACCATGGTTCTTTAAAGTTGAACAATATTTTGGTGGGAAAATTTAAGGAAGATATTCCTCATATTTATCTAACAGATGTTGGTTTGAGTTCTGTTATTGGTTATGGAACAGTCCTAACAAGAACTTTGGTTGCTGTTGCAAAGGCTTTAGAAATTTCTCCTGAGCTGAATGGATTAGAAATCGAAAAACGTTTTGCGTCTCAAAACTCTGATAAGATAAAGGTGTCAAAGCTTCATCGTTCTTTCTTGCAAAACTATGCTTTTATGGCCCCAGAACAAAAGCTTGGTGGGGGAAATTCCACAAGTTTAAAAAGCGATGTCTATGCGTTTGGTATTTTGGCATATTTTTTATTAATGGGTTATTTGCCAGAGGGTTATTTCAAAATGCCTTCGAGTGCCCAACCAGATTTGAAAAGGGATTGGGATCTTTTAATTGAGTCAACTCTTAGACAAAATCCAACAGAGAGACCAGACTCTTTAACCGCATTGCTTGAACAAATAGGCAAAAAAGAACTTTCTGATGTTGAGCCAGAGATTAAGCGTGTAGTGAAAGAGGAAGAAAAAGTTGAACCTCCTGTGAAAAAACAACCGCCCAAGGCTGCTCCTCCAGAGAGGGCTAGTTACGTGCAAAGTAATGTCTTATCTTCTCTTGAACAACAGCTGACTCAAACAGGTTCTGTGACTCGAGTGAATCCAATTAATAAACCAGAAGTTCCAGCTCCAAAAAAACAGGTTGAAGAGGTTGCGGCTACTGCTACTAATTTAGTTGAAAATACGGCAACTGCAACAATGGAACAGCCAAAAGAAGAAATGGAGGTTTTGATAAAGCCTTCTGAATTAAAGAAACTTGAATATGAGCCAGATCCAGGTGCGATATTTCAAGCAGCAAAAGTTGTGGAGCCCTACAGGCCGCAGAAAAAAGAAGTCACGAATATTGAACCAATTATGACTGAAATGAGCATTGTGGAGAAAGGTGAATACATGCGCGGCAGCAATGTTGGTGCACGTGATGAGAAGCCGCGCCACAAAGTTGAGATTAATGCTTTCGCAATTGATATCCATCCTGTAACAAATGAACAATTTGTTCGGTTTCTTGAGGTGATGGGGAGTGAAAAGAATGCAGATAATAATGACATGATTTTACTAAAAGATTCGCGAATTAAACGCGTTGGCGGAAGATTAATTATTGAATCTGGATATACAAAACATCCTGTTGTTGGTGTTAGCTGGTATGGTGCAGGAGCGTATGCAAAGTGGATTGGAAAGCGTCTTCCAACAGAAGCTGAGTGGGAGATTGCAGCATCTTGTGGAAAAGATGAAAATGTTTATCCATGTGGAACAACTATTGAAAGAACACAAGCAAATTATTTCAGTTCAGACACAACTCCTGTAATGAGCTATCCACCAAATGATAATGGCCTATTTGATATTGCTGGCAATGTTTATGAGTGGTGCGAAGATTGGTATGGGTATAACTATTACGAAACCTCTATACATGAGCCGTTCTGTCCAACAGGCCCTGCTCAAGGTGTGTATCGTGTTTTAAGAGGTGGATGTTGGAAGAGTTTATCTGAGGATATGCGCTGTTCTTACAGGCATAGAAATAATCCAGGTACTATGAATAGAACTTATGGCTTTAGACTAGCTGCTGATGTTAAGTAGGAAAATAGTTCTTATTAGCTGATTCTAAGGGCTGGAATTTAAATTCTATAAACGGTAATCTCTTTTCATGAAATTATTTCTTGCTAAACCCCGGGGATTCTGTGCAGGCGTTGATCGAGCGATCGAAACTGTAGAAAGAGCGATCGAATTGTGGGGAGCTCCCATTTGGGTTAAGCACCATATTGTACACAATATGCATGTTGTCAGAAGGCTTGAGGACATGGGGGCAATCTTTGTTGAAGATCTGGATGATGTCCCTGAAGGTAAGAGAATTATTTATTCAGCTCATGGCGTCTCTCCAGAGGTTCGGGAGCATGCAAAGAGAAGGAATTTAATTGAGATCGATGCAACATGCGGTCTTGTTACGCGTGTTCATTCAGCGGCTAAAAGATTTGCAGATAAAGGTTATCATATTATTTTAATCGGTCATCGAAATCATGTTGAAGTGATCGGCACTGCAGGAGAAGCTCCAGATAAAACCACTGTTGTTGAATCAGCTTTAGAGGTTCAGAACCTTACCTTTTCTACAGAGGAAAAATTATTTTATCTCACTCAGACTACGTTAAGTTTAGATGATGTGCAAGAGATCAGGGATGCTTTATTGCTCCGCTATCCTCAAATTGAAACTTTACCTACGACATCAATTTGCTATGCAACAACAAATAGACAGATGGCCCTAAAAGAGATTGCGTCTCAGGCAAATTTAATTCTTGTAATTGGAGACCCGTCTAGTTCAAATTCAAACCGTCTTCGTGAAGTTGGTGAGAATAGAAAGATCCCTTCTTATTTGATTAATTCCGAGGAAGAAATTAACCCTCAGTGGCTTGAAGGGGTAAAAGTTGTTGGTTTAAGTGCAGGTGCTTCAACTCCTGAAGATATTGTTCAAAAATGTATTGCTAGATTGATGGATCTGGGTGTTGAAACAACAGAAGAAGTTGTTTACACAGAAGAAGATGTTCTTTTCCAACTACCAAAAATGCGCTAGTAATGATCAGCGCGGATTAGATGTTTAAAGCAGATGTTTCTTTCTGGGACTCTTTTTTCCAAAGACTTAGTATAGGGGTTCTTTTTTTCTTATAAATTTTCTTAGCTAGGAATATCACGCTATGGTGTTTTGGCTGAATGTTAGATGCAAGGAGTAGGTGTCCTTCTGCTCGTTCATTCTCTTTAGAATCAAAGAAATAATGACCTAAGACGACATGAAAGGCTCTATAATCTTCAAAATAAAATTCTTCTTTATCGGGATAGAGTTCTTGTAAATCGTATGTCCCTTCAAAAATTTCATCAATCTCTCTATTTTTTCTTTGCCTGAGACAAACGTCTGCGTAGTTGACTTTTACGAGGAGATTGTCGGGGTTGTGTTTGTAATTGAATGCGATCGTTTCATCAGCTCTTTTGATCTTGTTTCGTTGAATATAGTTGTAAGCCATTAATGATAGAACTTCAGGTACAATTGGGTATCTGATTAAAAAATCAGTCAACTCGTTAAGAACTTTTTTAGGTTGCGTTTTTGTTTTCTCATGAAGGGTAAGAAAAAAATTTAAATCTTCGGTTGGAATTTTTTGACACTCTGGTGAGAGGCTCTGATTCTGAGTCAGTTTAATGGCTTTTTGTGTAAAATTTCCTAATTTTACTTCTTGAATTAGCATACAGCCCCTCTTTTTATTGGAATTATAGTCTACTTAAAGCTATTTATCAAGGTGTATGGGAGAAGAAGGCTCAAGAGAAAAAATTGCTCAGATAGATAAAGGGCAAATGAAGAGAGTTTTAGGTGTATTCGACCTGTTTTCGGTTGGATATGGCGATCTCGGCTCTTCAATTTATTATGCTTTAGGTATTACAGCACTTTATTCACTAGGTGCTACTCCGATTGCTCTTCTTCTTGCTGGTGTTGTCTTTGTGTGTACGGCGCTTACGTATGCTGAAATGTCTTCGATTATGTCAGATTCAGGTGGTTCTGCCTCTTATTCAAGGCAAACGTTTAATGATTTGATTTCCTTCATTGCTGGTTGGGGACTTCTTCTTGATTACATTGTGACGATTGCAATTTCGGCTTATGCTGTAGCTCCTTATTTATCGTTTTTTCTGCCTGTTTTGAAAGTGATATGGGTCAAGATCTTATTTACAGTATGTTTGATCGCAGGGTTATTGGGAATAAACATAAAAGGAAGTAAGCACTCTACAAGACTTTCTATTGTTTTGACTAGTTTGACTGTGGTGACACAATTATCTATTGTTGTGATAGGTTCTATTGCTTTAGTTCGTTTGCCTGAACTTCTTAAGCATATCACAATTGGAGGGGCTGATAAGTTGTGGTCACCTTCTTGGACAGAGTTTTTCCATGGGGTTGCTATGGCCATGGTTGCCTACACAGGGATTGAGTCGATGGCTCAACTTTCTGCTGAGGCAAAAAACCCATCAAAGACAGTTCCAAGAGCGATCATGATGGCAATGGGAACGTTGCTTGTTGTTTATTTAGGGATTTCAGTTGTTGCAATATCAGCACTCACTCCGCAAGCAATATCAACAACTTATTTAGAAGATCCGATTGCAGGAATTGTGCAGGCTCTTCCATACGGTGGTAAAATATTAGGCCCATGGGTAGGACTATTAGGAGCTGTAATCTTGATGGTTGCTGCTAACGCTGGTTTGATGGGTGCGTCTAGGCTCTCTTTTAATATGGGAGAGTTTTTCCAGCTGCCTAGAATGTTCTACAATCTCCATAAAAAATATAGAACTCCTTACATCTCTTTGATGATCTTTGCTTTATTTGCAATTTTAATTGTCATTTGGAGTAGGGGACAAATGTCTTTTCTTGCCGATCTGTACAACTTTGGCGCGATGCTTGCTTTTTTCTGTGCACACTTTTCCTTAATCATTCACAGATGCAAGTTTCCAGACATGGAAAGACCTTTCCGCGTCCCTTTCAATATCCCTTTTGGCAAATATAGAATTCCGGTTACCGCAATTATTGGAGTGATTTCAACGTTTCTTGTGTGGTGCCTTGTTGTTGTGACAAAACCAGATGGTCGTTATTTGGGAATCGCCTGGATAGTGATGGGTCTTATTATGTATTTCATGCATAGACGAAGGCATAATATTTCTCCGACCGGTACTGTCAAGATTGAAAAGATTAAGGTAGAAGATTATAAAGAGTCTGTGATCAAAAAGATCTTGTTGCCTACAAGAGGGCATTTAGCTACTGAAACTGTCATTATTGGATGTGATTTAGCAAAGCTTTATAATGCAGAGATTACGATTGTCCATGTTGTTGAAGTTTCTTATATGATGCCAATAAATACACCTCTTTTACAAAGAGAGAGTTATTCTGAAGCTGTTCTAAGCCGAGCTCAAGCAATTGCAGTAGAGAAGAAGGTGAAAGTTTCTGTGAAAATGGTCCGTTCTCGTTCTGTGATTCGCGCGATTTGTGAAATAGTTGAAAATGAGTCGTTTGATCTATTGATTTTAGGTGCGCGAAAACCTACATCTCTTGGACCTGTAACTGAAAAAATTATGCAGCAAGCTAAGTGTCAAGTTTGGGTGTGCCGCTCCAGCTTAAATCAAGCAGAAAAAGCCCCTTCTTCTGGGTTATTTCATCATAAAAGTCCTGATGCTCAAGATAGTGATTTAGAAGATGAAAATGAAGAAACTCCAACGAATCCCAAGCAATAGCTTTAGTGTTTTGAGTGCTCCAATTCATCTTGTAGGCTAGTTGTATTTTTTGATTTTTCTTGAGTATAGAGGTGACAGACTACTTGGTGGTTGTTCCCGACTTCTTTTTGAATAGGTTTTTGTATAGAACAGCAATCTAGTTTCTTTTGGCAACGTGAAGCAAATGGACATCCTTTTATTTCTTCAAAGGCGTTCGGGGGCTCTCCAAAAGTGATCATTCGACTTCGGTTCTTTTCAGCTACTGGATCAGGAATAGGAATTGAGTCTAATAGTGTTGTTGTATAGGGATGAAAAGGAGCTGAGTAAAGATCATCTGTATCAGCTATTTCAATGATTTCACCACAATACATCACAAGGATGCGACTTGCTAAATATTTCACAACGGCAAGATCATGAGAAATAAAAAGGTAGGTAAGCCCCAACTTTTGTTGTAAATCATTCAGTAAGTTTATGATTTGTGATTGAATGGAGACATCTAGTGCTGCTATTGGTTCATCACAAATAAGGAATTTTGGATCGGGAGCAAGAGCTCTTGCAATGCCGACGCGTTGTCTTTGTCCACCAGATAATTC
This sequence comes from uncultured bacterium, assembly GCA_964350315.1. Classification (GTDB taxonomy): domain Bacteria; phylum Chlamydiota; class Chlamydiia; order Chlamydiales; family 2-12-FULL-49-11; genus JAJZEO01. The sequence continues at coordinate 80,258 of CAYGJD010000001.1, forward strand.
GTGTGGGTATCTGTTTGCAAAAGATTCATCTAAGTCGACAAGAGAAAGGAGTTCTCTAACTTTTTCCTGTCTTGATTTGTTTGTTCCTATTTTAAAAATTTGAAGGGGCTCTTTTATGATTTCTTCAATAGTCATGCGTGGATTTACAGAGCCGTATGGATCTTGAAAAACCATTTGGCACTGTTTTCTTAAGTTAAATAAGTCGCCTTTTTTCATGTCTTTTATGGAATACCCTTCATAAAGGATTTCCCCAGATGAAATAGGGATAAGGCCTAAAAGAAGCTTTCCAATCGTTGACTTGCCGCAGCCAGATTCTCCAACAAGACCAAGAGTCTGAGATGTGGGAATTTCAAAAGAGACATCGCGAACAGCATGAAAGAGCTTTCCTTTGATATTGTAGTGAGCATTTAAGTTTCGTACTTGAATAAGTGATTTACTCAAAGCCACCCCCGACATAACTCATCTCGTTTTTAGGAGCTGGTTCTTGCGAAGCATGATGACAAGCAACTTCAGTTGATCCGATTTTCTTCAATAAAGGTTCTTCTGTTTTGCAAAGAAGAGTTGCATAAGGGCATCTGGGATGGAACATGCATCCTTGGATTTTATCATCAGGAGACGGGGGATGGCCTTCAATAGTTGTTAGTTTGCTCTTTTTTGATTGGTGAATATTGGGAATGGAGGCGAGCAATTTTTGTGTGTAGGGGTGTTTTGGGTTGTTGAATATTTCTTCAGTTGGAGCACTCTCAACGATCGTTCCACCGTACATGACTATGATGCGCGAGCAAAATCCGGCAACAAGGGACAGGTTATGAGTGATGAAAATAATACTCATTTCGACTTGTTTTTGAATTTTCTGGAGTTGCCATAAGATCTGAGATTGAATGGTGACATCAAGAGCTGTTGTAGGCTCATCTGCAATAAGGATATTGGGTGAGCAAGCAAGTGACATAGCGATCATGATTCGTTGACACATGCCGCCTGAGAGTTCAAATGGGTAGAGCTCGAATCTTCTCTCTGGATGAGAAATGCCAACAAGATTTAACAGGGAGATGACTTTTTCATAACCATCAGCGTCAGAGGCATTTTGATTTGCCAGCATATAGCTTTCAAGAATTTGTAATCCGACTTTCATTGTTGGGTTGAGGGATGCTATTGGATCTTGAAAAATCATCCCGATTTCATGCCCGCGAATTTTTCTTAGACCAGACTCATTCATAGAAAGGAGGTCTTTGCCTTTATAGTAGATCTCACCAGATTCTATTTCTGTTGTTTGTTTTGGATTTAGGCCTAAAATTGTTTTAACAAGAGCGCTTTTCCCACATCCTGATTCCCCAACAATGCCAAGGGATTCTCCTCTATAGAGTTCAAAGGAGGCGTGCTTGACAGCCTGAATTTTATGGTAGAGGGTCTTAAAAGAAACACAAACGTCTGTAAGTTTAAGAATTTCTCTTTGTGATTGGCTCATTTTCTTAACCTTGGGTCAAATGCATCTCGCATTCCATCGCCTAACATATTAAACGCTAACATTGTTAAGCTAATAAAAGCTGCTGGAAAAAAGAGTCTCCATGGATAAAATGACATTGCTGGAAGTCCATCTGATGCCATTGTTCCCCAACTAGCAAAGGGAGCTTGAACTCCTAATCCTAGAAAAGAGAGGAATGCTTCTGTAAATATTGCATGAGGAATTGTAAGAGTCACTGTCGTGATGATTGTTCCAAGACAATTAGGGAATAAGTGCTTTAAAAGTAGCCGGTATTTTGAAGCTCCCATTGATTTTGCTGCTGTGATGAATTCATGTTCTTTTAAAGACAAGATTTGTGCTCTTGTGATTCTTGCCATATTGATCCAACCTGTTAAAGTCATGGCAATGATAATTGATAAGATCCCTTGATCGATGATAACAGTAAGCAAGATCACGATAAGAAGATGTGGAAGAGAGTTGAGCATGTCTGCTATTCTCATCATAATTTCATCAACTTTTTTACCAAAAATCGCTGCGATACCTCCATAAAAAACGCCGATAATCATATCGATTAACGCTGCAGAAATACCGATAAATAAGGAGATACGTGCTCCCCAGCAACTTCTAACAAAGATAGAGCGACCAAGTTCATCTGATCCGAACATAAAACGTTTACATGGCGGCGTGTTTTTCAAAGATAGGTTTGTGTCGTAATAGGTGACGTCAGAAAACATAGGGCCGATTATCGAAAAAATAATCAATAGAATCAGAAAGCAAAGACCGATCATAGCTGATTTATTCATTTTTAAGCGGCGCCAACTATCTTCACGATAGTTGATGCTTTTTGGGACCACGATACTTTTAATTGTCATGTAATGAGACCTTTGACTTGATTCGTGGATCAATAAAATAGTAAAGAAAGTCGACACAAAACATTGTTATCATGAGAAGAGAGCTATAAAAAATCGTTAATCCTAAAATAATCGTATAGTCTCGATTTGAAATACTGTTGACAAACCAAGCCCCAAGTCCTGGAATTCCAAATATTTTTTCCACAACAAAGCTTCCTGTAACAATATTTGCAAAAAGTGTGCCGATGTAGGAAATGATCGGAAGTAGACTGTTTTTTAAAATATGATTCTTCCAAATAGCGATGCTTGAAAGACCTTTTGCTCTTGCTGTAAGAATGTATTCTTTTTCAAGAACTTCTACCATCGATGTTCGTGTTAACCTTGCTATAAATGCCATAGGGAAAGATGAAAGAGCAATAGAGGGGAGGATGATATGAGAAAATGAGTCCCATCTGGCTATCGGCAAGATGGCAAGTTTCACGGCAAAGATATATTGGCATAGGGTTGCCATGATAAAACTTGGAACAGACATTCCAAAAACGGCAATAATCATAGAGCAACGATCTTGCCACTTGTCTCGATAGAATGCTGCAATCGAGCCCCATAAAATTCCCCAAAAGAGTGCAAGAATTAACGAAAATAGACCAAGAGTTGCTGAAATCGGGAATCCTTCCTTGATAATATCATTGATCGTTCTACCTTCGTACTTAAATGAGGGGCCGAGATCGAATGTGACAATTCCTTTCAAATATTTGAAATATTGTACGTATAGAGGTTGATCAAGACCATAATGCGCATGAAGAGCTTGCATGATTTCTTCTGGAACTGCTTGCTCTTGCATGAAGGGATCGCCAGGAATTGCTTTCATCAAGAAAAAGGTGAGACTTACAACTAAAAAGAGCGTAATGAGCAAATAGAAAAGCTTGGAAAGAAAAAATTTTATGCTTGTCATGACTTCTACAATGAAATAAACTTATCTGAAACTATAAGAACTCTTAAGAAAATCTGCAAGGTGATTCCGCAATGACCAATATGACAAAACGCACGCACTACTACCCATTAATAGGCACTTTAGGATACGTGTTATCAAAAGATCAAAAACAAGTTTTATTGATCCATCGTAATAAAAGAGAGAACGATGCGCATCTGGGAAAATATAATGGTCTCGGTGGAAAACTTGATTCTGGAGAGGATATTATATCGGGAATGAGACGAGAAATTCTCGAAGAGGCAGGCATTGTTTGCGAAGAGATGTCTTTGCGTGGGACTATTAATTGGAAAGGATTTGGAGGAGAAGATACAGGCTCTTTTGGATTTATTTTTTTAATCACTTCTTATTCGGGAGAAGTCTTTAAAGAAAATGAAGAGGGAGAACTTCTTTGGCATGATGTCGATCGAATTATGGAGTTAAATCTATGGGAAGGAGATCGTCATTTTTTACCCCTTGTCTTTGATGGAAATCCAAATGTCTTTCATGGAGTGATGCCTTATAAAGATGATGTATCAGTAGGTTGGTCGTATATAAGGAATTACTAGAAAAAAAGAGAAGTTTTTGCCATAATGAACATTCTTTAAATGAATGGGAGTGAATAATGATATTTCAAGAACTAGAAATGATTTTGGGTGATAAACTCAGTGAAATCGTCGACTTTAACTCTCCTAAAATTCCGAAAACGATGTTTCAACAAGCAGGGCCAGAATATGTTGATCGTATTTTTCAACAATCAAATAGAAATATCCGAACGCTGAATAATCTACACCGGATTTTCAATCATGGGCGACTTGCAAACACTGGTTATTTATCAATCCTTCCTGTTGACCAAGGAATTGAACATACAGCAGGTGCTTCATTTGCTCCAAACCCGATTTATTTTGACCCTGAAAATATTGTAAAACTGGCTATTGAAGGTGGATGTAACGCGGTTGCGTCTACATTTGGTGGACTGGCGATTGTCGCAAGAAAGTACGCCTCTAAGATTCCATTTATCGTTAAAATTAATCACAATGAACTATTAACTTATCCAAATAAATATGATCAAATTCTTTTTGGAACAGTGAAATCTGCCTATGAGATGGGAGCGGCCGCTATTGGGGCGACAATTTATTTTGGATCAAAAGAAAGTGATCGCCAAATCGTTGAAGTCGCTAAAGCATTTGAAATGGCCCATGAAATGGGAATGGCAACAATACTTTGGTGCTACTTACGGAACAATAGCTTCAAAGTTGATGGAGTTGATTACCATACTTCAGCTGACATGACCGGCCAGGCAAATCATATTGGATCAACAATCCAAGCTGATATTGTAAAGCAGAAATTACCAACAAATAATGGCGGCTTCAAAACATTGAAATGTGGTAAATACGATGAAAAGATGTATTCAGAGCTTTGTTCTCCACATCCAATCGATTTGTGTCGTTACCAAGTCTTTAGTAGTTATGCTGGACGCATTGGTTTGATCAATTCAGGTGGCGCTTCAGGTGATAATGACATTCAGCAAGCGGTTTACACTGCTTGTGTCAATAAAAGAGCTGGTGGAGTTGGTTTGATTTCTGGTCGTAAGGCTTTTCAAAAGCCGATGAAAGAAGGAGTTAAATTGCTTCATTCGATTCAAGATGTCTACAAGTGTCCTGAAATCTCAATTGCTTAGACCTATAAGAAATTTGTTCTTGTGTTTCTCTACTTATTCCATGGGTAGGGAGGTCTTGGAGCGGGAGCTTTTGTTGTTGGCATAGGTAGTATAGGAAGTTGAGCTTGTTCTACAATGATCACTTTCCCTATCTCACGAAGAGCTTTTGCTTTATTTAACTTCACATTTCCAAACTTGCCATCAACTTGTACGGGGATAGTGTATGTTGGTCCAATGCTTTTTAGTTTAAAAACCTTTCTTAAAAGTTGCGCACTTAGGCCAAGATAGAGGCTAACTTCACTTTTTGCAAAATCAACGTTGCCCCAAAGGCCAACTTCATAGGAGTTGTCGATAAGGATCTCAGATCTTGTTACTGAAGCTACTCCACTATTGACTGAAATAGGCATTTCTTGGAACCAAAGAGGAACATCTGTATTGGGCCTGATTTGTAATTTGATTAGAGATAAAAGATCTGAAACAGCACCAAAGTTTCTAAAGATCATCTTTCCAAGGTCAAGGGTTAGTGAGTCAATCATTATGGACTCAACTTTGAATGGGTTATAAGTGAAATGAGCATTTTTTGGCTCAATAACAGCTTTTATCTTTTGTGATGAGATTGGTCGAACAGATAAATCACTAAAAAATGTGTCGCTAGCATTTTTATTTAAAATGTAGTGAACTGTTGTTTGGTTTCCAAGAAGAAATTTGGTAGCGGTTAGCTCTCCTTCTGTCTGGAAATCAAGAAGTGCACTTGAAAAATCAAGATTTATGTAGCTGTTTGTGTAAGTGAAGATCGCTTTAAAGTTATTTCCAATAAGTGATCTTGCGTGAAATTTTGGGTAGAAGAGTTCAATGATTTGTGAGGGGAAGTTTGTAAGGGTTCCGCTCCAATCCCAAGGTGCTCCTTCAGTCCCTTGCATGGTAAAAGAACCTTTTTCCTTCAATGAGGTACTTGTATCTCCTGTTATTACCATTGTCCTATTTTCATTGTTGGCAATAAAATTTACGTTTGTTAACGAGGTGTTGTCGCTAAGAAGAATTTTTGCATCTTTAACCTGAAGTTCCCCAGAGAAGATCAACTCTAGAGGGTATTTACGCATTGTAAAAATTTTCAAAAGAGACATTCTTAAAGAAGCTTCTTTTGCAGTGATGATTTGGTTTTCTTGAAGAATTCTGATGTTAGTTGCTTTTTGTAGACCATACCATTTTAAAGAGAGTTCTTCGATGACGTACTTTCCGCCATATATTGACTCTAGCTGACTCAATATGGATCTTTTTCCAGACTTGCTTGAAAGAATATAGGGGATAAGACCAAAAGTGATAATTCCAAAAACGATAAGAATGCTAATGAGCCAAACGAAGATCTTAAAGAGTTTTTTCATAGTACAAAATGCCTAGTGCTGATTTACCGTCTATAATTTTCCCATTCTTAACCATTTCGATTGCTTCTTCAAGAGAAAAGTGAACAATATCAATTGCCTCAAATTCATCTGGTGGAAGGGAACGGTCTGTAAGCTCTTTAGCTACGTAAAAATGCAAGATCTCAGTGCTGTATCCAGGAGCGGGATATGTCTCAAAAATTTTCACTAAATGACCAGGATATTTATGTATTTCTTCTTGTAATTCTCGAATAGCTGTCTCTCGTGGATCTTCGTTATTGTCAATTTTTCCTGCAGGTAATTCGTAGAGAATCTGTTTTATGCAGTGGCGGTATTGCCTTGTGAATATGATTCGATTATCAGATGTTATGGGAATCATAACGCTTGCTCCAGGGAGAACTGCGATATCGTAAACATGTGTCCTTCCATTTCCAACATCTATGTCATCACGCTGTATTTTGAAATGTTTAGCTTGATATGCATCATTACTGACATGATTTTGAAAGAGGGTCATTTTTTCTTCGGGTGTTAACATCATGAATCACTCAACAGTTACAGATTTTGCTAAATTTCGAGGTTGGTCAATGTCACATTTGCGTTCATTTGCGACGTAGTAAGCAAAAAGTTGAGTTGCAACAGCATAAAGAAAAGGGGAGAAAAAATCAGAGAGTCTAGGAAGAAAAATAACTTCTTGGGTAATTTTAGAAATGTAGTCGTATTCCTTGTTTGCAAAGGCAAAAACAGGGCCGTTGCGGGAGAGGATTTCCATTATGTTGCTTTCCATTTTTTCAAAAGTTTTTTCATTTCCACATAATGCAATCGTAAGAGCATTCTCAGTGATTAGAGCAATTGTGCCGTGCTTTAATTCTCCAGCTGCAATGCCAAGAGCATGAATATAGCTGATTTCTTTTAATTTAAGAGCTGCTTCTAAGCACGTTGGATACATCTGCTGTCGTCCAATAAAAAACACGTGTTCGTATTGAGAGGCTTTTTTAGCAAGAAGTTTGATCTCATCTTTTTGTTCAATTAAGATCGAGAGACTCAAGATCATCTCCCTCATTTGGGATAACAGCTCTTTTCCTTCGGATGCATTGATCTTTGTGATGCGTCCAATTTTTAAAGAGAGAAGAAATAAGATGATAAGTTGACTCGTAAACGCTTTGGTTGAGCAAACTGAGATTTCAGGTCCTGCTTTTAAGAAAATTGTGTCGGCAACAAGACGTGCGATTGTAGAGGTTTGTACATTACAAAGAGCTATTACATTTTTCGTCATCGTTTGTGCTAATTGAATTGCAGCGATGGTGTCTGCGGTCTCACCCGATTGAGAAATTGCGATTACTATAGACTTATCTGTTAAAAGGGGAGCGCCATAACGAAATTCTGACGCAACTTCCACGCAAACTCTTTTGTTTGCTAGTGATTCAATCATTTGCTTTGCGATGCACCCAGCATGGTAAGAAGATCCGCAAGCTAAGATGGTGATGTTGTCACATTCTTTATATACTTGGTCTGAAAGTGAGATTTCATCAAATATCGCAGTCATGTTTTTTTCATCTAAGCGATTTAAGATTGCTCGCTCAATAGACTTAGGTTGTTCTAAGATTTCTTTGAGAAGGAAGTGATCAAAGCCTTCTTTGTCTAAGCAAGACTTCTGAGACTCAAGGTACTCTGTTTTTTTCACAAGTTGAACACCATGTTTGTTTGTAATAACGATGGCATTTCTTGAGAGTTCTGCAATTTCATTATCTTCTAAGTAGAAAATATCGAGAGAATTTCCAGAAAAAGCATTAGTGTCAGAGGCTAAAAAGATGTCTTCTGTTTCTCGAGATACACCAATGATTAGTGGAGCTGATTTTGTCGCGCATACAATTGTTGCAGGTTCTAGCTGATGAATAGCTGCTATTGCAAATGTGCCCTCAAGCATGAGGGAAACCTCATGCATCGCTTTTGCGAGTGATCCTTTATACTTTTGAGTAAGTAAGTGGGGAATGACTTCTGTATCTGTGTTGGAAATGAAATTAAAGCCATCTTTTATCAGATTTTCTTTTAGTGCGACATAGTTTTCTATGATTCCATTGTGAACAACAAAAATCGTTTTTTCTTCATTGAAATGAGGATGCGCGTTTACTTCTGTGAGGCCACCATGTGTTGCCCATCTAGTATGTGCAATTGCGGCATCCAATTGGACTGTAAAGTCATCTAAGACTTTTACTTTGCCAACACGTTTGCAATATTCGATTTTTTTGCCGTGTAATCCAGCAATCCCAGCAGAATCATACCCCCTGTATTGAAGAGTTTCTAAACCCTCAATACAAACTTTTGTAGAGTTTTTTCCAAGAACGCAGATATGGCCAAAGATTCCACACATAGAATAAAGTTTATCAAAAAAGATCATTTACTATAAGAATAAAGATATGGGTGGAGTAAAGCGAGAAATCTTAGAATTGAAGGCGCGCGAAAGCGCTCGTCCTGTTAAATCGTTACTTACATTTAATCAAACTGTGCAAGATGCAATCGATCATATAAGAACAACTAAATTTACAGACCAATCAGTGGTATATTTTTATGTAGTTGATGATGCGCATCATTTGCTAGGTGTTATAAGTACAAGGGATTTACTGACTTATCCAGCAGAAACTTGTATTAGAGAAATTACAAATACGAAAGTAAGGACGATTTCAGGATCGCAAACAACTTATCAAGGCCTTCTCTTAATGCAGAAAAACCACCTTCTTGCGATGCCTGTTGTTGATAAGGGTAAATTTATTGGTGTACTAGATATCCAACACTATTTTGAAGAGACCTTCAAAATACCGAATACAAAAAAGAGAATGGAAATTTTCCAAACCCTTGGATTTATGTTAGAAGAGGGGCATCAGCAAACTACTTGGAAGAAATACACAACAAGAGTGCCTTGGATTTTTTGTAACATGATTGGGGGAATAGCTTGCGCGGTTATTTCAGATTTTTACGAAGTTGTGTTGTTAAAAGTCATTGTGCTTGCGATGTTTATTCCTCTAGTTTTATCCCTTTCAGAGTCCATTTCTATGCAATCGATGACACAAAGTATGCATGAAATTGGAAGAGGGTACAGCTTCTTTAAGCAATCAGTTAAGTACCTTGTTCATGAAGCTAAGTTGTTTGTGCTGATTTCAATTACTTGTGGTTCTGTTGTGGGTTTTCTTTCGCTTCTTTGGGGAGATGGCTGGGGACCAGCGCTTACGATTGCAGCTGCGATTATGATATCAGTTGTTGTTACAGCAATCATAGGCGCAATTGTTCCGATGCTTCTTCATTCATGGAAACTTGATCCAAAAATCGCTTCAGGTCCAATTGTATTGATGTTTGCAGATATCATTACCACGATGATCTACCTTTCGTTAGCATTTTGGTGGCTAATCGGCTAAAGCAAGTTATGCTAATCGTATAGAGTAAGTCACTTAGACGACTTGATCCATTTGTCTGATCGACATTGATATAGAATCAGAGGGAAACCGCACGCAACAACCGCTCCTATTAAAAGGAAGAGATCAAACCCTATTACAGAGTTGATTTGTACTCCCGGTGGTGGAAAGAATCCAATAATGATAACAAAAACCATTCCAATGAGGCCAAAAATCCCAGTCACCCACATTCCCCACATTTTTCCACCAGGAACGCGATACTCTCTCTTTGTTTTAGGATGCTTGTATCTTAGGATAATTCCTGAAACAAAAAGTAGTATGTACATAATTGAGTAGAGAAGTGAAGCTAGTACTGTTAAGACCCAAAATGAACTTTGAATATCTGGCATAAAAATAAACACTGTGGCCAAGACAGTAACAATAAGAGCTTGAATGATTAAAAGAGAGCTTGGCATTTCTTGTGAATTCGTTTTTTGTAAAAATGGAGGGAAATCGCCGTTTTCACCAGCAGCAAGTAAGCCACGGCACGGGCCAGCAATCCATGTGCTTACTGTTCCCATTGCTCCAATCGCAATAAAGAAAGCAAGGCCAGGAACAAGCCACTGCATGTTAAAAGCTTTTAGAAAAAGATCGATTGCTTCCATACTTCCTGCAACCAAGCTTATTTTATCTTTTGGTATGATAAGTGCGATTGACAGAGTTCCAAGTATTGTAAGGACACTGATGAGTAGTGCTGATAATAAAATTGCTTTTGGGTAGTTTTTTTGCGGCTGTTCTACATCACGTACGTGAACAGCTGACATTTCTATTCCACAGAAACTGAGCATAATTCCAGCAAGGAAAGCGAGTTCAGGAATGTGAGTAGTCTTTGGGAAGAGCTCTTTTGCGGCGAATGTGATTTCAGTCGGGTTTCCGCCAAAAATCCATGCAAATCCAAGTAAAATGATTACAGTGCCTGGAAGAAAAACACCCAACATAACGCCAACTGTACTGATCCAACCAGATATTTTCATTCCTCTTAGATTGACATATGTCAAAATCCAGAAAATCAATAAAATCATACAGAACATGAAAGCCTGGTTTTGGGCAAGCGACGGCATAAAGATATAGGCAATAGCTGCTGCGATAAACGATAAGATCGTTGGATACCAAACAACATTTTCAAGCCAGAGAAGCCAGACTGCAACAAAGCCCATTCGATGTCCAAGAGCTTCTTTAACCCAAGCAAAGATACCACCTTTTTGAGGCCAGCCTGCTGCAAGTTCAGCAGAAATAAGCGCTGCAGGAACAAAGAAGAAAATTAGAGCTAGAACAATAAAGGAAATCGACGCAAGGCCGTACTCAGCCGTTACAGGCCAGTTTCTTACACTCAAGATTGTGGCGATGTTGATCATTGTCAACATAAACACATTGATAGATTTCTTCTTTTTCGTTGCCATGGTGGGAAATTATGCTAGTTTTGCCATTATTTTCCTAGAGAAATCTGTAGTAGTTCGTTCCAGGAAGTCGTGTAACACTTAGATTTGTTAGCGTTTTCTGCTAGGTGTTTTTCATAGATCCCCTCAGCTGCAAAGTAGAGAGACTTTGTTCCGTAGTGGACATTGATACGATCGTATGCCTTCATTAAATTCTTTTTTTCCATCTCAGAAAGGTCTTGTTTGCCAAATAGGTCTTTTTGTCTTGAATTCTCATCTGTAAGACCATAGACCATGACGCCAGCTCTTTTGTAGAGGACTCCTTTTTGAAATATTTTTGTTAACCCTTCTTTTGCTTTAGCAATGATAAGGGGGGTGTAGGATGTTTGTTCATTAAAATGCAGGTGGTAGGAGTCTGAAACATATTTAGTATCGATTTTATGTCGGTTTGATGCTGCGAATGTGCAAATGCTTTGACAGACAAGCCCATGCTTTCTTAGGCGAGTGGCGATTGTCTCTGCAAAACCAGCGATTTTTTCTTCTAGCTTGCTTAATTGACCAATTTCAATAGAGAAGGTGCGAGAGCGTAAAATAGATTTTTGCGGAGCAATCTCATCAAGTTTTAAGCAAGAGGTGCCTCGAAGTTCATAAACAGTCCTTAAGCCAACAATTGAAACTTGTTTCTTAATCCACGTGTCATTTTTAGAAATTAGGTCGTAGGCTGTTTTGATTCCGTATGAGTTAAGTTTTGTTTTGAGCCGCCATCCAATACCCCAGACATCTCCCACATCAAATTCATGAAGGTGTTTATTTATTATGGATTGACTATCTAAAATATAGACTCCAGTTTCAGTCGACTTTGCAATTTTCGTCGCCATTTTAGCGAGAGTCTTTGTTGGAGCAATACCGATAGAAACCTCAATACCTGTCCATTTTTTTATTTGCGCGCGCATTTTATCAGCAAGCTCAACTAGTCCAGTTTCAAAATCGGAAAAAAGAAATGCTTCATCAATAGAATAGATTTCAAGATCCAGACCATACCCTGCAAGAATTGTCATTACTCTGCGTGACATGTCGCCGTAAAGAGGGAAGTTACAAGATCTTATTGCAACATCGTGTTTGAGAAAGAGATCTTTGTATTTGAATACAGGGGCTCCCATGGGAATCCCCAGGGCTTTTGCTTCTCGTGATCTTGCAATAGCGCACCCATCACCACTTGATAATACAACAAGAGGGCGATTACGTAGCTTTGGAGCGAATACTTGCTCAACAGAAGCAAAAAAATTATTACAGTCGATTAAGAGAAACATTTATGGATAGTATACGTGACAACACCCCAGATGGTAAAGTCCATTTCAGCAGAAATGCGTAAGGGCTCGTCATTTTCTTTGCTGCTTGTAGCAATAACAGTTTCATCTTCATCGATATGTATCTGCCTGACAACAAAATCACCATCTAAAATAGCCACAACAATTCTTTTGTCGTAGACATCGATTGAGCGATCCACAACAAGAATGTCTCCTGCGTGAATATTCATTTCGTCAAAAGACCCCGATTCAATGCGAACAAAATAAGTTGATGCGGGGTGAGAGATCAGCAAGTCGTTTAAATCAAGCCCATGTTCAATGTTGCTTGATTCAGTTGTAGCGGGGAGTGCGAGTTTGATCTTTGCTTCCATATTATTTCCAATGGTCGGCGACCCATTTTGTTGGGAGAACCTTTCGAAACCATTTGCCACTCTTTCCAACGATCGCTTGGTCTGGATTCGGATGGCCGTGGAAGACAATGATTTTTGCCTCCTCTGGTAAACGGGGCTCTAAAAACCATCCTTTTAAGCCGGGATGAATACAATGCCTTTTAAAACTTTTAACAATATCATCATTCCAATATTCGAGTTTGCTTTTTTGCTTCATATACGCAGTGAGATATTCTTGTTCGTTGCGAAAAATTTTTCGTATTTCCTTTTCATGAGCGAGGAAGTTTGTGATAATTTCAGCATGCTGCCCGATTTCAAACCGATAAATAGATGAATTCCCAGTGTGTTCTGGTTTTAGCCAATCGCGGATAATAAAAAAATCTCCGTCAGGAAGAAAGAAATCATCAATGTTATTTACTATAACAATATCAAGATCAAGAAAAAGAGCTGTCCCTTTTAGATCGTAAAGGGGAGATGAGAATGTGAGAAGCTTATTCCATCCGCGTTCGATGTTTGGCTCCTGGAAATCGCTCGTTCTTTTAAATTCAGGTATTGGAAATGTCTCAACGCCACTTTCGATTCCCTGAGTATCGTCTGTTAAGCATACAAAACGAAAAGGAATTGAGAGGTGGCGTTTTACCATACGATGAAGTTTATTGACGTAGCTTGCATCATATTTATTGCCCCATTTCATACATAAGATGTTTACACGCTCACTCATGAATACCTCAATTTGTTTTTTGGGAAGAGTAGCATACGAAGAATTCTAAGATCTATAAAAAATGCTTGCTTGAGAGCAAGATTTCACATCTTTAAAACTTCTTTATAAATAGACGTTTGTGATAGAATTGTTCCTTTTAGTAATGAGTGTGAAAAAGATTCCCCCTTTTGAAAAAGTTTTTACTGATTGTGAGAAGCTTGGAGCAAAATTTGAACCTGCAATTTTTTTGAATGAAAGTGGAAAATTTTCTTGTGGAGGGGGGCAAGAAGTTGTTAAAAAGGTGGAGATAGTTGTTTATCGAAAGCTTTATCTTCTTTGTACTGGTGGGGTAAATCGCTCGCAAGGTTTATGGCGGGTGGCAAGCAAGCAAATACCCCCAGAGAACTTAGAAAAGCCACACGGTGCAGTAAAAGCGCACGACCCTTTTTTTACCTCAAAAATCTCTAATATCGATGGAAAAGGAATTGATTTAAAAGACTTGGGTGATTCTGAGCTAGAAGTTGTTCAAAGAAATGAGAGATTTGGAAAAGTTATGCGGTGCAGCGATTTGAAGAAGAGTATTGGGGTGAAATGATTGATCTAGGGGCAACAGTTGTAGTCGCTGGCAAGGCTTTTCATGCGACTCTTTTTCGTTTGCAAGAGCTTGCTTTCCGAAAGGGGAAAGATCTAAGTCGTCTACACATCGTCTCAATTGTTACAGAGGATCCTTATGGAGAGGAAGAGGGGATTCGTGAGGTGAAAGTACGGAGATACTTAGAAGCAATCAATCAGATTAAATTTACGCTGAATAATAAAAAGGGATAGAAAGTGGAAGGAGTATTAAGTCTTTCAAGTGGTGGGATAAAATATGTACAAAGAGGGGTTTTGCCGAGGGCGGCTTTGAAACTCTCTTTTTTAACCATTTGGACGATTGTTAAAATTCTCCATTATATTCGGGTCAATTCAAGGCATGCGCGTCATTTTCTTTTATGGCACATTTTTTCTTGTGGTGAAAGACAAGCAATGGCATTTGCAAGAAGAAACGTAACGATGCTTACAACAAGTGAATTAGGAATTGATAAAATGTCGAGTTCCTTTGTTACGCTCTGGGGGCTTGTTAAAGGTGTGGATAAAGTTGGAAAGGCAATTCTTTGTTGCAGCAGTGAAAAAGATTTCACATCGACTAGTTTAAGCACTTTAACAAGAGAGTTTCAAGATTTAGGTGGTGTGATCAACCATTCAGCAGAATTTGATCTTGTTCGAGGTGAGATTGTTGGGACTTATGAAAAGGTGCAATTATCTCCTTCAGACCATGTTGCTACAGTTTGTGAGTTTGGAAGGAATCGTTCAAGAAAAACAACAGAAGAGGTTCTTCGTTTGGGAATAAAACCAGAGCAGGCACTACGTCCGCATGGTGGAGTTACAGGTTTTGATATTTTGCATGACCTCGATCATCATGAACTTGTGAGTGGATTAGCCTCTTTGAAAAATACAATTTTTGGACATGATAGAGAAGATCACCTCCTCCGAAATGGTGTCCATGAAACACAGGGTATGGATCGGGCCGAGAGACGAGATTGGATGGAAAGAAACTATTTTGATCCGATTATAGAAAAAAAAGCAATTGTTATAGCTTATGATCATGGTTTCCATGCCATGTTATTGAGGCTAGTCTTGTGTGCTAAGCATAC
This sequence comes from uncultured bacterium, assembly GCA_964350315.1. GTDB lineage: Bacteria > Chlamydiota > Chlamydiia > Chlamydiales > 2-12-FULL-49-11 > JAJZEO01. Next base: position 95,483 of record CAYGJD010000001.1, read on the forward strand.
AAGCAGAAGTTTAGCTGGTGTGAGAATCGTTCCAATTATTGCAGAGGATCCACATTTTATTGGAGCGGGTGGGTCTGAATGGGCGTTTGATCATTGCGTAAGGCAGATTTTTAGTTGTAAGGCAGTGGGTTAATAGGTATACTAGTTCGACATGAAAAGAGAGCAATGGAAATCCCGTATTGGCTTTATGTGGGCCGCAATTGGTTCGGCCGTTGGCCTTGGCAGCATTTGGCGCTTTCCCTATATTGTAGGACAAAACGGCGGAGCAGCCTTTGTTCTTTTATTTTGCTTCTTTCTTGTTTTCATTAGTTTACCTGTTTTGATTGCTGAAATTTTGATTGGAAGAAAGGCTCAACTTAGCCCTTGTGGTGCTTACCGAAAATTAGGTAAGTCTGAGGGGTGGGCAAGCATCGGTTTACTTACGATAGTTACAGGCTTCATTGTCAGCTCCTTTTATAGCGTAATCTGTGGGTGGACTCTTGGATATTTGCTAGATGCTCTTGGCGGAAGTTTGACAACTTTTCAAACCATTGGCGACGCAACTACCTATTATAACACTCAGGTCACATCTCCTCTATGGGCCCTGGGAACACATTTTGGTTTCATGTTCTTTTCTTTGATGATTTTGTATGTCGGAGTCCAATCTGGAATTGAAGCTGGGAATAAAGTGTTGATGCCGATGCTCTTTGTTATTTTAGTGGTCCTTGTTATCAAAGGATTAACGATGAGCGGGGCTAGCGAAGGGTTGAAGTTTTTGTTTTCACCTGATTGGAAGAGCTTGACCCCATCTGTAATTATTATGGCGCTTGGACAAGCATTTTTTGGTTTAAGTATTGGCCAAGGAACAATGGTTACTTATGGAAGTTATCTTTCAAAAAAGGAAAGTATCCCAGGTCTTGTCGTGCCAATCTCGATGGCTGTTGTGTTAGTCTCTCTGCTTGCGGGTGTTGCGATTTTTACTGTGGTCTTTTCAGTGGGCGCTCTTCCTGAATCTGGAGCAAATTTAATGTTTCAAACACTGCCGTTAGTCTTTTCACAAATTACTGGTGGTTACTTTCTTGCAATATTGTTTTTCTTGCTGATTTTTTTAGCCGGGCTAACTTCTCAAATTTCTGCACTTGAACCTGCAATCTCATATTTGATAGATGAGAAAAAGTGGTCAAGGCATAAAGCAGTCTCTTGGGTAGGTGTCGCCTCATTTTGTTTAGGAGTTCCAAGTGCACTTGCCTTTGGTGCTTGGAAAAGTTTTACACTTTTTGGATACAACTTCTTTGATGCGATTTCGTATTTGGCAATTAACATTCTTGTTCCTCTTGGTGGTTTAGCATCAGTTGTCCTTCTTGGTTGGAGATGGGGAATTAAGCCTGCTCTTGATCATTTGAATGAAGGCGCAGGGCGTATTTATCGTGATTTTTCTTCCATTCGTGGCTATTTAAAGTATAGTATCAAGTACTTCAGTCCTATTATTATCATTCTTATCTTATTGAATTTATTAGGCTTGTTTTAAAGCGTAATTTATTTTCTTTGTAAATTAAAAATAAAATGTTAATGTAATCTTATAATAACGCGCTTTTGCGCAGACTAATATGTAGTAATAATAGGTATATAGATGGAAAAGATTGTTCAAGAGAGCAAAGGCACTCTGATGCCCGAGCTAGAAAAAAGAGGACGCGGTCGTCCTAGAAAACATCCTGTTGCGGATGAGACCCTTCCAAAAAAAGGTCGCGGCAGACCAAGAAAAACTCCAGTTTGTACAGATGATTCAGTTGTTAAAAGAGGGCGTGGTCGTCCTAGAAAGTACCCTATTGCTGAGAGAGAGCTTTTGCCTAATGGTGAGATAAAAGCAAACTTTCGAAAAGTTGATAGTTGCCATCTGATGAAACATTTACTTAACTATTTCACTAAGTTGATGATCGTTCATAGTCAATTGGCTAAAGAGACTTCAAAGTATGAGGTTGTGTTTAACCGAATGAAGAATTTAGATTTTCAAATGGCTGAAGTTTGTCGAATTGTTTTGGCAAGAGAGTTTGATCTAAATGAAGAAGAAAGCGATTTAGAAAAAGTTGCTTGATCATAATATTAAAGAGCGCTAGATAATAAGTTATGGACGCGCTCTTTCAATCTACAAAAGTTACGAAGATCTATCTGCTTCGCCATGGCGAAACTCCTTGGACTGTTACGGGTCAACATACTGGTTTGACAGACATTGAGTTGACAAAGAATGGGGAGAAAGAAGCAAAGCTCTTAGGCAAAAGCCTTAAAGATGTTGTTTTTGATCATGTTTTATGTTCTCCATTAAAGCGCGTTCGAGAGACTTGCAGACTTGTTGGCATTAACGATAAAGATGTTGTGATTGACGATGGCCTTCTGGAGTGGAATTACGGAGACTATGAGGGGATCACGAGCAAGGAAATACATAAGACAAATCCTGGATGGACGATTTTTTCACAGGATCCTCCCGGGGGCGAGACTGCATTAGATGTGAAAAAGCGCATCGATGCTATGTTCAATCGCGTTTTTTCTTTAAACGGAACGGTAGCTCTTTTTGCAAGTGGTCACATCAATAGAGTCATTGGAGCAAGATGGCTTGGAATGGAGCCATCATTTGGTCAACATTTAGTGTTGTCAACAGGATCAAAGTGTTTGCTTGGATTTGAGCATGGGTATCATGTGATCTTCAAGTGGAATGATACGTCGCATCTTGACTCAAACTAATCTTATCCCTTGTTCTTATTTTCAGTATTATCACTTTGCCACTTTTGAAATGCCTCTTTTTGCTCGAGTGGGGGTGTCTTCTCAATTGTTCGGTTATTTTCTTCTGGTTTCACCTTCAAATGAATCAAAGTTGTTTCAGGGTTTAAAAAGAAGGATTGCATAGCTTTCTCCACATCAGGTTCAGAATCCATGCTGTAGGCAAGTTCATAACAAAGAGATTGAGCTAAGGCGGCAAGGTCAATTGTGTTTGTAATCGTTAATTGCCCGCCTGTAGAAGTATTTCTTTTGCTGTCGAGTATGATATGCATAAATTGTTTTGGTCTGTAGTGACCAATGGTTGATAATGAAGCAAGATTGCTAAGGACTGTGTTTGGGGTATCTATTAGAACGATGTTATTGTTTGATGTAAGAGCAAGTCCAAAGGCAAAAGCAGCAGGGTTTACATCTGGGGAAGAAAAATTGATTTGATTTACTCTTGCTGAGAAGGTGGATAAAACGTTTGTTACACCTGGGTCTGCTGTAACTACTACAGTGTTCTTTGTGCATTGATGTAAAATCGATGTGATACAATCTGCTGATTTGCAGCGCTCTTTTCCTTTGTTTTTTCTGATAACAAGCGGAAGTTTGCTTGCGTGCAGTTCGATGTCTTTTATGGGCGTTTCTAAGAAGTCTTTCTGTTCAAGTATCAAGATTAAGGGTTTTTCTGTATTTTTAATGTAGGTCTTTGCATCTGATATTTGTTCTTTAAGGGAGATGTTATTCACTATTTTTACTGTTTTGATTTTGTGTAGGAGAAGGTTCTCATCAATGTGTCGGTGGAGAATTTCCTCTTCTTCGTTAGTTACAAGTAAGCCTAAGAATGGAGCATTATAAGGGAGAATGAGTTCCTCAATTACATTCATAGAAGAGAGGAGTGTTTTTTCATCTAAAATAATACACGGTCTTTGTTTGTTGAATGAAGCTCCCGCTGCGATTGACATCGCTTCTGCTGTTGAGTTGGCTTTTACTAGGGAAAACCTGAGGTCAAATGTGTTGAATAAATTTGCATTGTTTGGCGATGGTTTTCCAACATAAAAGGTGAAGCCTTGATTGCTGATTTCTTTTGCAAATTCTTCGCTATCAATCATTTTTCTTTTCCTCATCTAAAATTAAATGTCTTGTTGTCATTAGGTATAAGGCAGTTAATCTTGAGAGATAATATGCAAGAACAAGACCAAAAATGATTTGGTGATCAATATCAACCATCTGAGCAACAAGGATGAAAATAAATGGGATGAAGTCTGGAATTGGAAGAGGGCGCTTTATCCTTATGGCACTATCAAATGAAGCAAGAGTGAAGATGAAAAATGCAGAGCAAATGATCGTTCTTTCTAGAGTAGCTAAGAAATTCAAAAGAGGAATCAGGAAGATAAGCATGGCAATAAATAGACTGTGTTGAGGTGTGGTCAGTGTTTGTTGGAGGCTTGCAAAAAGGAGAAAAAAAACTGGAACCGCTAAAGCAAACGCTGGAATGGTATAAAAATATGCCACAAGTGAAAGAATTGCAGAAATGCAAGCATTTAACAACAAGAGCGAAGAAAATTGGATTAATGAGCTTTTCTTTTTCATAATTAATATTTAATTTTTTATTATGAATGTATTTTAACACGAAAAGTCGTTTTCTCTCCCTAAAGAGATAAAGTTTACTTTAATTTGTTGATAGTGATAGATTAACATTTTGCCTTTTGAGGTATTTGTTGGGTCGCTTCTTCTATGGTTTATTCTTTTTGTTCCCATCCTTTCTTTTTTCCCATGCAGTTGTTCCAGAGTTGTCGAATCCGTTTCCAGTAGATTTACTATCTGGTCGCGTTGTGATTACATCTGGTCACTCGATTAGTGTTGGTCCTGAAGAAATCACAATCAATCGAGACTACATTAGTCCAAAGGAAAATGAAGTTGGTCGATGGCGCGTGATGGAACACATATTCGTTCAGCAATCATACCTTAAAGAAAACAAAGGGTATTGGATTCACGATGCAAAGGGGAGTTGTGAGTTGTTTTTACCAGAAGATAAAAGTTTTATTCGATTCAAAGATGAGATCATTCTGTATGAAAAGAAAGAAGATAGATTGGCTGTCTCTTTTTCTTCTGGGTGTTATCGAGAGTTTGAAAAGATTAAACAGCCGTGGATTAATCGTTCCTATAGGCTGGTGGAAGAAAGAACAAAGCAAGGAAACTGGCTAATTTACCATTATCGCGTTGGGTTACAGGTCTCTCAAATCGATGTTGTTAGCTCTGATAGAAAGGAGCATTTTGGATCGGTTAACTTTCATTATCAATCAAAATATGCCGCCAATCCTAGCATGATTATCTCTGTAAATAATATGACTCAGTTCTACTACCACTACGAACAAATAGGAGCTGACTATTGTTTAAGTTACATCGAAGATCGTAAGGGGTTGAGAGAAAACTATTTCTATAAGGAGATTCAGAAAAAAGGAAGGGAGAAACAACTAATACTGAACAAGATTGAATATCCAGGTAAATCAGCGACAGGTTTTTTGTGGGATACAGAAAGATTATTAGTTAAATCGATTTGGGGTTTCAATCACACAAATCAATTTTCGGAGTTTGCTCAATTTGTGTATCGAAAAGATGGTGGAGAGATCCTTTTTTCAGATGGGACAAGGCAAGAATATTGGTATGATAAAAGGGGGCGCCTTGTTCAAGCAAAATGGGGAGAGACAAAGCAAAAGCACACCTATGATTCAAATGGTTGTTTAGTTTTGACAGAGACAGCAGATGAAGAGGGGCGGTCATTAGAGAAAAAGATGCTTTATGATGAACAACTTCATCTCATTCAAGAAGAGGTTGCTCATGGAGGGCAAAGAGTAGTGCGTGCATTTGTTTACGACCATTTGAATAGAGTCACAGATGTTTTTGACTGCAGTGGATCTATTGAAACGTTTGCTTATTACAAAGATACGCACCTTTTAGGGGAGCATCTTAAAGATGGGGTTTTAAATAAGTATGAGTATGACCATTCAGGATTAATGACAAAGTATGAGCAAAAAGATGGGAGCATTGTCCATAAAGTACATCTTTTCAAGAGGGAGAATTTTCTCTTAGTAGAAGAAAAACAAGGATTTCATCATCCACAAAGTTCTGATACTGAGTTTGTCTCTACAGTGAGATACTTGTATGATAAACATGGAAATATTCTTCAGAAAGACTCGATTGATCGCACAAAAGAGGTCTATTGTTCACAGAAATATTCTTATACTAAGAACAACCTCATAGAAAAAATAAGTCATTCTATGGGTAGAGTTACACATTTTGAATATGATCATCTTTATCGGGTAATTGGCGAGATAGGCTCAAATCTTTCCATTTTTTATGAATATGATTGTTGCGGGAGAGTGACAAAAAAGATCCGAAGATGCGCTTCTAGAGAAGATTTGGTTGAAGAGTATCAATATGATGATTTTGGTCGCCTTGTCACAAAGATCAATGAACATGGAAAGAAGATAAGGCATTCTTATGATGAATTAGGAAGAATGACTGAAGATGAAACAGGGAGTTGGAAGCTTGATGTTTTTGGCAAGAGAGTCATTTTTAAAGACCTTATGAATAGAGAAACACACTATACGAATGGTATTTTTAAAGAACCTTGTGAAACTATTTTCCCCGACAAAAGTGTAGAAAAATGCATTCATCTTGAATTTGGGAGAAAAAAAGAGTTTGTGAATGATCATGGGGTGAAAACGATTTGCCTCTATGATGAAAGTGGTCGTCTCATTGAAAAGTCTTGTGGTACGCGTTATTGCAAGAATCGTTATGTAGGAGAGAAGCTTGTAGAGGTTGAGGAAAATGGGGTTGTTGTATCTTGTTTCATTTACGATGGTTTTGGGCGGATTGAAGAGGAAAACAACCTCGGGCATATAAAAAAGTACTTTTATAACCACATTGGTCAGCTTACTTCGATGATAGATGATGGTCTACTAATCATTTATCAACGTGATAGTCTTTCGCGAGTGATTAAGAAGTGGGTTGGAAAAAGCGTTTTTACTTACACGTATGATGAGAATGGAGAGGTTGTCATTTGGGGCCGAGGAGAAGGGGAAGAGTTAATTTCTACTCACCATGTATACGACGGATTTGGTGATGACTGCTTAGAGTATGATGCAAGAGGTGGGAAAATTCAATGGCATCATAAAAAAGGAGGTCGAATGAAAATTGATCCCCTTCAAAGATCTGAGGAAGAGTTTTTTGATAAAGATAGAAGGGTAGTTCGTCTGAATAGAAAAGAGGGAGGTGTAGATAAGAGATTTGCCTACGATGCGATTGGTAATCTCATCTATCAAAAAAATGATGCTTCAAATGAAACAAGAGAAGCGTTTTATCAATATGATCATAGAGATCGCCTGATTGAAGTGAAGGATCAGTATGGCGTAAGGCAAAAAAAACACAATGCTCTAGGCGACATTGTCTGGGAGAAACGAGAAAGTGGAGTAGAGCTTTTTTATGAATACAATGATTATCAAGAGCTTGTTTCTTTTGCTTCGAGTGACAACTCAATTTCTTATCGTTATGAATACAATGATCGCGGTGCTGTTGTTAAAACGGTTAATGAAATTACAGGGAGCGTTTGTCAAAGAGAGTATGATGAACATGGAGCGATGATTTTAGAAAAGTTGGAGAACGGCCTTGTGATGCGGTACCAGTATAAAGAAGGAAAAAAAAGTGTCGTTACACTGCCTGATGAATCATCCATTCATTATGTTTATGATCAGGGATCTATTTGCCGAGTTTATCGATTAGATAAAGAGCATAATTTCATCTATGATCACCTTGTTTCGTTTGACTCAAGAGGGTTGCCAAAAAGAGAAGAGATGATTGGAGGATTAGGCACGATTGAGCGAAGTTATGATAGAGATTTGCAATTAAGTAAAATAACAACCCCCTTTCATTACCAAACTATAACCGAGAAAGATGGAGCCTGTAATGTGTTAAAAATCCGACTAGATGATAGGGATGTAAAAATTGAAGTAGACGCCCTTGATCAGATAATTACAGATGTTGGATGCAATGGGCATTATGAGAGGCAAAATGGTTTGAATCGAGACGTTGGTGGACGCGCCGTGGGTGTAGATGACCAAAGTTATACATTTGATGCAGTTGATCGATTGGTAGAAGTTAGAAAGGGAAATGAAGTCATAGCCTATACCTACGATGCGTTTGATCGGATTGTCGAAAGAAAAAGTAATCAAAAGGTTCAAAGGTTCATTTATGATGAAATGATAGAAATTGGGTCAGTAAGTGAAAAAGGAACAATCAAAGAGTTAAGGGTACTAGGATATGGAAAGAAAGGAGACATTGGCAAAAGTGTCGCCATTGAAATTGATGGCATTATCTATGCGCCGCTTCACGATCTATTCCGAAACTTCATTGGTATTGAGGATGTGAAAGATATAAAAGTCACCAATAAGTTGGATTCTTCTATTTTTGGTGAGGAGACAAAAATTGACGGGATAGTTTCTCCATGGCGTTTTCAGTCCAAGAGGATCGATGAAATCTCAGGCATTGTTTTTTTTGGATTTCGTGTCTATTTACCTCAATTTGGTGAGTTTTGCCAACTCGATGCAAGGGGAGATGGTTATGAAATGAATTTAACGCATTTCAATTACAATAATCCACTTACACATTGTGATCCATGGGGATTAAGCTCTCAAAGACAATCAAGCGTCAGATGTGTGGTTACATTTGATAATATTTTTGTTTCTCCAGATCAACCAGTTGCTATGTGGTTGATCAATAATCTAATCGATAGAGAGAAAATATTTATTCCTGATACCAATGATATTAAACACTATCCTGGTAGAGAAAACTGTAATAAAGACCAAGCAGTTGTTGTTGTTAATGGCATTAGAAATAAGGAAAAAGATTGTCAAATCCTAGCAGATCGAGTGGCTCAAGGGTATTCAGGTAAGATCGTTTCAATATATAACAGAAGTGGTGGAGCTTGGAATGATCTAACAAGAGTTGCAAATGAATTTGCAAGAAGAGATACAGCGCCTGTCTTAAATTTGCGCAGTGCTTTATGTGATTTACATGAACAAGGGTATCAAAACATTCACTTAATTAATCACTCAGAGGGAGGACTGATCGCAAAAAGAGCTCTTGAGAAATTAGCCGATGAAATACGAGATAAAATTCATGTGGTCTCAATTGCATCCCCATCAGTCATTCCTCATTGTTATGCTAAAACTGCCGTAAACTATTATTCGTCAATAGATAGAATTGATAATATTGCTAGTTTTTCTTACATGATTGGTCTTCTTCGTGGGCATAAAGTTTCCTATGAATATAAGCAAAGTAAGATCGTAAAATATAGTGAACATTCTATTCACTCTCCCACTTATTCAATGATATTAGATCAAGTTTTAGAAAGCATAGAAAATGCTTCCTGAAGTCAAATTTTAGAATGTTTAGAAAACTTCCTGGCTTGCAATTAATTTATGAAGTGCGGTATTTCAAAATAATGAGACGAATAATTATAATCATTGCCTGCCTGCTACTAGGGTCTTGTTCGAAAGATTCATCAAATCATGCTATTGAACTTCAGACTGCTCTTTCGGCATTTGCAAATCTAAAAAATGACTACCAGCTCCATCTTATAGATCATAATATTCTTCGATCGCCTAAGTTAAAGAAAATCAAAGCGAATTTCTATCATTTTGGTGAAATTGATATCTTAGAAGCCAGATTAATTATTCATAGAAGTACAGAACATATTCTTGATGCTTTTAATTCGTTATACAACAGCGAGAATTCATATCATCATTACCCACTTACGCAAAAAGACTTGGAAATAACGATTTCATTTGTTGATCCTGTGTCTCATAAAATGCATGCTCATGGAGCCATATCACATACGGCGTTAATAGGTGGAAGAGTGCATTATTCTACATACGTAGAAAATAAAGAAAAATATGAGACCGTTTTACAAGAATCATTTGCGCTTGTTAAGAAAGACTAATCTTCCAATGGCATTTCTATGTCGCTAATAGGCGGAATTATAGCCGTCTCATTTTCTAAACTTAGAGCCTCTGATTGCGTGCAAACGTAGGTTTTCTGATTAGGATCATATGTTGAATAGAATATCTTACTTTCAAAAAGATGAATTTGTGAAAGCTCATGATAGGGGACGCGGTCGTCACCTACAAATCCAATAGAGATGGAAATGTTTTCATAAGTTATTGGAGTTTTAGCAAAATGCTTTGCTAAACTACCATCGTGATTTACCTGCTTAACGCAAACAGTTACAAGAGAGGTTAATAGATCCTTGGCCTCTTCTTTTGAAAGGTTTCTGCTGCTTTCAAAGTCAGCATAAAATCCATTAATCTTGTCATGTTCAAAGAAACCACCAAATCCAAGTGATTTAATGTGATACTGCGCTGCAACTATTGTGCAGTATTGTTTCATCGTCACGTCTGTTGCTCTGACATAGGGCGGAGCTTTAGCACAGCCTGAGAATATACAAGCAATAACAAGGGTCATTTTTAACATAAGCACCACCAAAAAAAGAATTACAGATCCTTTTTATACATAAATACAAATGGTTTGCCAAGTAAAAAGTGACTTTACTAAGTCATGTGGTTGGGAGGTTTATCTGTGACACTCCTTGACGCCAAACCAGTCGCATTTCTAGCATGGCGCTGCTCATCAATTTGGGCTCTTTGAAAAGCCTCCCTCAAGATTTCTTGTTCCTTCCCCCTGCACGCACCGCAGGAAGTTGCGCTACAAAAAACATACTTTCCCTCTGCAGATTCGCCCGTTTTACAATAAGGATGAATAGCATCCTCGCGTTTTAAGGCACGAGTGCCATTCGAATGATCAGCTACCGTGAAATCAGCGCTAGCTGAATTAACATCCCAAGGGGGTGTTGGTGGAGGACTTATTTTTTCCATAACTTTCCTTGATTTATTCAAAAAGGGGTTCCAGGGATCACGCTGTCATCGCCAGCTCTGCGACCGCCTACTCTACTTTGAGGAAGTCCTGGAGGAAGATGTGGTTGGCCTGGCATTCCGCTGCTATGATCACCAGCTCTTCTTTGAGGAAAATTTGCACTTGTAGTTCTTACAACAGGCGGTTCTGGATGAAAAACAGGTCCGCCATCGAAGCTAGGTCTTCTTTGATGACGAGAATGAGAATGACCGCCCAGGGTTGGTGCTCCAGGCATTCCACCGCTATCACCAGCTCTTCTTGGAGGAAAATGTGTACTTGTAGTTCTTACAATAGGCGGTTCTTGATGATAATCTTGGCGGCGTGTTGGTGCGCCAGGTATCCCGCCATGTTGTCCTGCCCTTTGTGGGATGTACCCTCTTTCTGAAGGGTAGGCAACGGGTGGGTTCGTGTGGTATACAACTGTTCTTCTTGGTTTATCGTCACTTCTACAACAAAAATCAAGAAATTCGAATATGCAAGCTCCGGTGACAACTGCAGTAAATATTGCAGCTATGACAAAGGGAAGTGTAGCAAAAAATACAACACCAACTAAGATGCATAGAGATGTTAGTGCAACTCTTTTGAATAAAGTTCCGTTTGTTTTTTGATGTTCGACATCCTGTGGCTTTGAAAAAAGCTGACAAGATGGTAGTGATAAATTTGCTATTCTTTCCATGTAATCTCCTTCTTGTGTTTCTATTCAAAAAGAGCTTCAACAAAGCCGTGATTTTTTCTTTCTACATTTATTAAGATGTATGGATAGTCAGAAAGCCAACCTGCATAACAGTCTTGGTTTGATCCAACAAGGATTGTATTACCAATGCGCCATCTGCTAAATTCAGTATAGAATTTAGGGTTAACACGACAGTATGTGCTTCTACCAGCACCATCTATGATGTGTAAATCGCCGCGTACATAGTCGATGTAATTTATTTGCACCTGGGTTACTGTTCCAGCGTATGGATTAGCTGTTAGTGAAACATTCGCAGATGTTCTAGTTCTTTCGTTAAAGAGATAAAATTGAGTTCCCGACCAGAGAGGAAAGAGTGTTGGGTGGATAACAACAGAGTCATTTACGCGCCAGGTTGATGCAGCTTTTTGGCTCTCAGATCCTAAAACGCTCCAGATAGCACCATCATCTAATTCTACTGTTCTTCCGTATTGATCTTTTGCTGCAATCAGGCGATAAGGTTCTTCGTATGCTGCAATTTGTAAAACAGAAACATCTTCCATTGAATATTCTTGTAACGGTGCTGCTGCAAGTGAAGTTGTAAATGGAAGTAGTGCGATAAGTGAAATTAACTTGAGATTCGTTTTCATAAACGTTATCCTTTTTAAATAATGAACTTGTTGATGGGTACTTTAAAACATCTTAATATTTTAGAAAAGCTAAATGATTGACTCGGTAGTGTTTTCGCCTTTAAAAGGCTTCTTTTATTTTCTAACTCATCCAAGACTTTGGTTTAGACCATTGTTTATTACGCTAATTGCAGGCCTTCTTCTTGGTCTTGTTTTTTCACTTTCAACGTGGAGTCTTTGGCCAAAAGAAATAACCCACACATGGGAATATGCGTTGCATGGAGCAAAAGCTATTGGTTTAGGATCTCTGATTGCTGTTCTTTCGTGGGCCTTTTTTATTTCACTACTACTTAGTTATGCATTCGATGTCACGCTAAGAAAAGCGCTTAAGCAAGAAGGGTTATTGTCAAAAGAACTACCGTTTCTCCCTTCCTTTGCGATTGGGATTTCAGTAATGATGAAGACGCTCAAATGGCGAATTTTTTGGCCTGTTGCAACACTGGTTGCAATGTTTTTTCTCCCTTTTGCAGCTGCATTTATTGGGCAAATGGGAATTGGCCACATGGCCGTGATTGACAGTTGTGGCATGACGATGTCTTTTATGGGTTATAATACGGAAAAACAACTCGGGTATTATAAGGAGTTTTCTTATTCTCTTTTAGTCATGGGTTTTTTTGCAGGATTGGGGAGCTTTTTTCTTCTGCCAACTTTTATTGGTTGGCTCTATTGGATACCTGGAATATATATAGGTGCCGCTTTTTGGATTCAAAAGGCAATCAACACAAAACAATAGTGTTAGAATTTATGCTTTGTTATCGGTAAGCCTTCTCATTTGGCGTACTTTTTGTTGCAAAGACTTTGTCTTATTGATTTCAATTTCTTTGTTCTCATTGAAAAAGAGGAAGTCACCAAGAGACAGAAATTCTTTTTCGATTGCAAATGTGATATGAAATTCGTGCCCCATTATTTTTTCTTCGAGACCGAGGCTTTCTCTGATAGAGAGTAATTCAGGGGCCTCTACTGTGAAAAACCACACTCTTTTCACTCCTTCCCATTGTTCTGGTTTCACGTAATAGCAACCAGTGATAGAAAAGGTGATTTCTTTATCTACATGTTGAAGAGCTTCTTCTCTGTCAAAAACCTCTGAGCAAAGAGCTGCAGATATATGAGCGCCAAATCCTTTTTGAGGGGCAAAATATGGGGGGAGTTCAGCCCCTTCACATTCTAAGAGTTCAAACATTTCGTAAATATAGTCATTATTTAGATCAATGTAAAAAAAACCTCTTTCATCAAGCTTTAATTTCCCTTTTTGTTCAAAGTGTTCTATGGCATAATCGACTAATAGAGTGCCTTTTGGTTCAGATTTGGGGGTCTTTGGGATTTCACAAATATTGAGGTTTCTTGGATCGACAGTCTTAGTGTTTAAGCATTTGCCAAACGTTGTTGGGAGAGTAATTGATTGAACATTATCGCTATACATCTTATCCTTAGTGAATTGTGGGTTTGAGGCGGTAATTATCATATCTAAGACTCCTTAATAAATTATATGGCATTACTTTACTATAAGATTGTAAGAAAACGCAACAATAATGAAACAAAAGAGAGTTGACTCATAATTATTTTATTGGTGAAATTTAATTTGCTATAGTTATAGTTCGTTCTTATAAAGAGAGAGCATTTGTAATGGAGTACTTCTTAGACTTTAAGCCCTTAATGAGGAGTCCTTATTGTCAAACAATTATTGGAACAACCCTAAATTACGATTTTGGGCTGCCTACGAAGACTCACTATGTACGTCTGCGAGACAATGATATTATAGCTGTTGAAATTTCTACCCCAAAAAACTGGAAAGAAGATAGTTGGACGGTATTCCTCGTGCATGGACTTTGCGGGTCTCATAAGTCTCACTATATGAACAGAGTAGCTAGACGTTTTTATAAGATTGGATATCAATCGGTTAGAATAAACATGAGGGGGTGTGGAACTGGAAGAGGTCTTGCTAGAGGCATTTACCACAGTGGGTCTAGTGACGATATATACGAAGTTTACAAAGAGATAAGTAAACAATTCCCAAATTCATCAAAAGCGCTGGTTGGCTTTTCACTAGGTGGAAATGTAGTTTTGAAGTTAGCGGGTGAGTTAGGAAAGAATGCTCCTGCTGATCTTAAGGGAGTGATTGCTGTTGGTGCACCAGTAGATCTACTTGCGAGTGCGCGACTGTTCATGCATCCAAAGAATGAAATATATTCAAAGTATTTTCTAAGAAATTTGATGTCCGAAATCAATTTTTTACACTCACACTTCAAAGATATGGCTCCTCATAATTTGCCTGAAGATATTTCCCTTCATGATTTTGATGAGCTGTATGTCGCCCCTCGCGCAAACTATACATCAGCTTTAGAATACTACTACCAATGTAGTGCAAAGAAGGTGATCGGGGATATTGATGTTCCCACCAAAGTATTGTTTGCTAAAGATGACCCAATCATAAGCGCAAACTCTCTTAACGATATAACCCTGCCGAGTAAAATGGAAGTCTACAAGACCGAATATGGTGGTCATATAGGATTTATGGGGAAAAATATTTTCAAGGAATTTCATTGGATGGATAATCAGATCGTCAAGTGGATTGATGAGTGGACGCCAGAAGAGTTACGAAAGTTGCCTAAAAAAACATAAGAAACAGAATTTTTTATGGGAAATACCAGTTAAGAGCAAAGATTCCATTCATAAAGTCTAGTGAGTTATCTCCGATCGCGCTAAACCAAACACCCCCAATTAAACCAACATTAGCATTGAAGTTATATTCAATTGCTGGAGCAAAACTTAATAAATAAGAAGTTTCGCTTCTGCCAACAAATGCAAGAGTGCTTCCAGAAAATTTGGTTGGCGCTGTCCATGTAAAGTCCATGTCAATAGCAAGCGCCCAGTGCTTTGTGAGCGTAAATTCTGCACCTGTAACCGAGTTAAAGGCCAGCCCCGGTTTAACCGTTCCATTTGTCGTGCTGTCTCCGCCGTACGCATTAAGACCTCTTACGCGAACATCTGAAAATACAAGTATTCCGTTACTCATTCTTAAAGAGAGGAAGTGATGTCCTCCAAAATACCAAAGCTCAGTTGCAACGAGTTTAAAGAGAGTTCCGTAGGCACCACCGCCACCGATGTCGGTTCCTAAATTCAACTCATCAAGCCCATCATATCTGCCAGTAGGGAAAGTTTCACCGATTTCAAACTTAAAGCTTGGCCACCAACTATCGAATCGACTTCGATAAAGTTGAAATCCAACTAAAGCTGTGAAGTCTCCATATCTAACGCTTTTCTTTCTTGATGTGTAGTTGTAAAAAATTTGCGGGATAAAAGAAAAGTCCATGAATGAAGATAAGCCGCACTGGACAAGATATTGAAAGTTAATGTTATCTTGTGGTGCTGAGAATTTTTGAATATGCCAATGGTTGTTATAATAGCCAATGTTGTTGTTAACAAATACGTACGGTTCAAGGTTGATGTGCGCATAAGGAATTGTATAGGCAGATGGAGCCAACAAAGGTCCTGTAAGGAATGGCTCATCCATCGGAATTACTTGTAATTTCACTTTCCCGTCTTGTATAAAAGGAACGCTCACTCCATCTGCAGTGGGGTGTTTGGATCCTTTAGCAATATATGCTGGAATGTTTTCTTCAGTCGCGTGTATTAGAGTTGAAAGAAATATGAGAGGAAGAAGAACAAATCTTTTCATGCATGCTCATTTGGTTGGGGCAAATGAGGAGATTATCAAAGTTTGAATTTTAGTGAAATGGAAACTATTTTTTTCTGTTTCTACTTTTCTTAATTTGATTGATGCAGTGTCCATGAAAATTCCATAAAATAGATAAAGATCCTATTACGACAATCGTACCAAGGACTTTATTCCATGTGATTTCTTCAGCAAGAAAAATTCTACCCCATACTATCGTAATAATGGGGATAATCATCGTGCTAATGGATACGTTAATGGCAGATGTTCTTTTTAGGGCATAAAAGTATGTAACCCAACCAAGAGAAGAAGTGATCCCTAGAATACTTAATATCCCATGCATTTGTAGGGGTATTGTGGGAATGAATCCATTTTTCAAAAAGACAAAGGGAAGAATCATAAAGGGAGCAAAAAAAAGTTGGAGCGTTACCGCCTCAATTGGAGGGACTGGTTTTAAGTATTTTTCTGAAAAACTGAATCCGAATGCGAATGAAACAGCCATTCCAATAAGAGCTAAGAGGCTGTAATATTGGTGTAATGACCCTGCTGAAATGAATGGATAAAATACGATAAGAAGGCCTAAAAATCCCATGAAAATAGCCCTCACTTGTCGAAAAGAAATGGGACTTTCTCTGAAAATCAGCCAGGAAAAAAGAAGAACAAATATGGGAGTTGATCCTTCAATAATTCCAGTTGTCGAGCTATCAATAGCAACTTCTCCAACTGCGCAAAGTGTGAAAGGAACAGCATTTAGGAAAAAGCTAGACGCTAAAAGCTTGTGGATATGTTTCCAATAAGAAAAAATCCGGGCTTTTGTGCAAATAGCAATAATAAGCATAAAACCAAAAGCATAGCAAAGGCGGTAGAAGGTCAATGCGATCGGCTCAACACATGAAACGCAAATTCGAATGAATAGAAATGAAAAGCTCCATAGTAAAGAGAGCAATAGTATAAGTAGTAGATCTTTGGATTTAATCAAAAGTGTGGACCCCGTTTTCATTATCTAATAGATATAATATGAGTTAGAGGTCCTTGATAGCAACTGAAAGTAGATATATTTTAAGCAGCTTTTAGTTTCATTACGTGTTTTGAAAATTTTCTCCAGTTTGACCAGTCTTTCTTCAGTGTTTTGCGTAAAGAAGAAATTTCCTTTTTAAGGGCTTTGATCGATATGGAGATGCTATTAGGTTGTTTTCTGCTTAATTTATATTTTTGGATCAGTTCGTTCATTTTTGCGAGTCTTTCGGTTAAGTTGTCAGCAAGGGCTGACGCTTTCTCCTCAAGTTCTGATCTTTTGGATGTAACGGCACCTTGAAGTTTATCAAGAAGAGCTCTTTTGTGCTCTTTGATCATTTGCTTACTGATTCTTGCTGGTTCAACTTTTTTTAATCCTGTTGCAAGACCTAGCTTATTAAGCGTCCAGATAAGCCATTTAGTTGGATCGAAGTGGTACCATTTAATGCCATTTCTGTAGTCGTAAGAAAATGTGTGGTGATAGTTGTGATAACCTTCGCCAAATGTAAGCAGGCAAAGGATGTAGTTATCAACAGCTGTGTGTTCTGTTGAGTAATTTTGGTGGCCCCAGTAGTGAGCAAGAGAATTAATGAACCAAGTAAAGTGGTGCAAAAGAAACTGTCTTAAGAGCCAAGAGACTACAAATGCCCCAAAATAGTCGCCCATCATCCAACCAATAAACAATGTTACAATAGCGTTTGATGCGATCATCAGTACGTTGTAGTATTTGTCCTGAAAGACAAGCATCTTGTTTCTAAGGAGATCGTTTACAACTTTTTTATCAATAGGTGGCTGCTCTCTAAACATCCAAAGGATGTGAGCATGCCAGAATCCGCGTGTAACAGAGTATGGATCATCGTCTTTATCAATGTGTGCGTGGTGAAGTCTATGGTCATGTGCCCAACGTAGTGCACTTCCTTGTGTTGCCATTGTACCAAAAAAGAGGAAGACTGCTTCAACCCATTTATTTGTTTTATAGGTCAGGTGAGAAAATAGCCTGTGATACCCCCCAGTTATCGCCATCCCTGTAATGTAAAGTAAGGCAAACGAAATACCAAACATTGTCCATGTAGGATTAAAGTATATAAAGTATAGGGGTAGAAGAGCTGCTAATAAAATGTGGTATCCAACTATAAAGAGAATATTTGACCACATCAATGGCTTTTTTGGTTTCATTTTGACCTCCAAGTTGGTAATAATTATAACATATGAGCATCTTAATTTCAGGCAATAAAATAATCTTTATCACTGTCTTGCTGGTGAAAGTTCCTGTTTTTCATCAAATTTCTTGCTTAAAGAGTTTACAGACATGATCCAAGAGATGGTAGCCACAATAATAATGGGTAGAAGCAGGTAAGTGATTGAAAAGATAGAACCTGTTCCAATCATATCAATAAGAGCGATTTGAATCCAGGAAGAGCCAGATTTTCCAAGTCTTGAGCCAACAACGTCAATTGCAGCCTTCCCTTTAACTTTAGACTCCTGATCAAGAGGAATATACGCCATCTCTTTGGAAGGATCAAAAAATGAATACTTAGCAACCTTACTAACAATATTTTGAAAAGCCCCAAAGAAGACAATGAGGGTTAATGGGGCCATCCCCAATAGAGTGCTGACAGAAGTTAGGTTGTTTCTGTTAAGAACTAGAAAGAAGAACAAAATACCCGTGCTTCCCACCAAGAAGGGTGTCAATTGCGCATTTGTGTGCCATTTGAATCTTCTAAAGATATTGGTGCCGAAGAAAAGGGAGATGATTAAGGCACAAAATCCAGTTAGGGAGGTAACTTTACTGATAAATTCTTGGTAAGCAGATGAGCTTGAGTAGACTTGATGAACTGAGGCTTTCCAAGTGATTTCAATCAATGAAATTGTCAAACCGTATGCGATGACTAAGATAGCAATTCCCAGGAGGTATTTTGATTTAGAGAGGATCTTAAAGCCCTGCAACAAAGAAAGTTTCTCTTTCTTTGGCTTGCTTGATTTTTCGTAGGATTCTGCTAGGTTGTAATTTTTTCTTGAGAGGGCATATTTGTTCATCCACCAGTATAAAAACATGATCCCAACACCGACAAGAAGAGCTCCGGTAATAAGAATTTGCACGGTGTAGATAAAGTCAACATTTGCAAACTTATGGGTAATCCAATAGATGATTGGTCCGGCTACAAAGCAGGCAAGGTTTCCAGCTGCGATATATATGTTATAAGAGCGTTTAGCTTCATCAATACTTGTAATGTCATTGGCAAAACCCCAGAACATAACAAGAATGACAACAGATCCCCAAAGCTCAGCTGTAATAAATAGAAGAGATTGGATCCAATTTCTCCAGATAGCAACCCAATGGGAGTGCCCCGGGCCTACCTTATTGAGGAGCCAATCAGAAGATCTAGTTGGGGTGAAGAATTCAGTGTTAGGGTAGAGAATAAAGCCATAAATGAAGATGATTGCCATGAATCCGGCTATAACAGTGTAAAAAAGAGTCTTTTTATTGAGGACGTTGCTGAGTTTCGAATAAAGAATTGTAATCAATAAAGCTACAGGGAGAACGACCCATCCTTTGAGTACAGGAATAACTTCTGCCCCAGAACCTTTTGTAGTAACAATCATTGTATCTTTAAGAACAGTAAAGATTTGAAAGTTGATGGAAACTAAAAATTTAATCAATAGAAGCGGGAGTAGTTTTTTCATTTCTGATCGTCGGAAAGGCCACAGACGTCTTCGCCATTTCCCGAAAGGTTTGTGAGTTAAAACTCCTGCCATATATTAGAACTCTTCCATTAGCGCATGGCTAAAATTCCCCAGAGTTTAAACACTGGGTGGTTTTTTGGCTATTCTTATTTTCGTCTTCTTTTAAATAAGCGTTTTTGGTGGAAAAATAAAATTTGAATAGATTTAGTAAGGTCGTGGAACATTATAAAAAAATACAACGTTTTAACGTTGGAATTGGTCATATGACAATTTCAGCTGTTTGCATTGCCTTTCTTGGGGTATTTGCGAAGCTTGGAATGAGTTTTTCTGACTTGTCTCTTTTTGTTTTTCTTCGATTTTTTATTCCCTTGGTCCTATCTCTCTTTGTATTAATTCCTATTGGAACGTTAAAAAGGGCTTTTAAGAATGAGTTGCTTCCTAGTTATATAATAAGGGGGCTTGCGGCTACTGCTTCTCAGTATTTTTTATTTTATTGTTTAACAAGGGTGCAGCTATTTAATGCAATGATGCTGTGGAATACTGCTCCTGTTTTTATCCCTCTTGTTACCTGGGCTTTGTATAAGCATCACATTAGTAAAGCAACTTGGATCAGTGTTGCGTTGGGAATGCTGGGTGTTATATGTGTGCTGAAGCCAGATGTTGGGATAATTGATTGGTTTAGTATTTGGGGAGTGCTTGCAGGACTGTGTACTGCAATTTCTCAATCATTATACGGAAGTAATGCAAATAAGGCTCCTATAGATGTAAACATCTTCTTTGTCTTCTTAGTAGGCAGTGTTGTTTCGGTTGTTGGTCTCATCTTTTTTCATTTAATTTTGAAAAATGATTTTTTTTTAATTATTAAACCAGTTTTTGAAAATGGAGTTAAGCCTTACCTATTTATCTTTTGTATTGCACTAAGTTCTATAGGCAATCAATACTTCAAGGGAAAAGCATACCAACATGCAAGACCAGGAGTATTGTCTCCTTTCTTCTATCTTGCGGTTCTTTTTTCGGGTATATTTGGATGGATACTCTTCAATCATATCCCAGACTTTCTTGCGATAATGGGCATGATCTTGATTGTATTTTCATCAGTTATCAGAATGAGTTTTGCTCCTAAGACAGAACAAACTTAAAGCAAGTTAAGCTGCTTCTTTTAAGATTTCAAACATATCTCTTGTTGCCGGAACTAAGCAGAAGCGGTTTACTTCTTCAGTGACTTGGCGCAATTCATTGGAGAGTAGGAAGGTCTCTGCCAACTGTTTGGTGGGCCAATGCGAAGAGGAGAGAAATTGCTCACTCTCTTCATTATGATAAAGACCGCACATGTGAGCACCCATTTGATATGCAAGGTTCTTAAGCGTTTTGTTCCAGATCGCAATAAAAGCCTCTTCCATCCCCGGACTGGGATGGTAAATCGTTGTGATTAATACTGAGTCCTTGTGTTTCATAGACTTACGCTTTTGTGGTCTGCGAATACTCTTTACTATACATAGCCGGAATTCATTCTCAACTATTTCTTGATGGAAATTTTAATCTCACATAAGGTTGTTAATGTATTAAATCTTAGAGGGTATGATGAAAAATATAATTGGAGTTTTAGCTATAATGAGTCTCACATCAACTGTATCAGGGCGTCAGCCAAGAATTCTTGAAATTGCTCAAATTGGCCACCCTTGTCTATATAAAGAGTGCGAACCTATTATTGACTTTGAAGATCCAGAGCTTCATAAGTTTATGGATGATTTTCGAGCTACTTTTGAGTATGACATTTCACAAACAGCAGGGCTGGCCGCTCCTCAAGTTCATGTTAATAAGAGGATTATACTCTATTGGGATGGGTACAACATTGAAAACTATAAAAATACCGAAAACTCGATGGAAAATGTTAGAGAAATGTTCAATCCCACATATGAACCAATTGGAGATGAACTTGAGTACCGACTTGAAGGGTGTAAGTCTATTAATGGCCTAGCGGTTGATGTGCCGAGGTATAGAAAAATATTAGTAAAGTGGCAAGACATAGAGGGAAAAGAGAATCAAAGAGCGTTTGAGGGGCGAGAAGCAAGATGTTTACAACATGAAATCGATCATGTTAATGGAATCTTGTGTTTAATGCGCGCTGATAATCTAACGCGAGTAGGTGATGTTTTTGGGGACAGGTGCTTTCTTGAAGAGCCTGGAATAGAACGGACATGTTCACATACTGAAATAAACTCTGTCATAGGAAGAAAAATAGGGGATCATACAGAAAACCTACTAGGTTTTGGTGGCAGAGTTTTAGAAATCGCTAAAATAGGTCATCCTTGTCTTTATGTAGAATCAGAGGATGTTGAAGACCCTACAAGTTTAGAAATAAAAGAAATCTTGGCTGATATGAAAGCGACAATTGAAAATAAAGGGTATCCTTTTTCAGGACTTGCAGCTCCACAAGTTCATATCAATAAAAAAATAGCCTTTTTCTTCGGTGGCTTTCACGAACAAAGACCTGTGCCTATGAAGTTTGAGCCGTTAACTGCTATGATAAACCTGTATGTTGAGCCGGTTGGCGATGAGATGGAAACTCTTTTTGAAAGATGTTTTTCAGCAATTAATTTTGCAGCTGACGTTCCACGTTATAAGAATGTGAAATACCGTTATCAAAATGAATCTGGGGAATGGGTAGCAGGAGAGGCTACAGGATTCACTGCGCGAGTTCTTCAACATGAATATGATCATCTTATGGGAATGACATGTTTTATGCGTGTTGAGGGGTATGATCGAATCGCTCATTGTGACGCCAATTGTCATACACACATGAAAACTTTAGACAAAAGCCACAAGCCTTGGTGATTGGAACAAAGATTCAAAAATCTACTTTTGACGCGCAACTGTTGATAGGTGTTGAATGAGGATTGGCGTAAGAGCTAAAACTAACATTCCTCCTATCAATAGGATTTCATAGATCAGAATCGATTGGATTTTAGATTGAAGTGGTGGGATAAACCCAGTTACAATTGCCACACAACAAATAATCACTCCACTTAGACCAACAATCCAAATTCCTACACTCTTGCCAGGGATTTTAAAATGTCTCGCTACTCCAGGTTTTGAATGGTGTAGTTTGATTGCTGCTGCAAAAAATGCTATATAAACAATCAAGGCAAGCTGAGCTGTAATGATTGAAAGCAGGGCAAATGAACCGTTTACTGAAGGCATTAATACGAATGCAAGAGATAAAACAGTTACAATACATCCTTGAAGAATAAGCGCACCGACAGGAACACCATGTTTATTGGTTCTGCTGAAAATTACAGGAAGGGCGTTATCTTGACTTGCTATCATAAGCCCTTTTGATGGGCCAATGATCCACGCGGAAACTGCAGAAAGCCCTCCAAGAACAATGCATACAGCTACAATTTGTGTCACAAAAGGAAGATGAAATGATGCAAAGAACACTTGGAATGTTTGGATAATTCCAACAATTAGGTTGAGATCTTTACTTGGAACAACGACAGCTATTGCAAGTGCTGATGCTGTAATTGTTAATATAATGATCAGAGCCGATACAAGGGTTGCTCTGGGATAGTCTTTAGCAGGATTTTTCATCTCTTGGGCGTGCGTTGCCACCATTTCAAGTCCAATCAAACCAAATAAAATATTACTGAAAAAAGCAAGTTCGCCTTGTGTGTCTGATGTAGGCCAAAATGAGGCGGAAGAAAATGATGCTTCAGAAACGTGTCCTGTTACAAGCCAAACAATCCCAATAATAATAATTGCAAACATAGGTATGAGCGTTCC
The DNA here is from genome assembly GCA_964350315.1 of uncultured bacterium. Taxonomy (GTDB): domain Bacteria; phylum Chlamydiota; class Chlamydiia; order Chlamydiales; family 2-12-FULL-49-11; genus JAJZEO01. The sequence goes on from CAYGJD010000001.1 coordinate 118,698, forward strand.
TACAATAGCTCCAATAGTGCTGATAAGAGTTGATATTCGCATTCCGTGGCAGTTTAAGTAGGTAGTCAGCCAAAAAAGAGTGAGAGAGACAAGAGTAATATAGAGGGGGTTTCTTGCTAAAGAGGGCATAAAAATATAGGCTGATGTTCCGGCGATTAGGGCCATAATAGTCGGATACCAAGCTAGATTGTAGACCCAGTTCAGCCAAATAATTACAAGAGCGGTTTTAGGACCGAATGCTTCTGAAATCCAAACATATAGGCCGCCGCGTTTTGGCCAACCAGTTCCTAGCTCTGATGCAACTAGAGCACTAGGAAGGAAAAAAAAGAGACCGGCGACGATATAGTAAAAGACGAGAGAAAAACCAAATTGAGCTGCAAAGGGAAGGGTTCGAATGCTATCTACTGCAATTATATTGATCATAACAATATGAAAAAAAGTGAGAACATTTTTTGGTTTTTCTGTTTTCATGTCACCAAACTAGTGTAATTAAATAAAAGAAGCAAGCTAGACATTATACAACTACTTTTTGCTTGAGTTCTTCTGCAACGATAGCGGTAACGCAGCAATCAGACCAAACATTTAAGGCAGTTTCTAGCATGTCGATAAGTGCATAGAGAGGTAAGATAAGTCCCATCATTTCTAAAGGAACTCCAGCTCCAGCTAAAAGAGCGCTCGAAAGAAAAAAGCATCCCATAGGAACACCTGCATTTCCTATTGCAGCAAGTGTTGCAACAACTACCCAAGCAACCATTTGTAATGGTGAAAAAGAGATTCCATTGCAAGATGAGACAAAGACAACGGCAGTGAATATGAATGCGGCACATCCGTTCATATTGATTGTTGAGCATAATGGAATTGAAAATGATGTGATTTTAGAAGGGATGTGTAATTTGTTTTCCATTGCATCCATCGTAACAGGGAGCGTGGCATTTGAAGATTTAGAGAAAAACGCGACGTTTAGGGCTCCTGCGACAGCTTTAAATACTCTTCTTGGAGAGATGCCCTTCAATATTAGTAAAATTGGCAAAACAATGAAGCCTTGGATCAAGTTTGCTGAAACAACAATGATTAAAAACAAGGCTATTGGCTTATAGCTTGAAATTCCATCAGTCTTCATGTTGTTCACAAATATTGATACGAATGCCCAAATAGAAATTGGAAGGATACGAATGATTACAGTGGCTATTTTCAAAAAGGCGCCGAACATAGCTTTAAAAAACATATGTAGGGGAGTTTTTTGTTCTTCAGGTAAAACAAGTATAGCAGACCCAAGAGCAAGGGCAATTATCATAATTCCAAAAACATTATTTTCTGTGAAGGCGCCAAGAAAATTTGAAGGAAACATACCTAAGAGTGTGGCAATAATATGAGGCGCCTCTTTTGTAGGCATAGTTGGGTCAATGTTTAAGGGCGCGGGTCCAATTAGCATATATAGTGCACATGAGATTGAAGCTGCAATGATTGTGGTCAGAAATGTATATTTAAATATTTTAAAGCCCAGGACTTTGATCGTTTTTAGGCTACCCATTCCGCTCAGAGTTGCAACAACTGATAGAAAAATAAGGGGGAGACTTAAAAGCTGTAAGGCTCTAATCGTGAGTTCGGAGACAACAGTGCTGACTTGCATTAACCAAGAAAAATGCATGAAGGGGGTGATAGCTCCAAGTAAAAGAGCGATTAAGATAGAGCTGTTTTGAGATGGTACCTTTGTTTTCATGCTACGAGTATGTCGAGCAATTTCATATTTTGCAATGAAAAATATCTTTACGTTAGATGTTTGAATTGGTAGCGTCAGCAGTAGGAGAACATTATTTGAAAAGGCTTTCATCATTTTTCTATTTGAATGTGACTCAATGTTTTGTAACTTTGATTGATTCTATTTTTCGATTGATTGTCACATATTCATTGATAGATGTTCTGGGTGTAGAGCATTCAAATACAATTTTGTCTCTTTCTGCCGTTCTTTTTATCTTGCCTTTTCTTATCTTCACCTATCCTTCTGGACAAATGGCAGACCGCTATAGCAAAAAGAAAGTGATTATCTGGTCACTATGGGCAGAGCTGGCATTTATGATTCTAGCTGTTTTTGCGATCATGATGAAAGATCAATATAGTTCCTATTTTGCCCTCTTTTTAATAGCTGTTCAGTCTAGCATCTTCAATCCTGCAAAATTTGCAATTTTACCAGAAATTGTTCCAAATGAGAGACTCTCTAGGGTTAATGGAATTTTGGTGTTGTCTCAATATTTATCGATTATTCTTGGAACCTTCTTGGCAACAATCATTTGTGAGCTCTCAGACAGAAACTATGTCTTAGTTGTTTTAGTCTGTGTTGTCTTTTCAATTTTAGCTATTTTCACAGGGTATGGAATTAAAAACACACCAATCAAAAACCCTAAAAAACGCATAAATGCATTATTTGTTAAAGATATGTATCAAATGATGAAAATTGCTTCAAAGTATCCACACCTGCTCCTTTCAATTTTTGCGTCATCATTTTTCTTATTTACTGCAGCCTACACTCAATTAAACTTGATTCCTTTTGGCATGCAATCGCTTGGGATCACAGATATTCAAACAGGGTATATTTATTTAGCGGCAGCTTTTGGGGTTGGAGTTGGCTCTTTACTTGTTGGAATGCTGTCAGGCAAGACTGTAGAATTAGGTCTTTCGATCTGGGGCGCTTTTGGAACGGCCTTTTCGTATATCATCCTTTATTGTGTGCAGTTTAACTTGCCTATGTCTTGTCTGATGTTCTTTTCTATTGGTATGCATGGTGGTTTGTATGTTGTTCCTTTAGATGCCTATATCCAGTTTGCAAGTCCACAAAAGCATAGAGGCTCGATAGTTGGTGCAGCTACTCTAATGAGCTTTATCGCTGTACTCTTTTCTGCGCTAGCAATTGCATTTTTTGGGAATTTACTTCAGCTACAAGCGGCTACTGGATATTTGATCGTTGGTGTGATGTCACTATTTGTTTCTACTTGGGTTCTTTTTTGTTTGCCAGAATACATTTCGAGGCTTTTTGCTGTACTTGCGGTAAGGTTCTTTTTTGCTCTTAGGATTGAAGATCCGCCAGAAAAGGCCTTCTTAGTATGTTCTGAAAAATGCATTGGAAATGTCTTTTCACTTGTATATTCATTTCAGAAAATTCGATTTATTAAATGGCAGGTAAAACCTCCTAGTCGAGCAAGAATTCGCTTTAATTTCATCTTCAACACTCTTCCATTATATGCAGACAAGAAAGGGGAAATCTCAAAGGAGTGTCTTGTTGAATTGAAAGAAGCTAATAAAGAAGGGTATACCCTTTGCTTTTTTGAAGATGACAAACGTTTAAAAAAGACAAAGAGATCAGCTAAAGAGGCTATAACACTCTTGCGTAAAGAGATAGAAGAGGCTCCACTCAAAGCTGAGTTTCAGAGGCTTAATGGAAAGTTTCCCTCTTTTTTTCATTTCTTTCATTTGTTTCACCCAACCCTTTCGCTTACTTTTAAGCAGAAAAAGTAATTTCTATAAAAATGCTAAGATAGTAAATTATTCATAAGTAATAATAATAAAAAGAATTAAATTAATTATGGATAAAATGCAGTATTGGGCAAACGCTCAACTAGAACGTGTTCCCACAAAGTACTTTCTTGATAAAGGTTGCGGTCAAAGTGATATTACTTTTCACGCAGGCTCGTTTCACATGGCCCTAAAAGACTGTGGGATAGAAAACTACAACGTAGTCACGTATTCATCAATTTTGCCAAAAAAATGTACTGAGATTCAGGGAATTGACAGACCGAAGTTAAGGCGCGGTGCTGTAATGGATACGATCATGGCAAGATTTGATGGACATAAGGGAGATAATATTGCTGCTGGGATCGTTCGTGGTGATTTAATCAAGAGAACAAACGGAACTTACGATGGAAGCATTGTTTGTGAGATTGGCGGAAAGTTGTCACAGGCTCAGTTAGATAAAAGATTGCGCAAGGCAGTTCAAGAACTCTATGAAAATGGGTATAGTGAAGAATATGAATTGCAGAATGTTAGGACAGACATTCAAGCCTGCAAGGTCGAAAAGGCCTTCGGCACAGTTCTTGTGGTGATTGCTTTTGTTGAGCATGAGAATATTTTTGCTCCTCCAAAGCTTGAGGCGGCAAACTTTTTAGGCAGTCAGGTTCCATATAAGAGTGCTAGGTATGTTGTACTTCCAATTTCGTATGATGGAACAGCGACGTACAATAGAGGTACAGCTCAAGGACCTTCTGCCATTCTTGATGCTTCAACGCACCTTGAAACTTACGATATTGAGACAGATAGTCAACCACACAAAGCTGGAATACATACTTTACCTTCAAAGACTTTAGAAGATGATCCAGATCAAATGGTTGCACTTGTTAAAAAAGAAACAACAAAGTTGCTTCAAGATAAAAAGTTTCCTCTAATTTTTGCAGGTGGTCATGGAGTTTCGATAGGGGCTTTTCAGGCAATTGGTGAATTCTATAAGGAATTTACGATTTTACAACTTGATGCACACTCAGATCTTCGACCAAGCTATGACGGCACTCCATTAAGCGAGGCGTGTGTTATGAGACGCGGACTTGAGGTTACAGATAAGATCGTCCAAGTGGGTATTCGTTCTATATCAAAGGGTGAAACAAACGTGCTTGACTACGACAAGCTCTTTTTAGCAGAAGATATCAAAAAAAGTGGAAACGTTTGGCTTGATGATGTGTTAGCCGAATGTTCTGACAATGTGTATATCACTTTTGACGTCGATGCCTTAGACCCTTCTGTTGTGCATGCGGGAACACCTGAACCAAATGGTCTTTACTATGAGCATGTATTAGCTCTTTTTAAAAAAGTGGTGAAGGAAAGAAACGTGATAGGGTTTGATGTGAATAACTTAGTGCCAGTTCCTGGAATGAATGGGCCAGAGTTTACGATAGCAAAACTTATATTCCAATTCATTGCTTATAGGGAGAAATTTGGTAGATAATGGATCATTTTATAACTAATCATTACCACCATTACAACGCTAGAGAAGTAAAAAAAGCTGTAACTGCGTGGAAAAAGTTTTACGATGAGGGTGGCAAAATGTTTGTCACACTTGGTGGCGCAATGAGTACAGCTGGCATTGGGTCAACTCTTGCTCCATTAATCAAGTGTGGCATGATTTCAGGCCTATCTGTTACGGGAGCAAATCTGGAAGAATCGTATTATCGAGCGGTTGGCTACGATCAATACGGGATGATTGATAGTGTCTCTGAGTTGACAAAACAAGATGATGAAGATATTCTGAATGCTGGATATTCTCGTGTTTATGATGCTACGATACCGGAATCTTTGATGATGGAAACAAAAAAAAAGCTTCTTCCGTATATGAAAAAAGCTATTGCCGATGGTGAAGTAATTGCACCTCACAAGCTTTTTTTTAGACTCATGGAAGATGAAAATATACCCCATGAGAATTGTTGGCTTTATGAAGCGATGAAAAAAGATCTTTTTATATCGGTTCCAGGATTTGAAGACTCAACTACAGGAAATATCATTGTTGGCATGCATAAAAAGAAAGAGATTTCATCGATGAACTTTCTTCAAAGTGGGCTTGAACAGATGGCATCTCTTGTAGATTGGTATCAAGCAGAAACAAAATCTCATCCTCAGGGCTTTTTTCAGTTGGGTGGGGGGATTGCTGGTGATTTTCCAATTTGTGTTGTCCCTTTGATTCGAAACGATCTTGGGCAAGAGATCATCTCATGGAAATACTTCTGTCAAATCACAGACTCGACGACTTCTTATGGTTCTTATAGCGGAGCTTCTCCACCAGAGAAAATCACTTGGAATAAGATTGAAAAAGAATCACCGATGTTTTCGATCAATTCTGATGCGACAATTGTAGCTCCAATAATCTTTCAAGCGATGCTTGAATACTGCCAGATTTAAATACTTTTTCGTAATGGTCAGTAAAGACTCATTGTTATACCCTTACACCACTTAATACACTGAGGGTAACATGAAAAAAGTTTGGCTTTGCATTTGTTTGGTTTTTTCCCAAACACTTTCTGCAAAAATCATAGAATCAATGACTATACTAGATGTAAATAAACACTACACGCATGAAACGCTAGTTATTTACGATTTGGATAATACACTAATCCAACTTAAGCAAATCTTAGGATCAGATGAATGGTTTTATTATCGCTATAATCAATTAACTGAAAAGTATGGCGATCGAAAAAAAGCACTTACAAAAGCGATTGGAGAGTGGATTGCAGCACAAACATTATCAGAGGTAGAGATTGTCGAAGAAGGGACAGCCCTGATGATAAGAAAACAGCAAGAAGACAAGATTACTCTGATGGGGCTGACAACAAGAGATTGTTCAATGGCAACATGTACTATTTCTCAACTCGACAGACTTGATATCGATTTAAGTAAAACCTCTCCACACATTGACCCAATATTCTTTCTAAACTCAGAAAGAGGAATCCTTTATCAAAATGGGGTTCTTTTCACTTCTGGAACAAATAAAGGGCAGTGTTTTAGAGAGTTTCTTAAAAGAGCAAACTTCTCACCGAAACGAGTTGTTTTCATTAATGATAAATATGCCAATATCAAAGAAGTTGCCGATGCCTGTTATGAAGATGGCATTGAATTTCTTGGACTACGATATGGCTACCTTGATGAAAAAATAGCCATGTTTGATGTAAATATAGCAGAAATCCAAATGTTTAATTTTGCAAATATTTTGTCCAATGAAGAGGCATACAAGCTTTTCTTAGAAACTAAGCTTACTGGTGAACACCCTGAGGAAGAAGCGATTCTCCGCGCTACGGAAGATTAAGCGCTCTTTCTTACGACTACAGATCTCTTAGAGCCAATTGAAAGAATCACAATCCCATCAGTTGGCTCATCTCCAATATTGAAATATTAATAAGCGAGGTCAGGAATTACAACCCTGCAAGAAGCTTCTCATTAGAAAAATAAATGTTTTCTCACAGTCGCGCGACTGAATTGGGATAAATGAGGTCTCAACTTTGTGCCTCATTTACTCTGTATTATGGGAAAATGTATTTTACGGAATGTGCCCAGGAGAGGACTTGAACCTCCACACCTTGCAGTACCAGAACCTAAATCTGGCGTGTCTACCATTCCACCACCTGGGCGCTTAGAATTACGAAAAATATACTTAATATTCTCATTTTAGTCAACATATTGTATAGTGTCTGTATGAAACCAAAAGATCTTAATTTTTTTTACAAGTTCGGGGACAGAAAACCTCTGCTTGTTGACAACATTTTATGTGTGCCTCGCTATTATGATAGGCACGATGATTTTGTTATGCCCGATTTGCATAGAGAGATTTTTAAAAACGAAAATCCTGTGCATATCGAATTTTGTAGTGGAAATGGGGAATGGATTGCAAAATGTGCGATCGAAAGGCCCGATATTAATTGGATTGCTGTTGAAAGAAAGTTTACTCGCGCAAGAAAAATTTGGTCCAAAATGAAAAATCACAACCTTAAAAATATTTTTATCGTTTGCGGAAATGCAGAAGATTTTTCGGATCATTATTTGCAAGAAGGCTCAATATCTGAAATCTATATTAATTTCCCAGACCCTTGGCCAAAACTTAGGCACGTAAAGCATCGTTTGATAAAGCAACCTTTTGTCAAAATGATGGCACGTATTTTAAAGCCAGGAGCTGCTGCGTATGTTGTGACTGATGATTTGCCATATGCGAGTCAAGCAATTGAGGAGATGCAGAAGGCTGATCAATTTTCACCAGCGTATGAATTTCCTCATTATAGGAATGAACTTGAAAACTATGGTTCATCATATTTCAATCGTTTGTGGGTTGAGATGGGGAGAAAAATAAATTACATCAAATATTTACGAGAAGAAGTTTATGCCCATTCTGATCAATGATAATTCAACTCAGTTTGATAAAAGTTATAATGCTGTGAATATCATTCTTGATGCCACAGATGAAAGTGCACTAAATTTTGAGATTCATATTCCAACGATCAAAATAGAAATAGCAAATGGCAATAAGCTATTTTTTGAATTTCATTTTGGTCTTGATCCAATGGCGCAGAACTTTAAAGACCAAATGCAGTTTTTAGGATTTTCTATTGCAATTACAACATTTATTGAAAAGATCTACGAGCCTTATAAAGACCACATTCAAGGTGTGTTTCTTTATCGTGGAATAGGGAACTTTTCAAAGGCTGTAGAGAGTCATTGCGAACTCATTGACCTATTTGAAGAGTTTGCTTCTAAGATAGAGGGGGAAAGGGCTTACCATCTTCGCCTATTCTCTTTGCAGGTATTGATGGAGTATCTTCATCGGTTAGGCGCGATGCTCCCAGAAGAACTCTTAATGTACGTTCTTCTGAATTTTAAAGGAGAGTCATGTCCATGTAGACAAGCTCAAATGCTTGCTGCAAACCATTACCCTTATATTAAGGCTGCCGTTAAAGGGGCTCTTATTCCGTATGAAGGGCTTGCTTGGGAGTCTGGTAAGTCTCAAATTGGGTATATTGGAAAAGATTGTACCTTGTTTTCTCTAGTTGATGTTCCAAGCGTTGCGCTGCTATTGCCTGAATTTGGCAATGTTCCTGTCGATGAAGTGAATAAAGAGATTGAGAGGCTTAACTCAAGCGGTATCAATTATAAGATCATTCCTGAGGAAATGTTGAATGAAAGCTGGCATTTGATCGATGATTTAATTGTTTTTGATGGCCATGTGAGCTTTGAGGGCAAGAGAATGATTGATGGATTTATTGCAGCAGGCGGTTTAGTCAAAAAAATAGGCGTCCTCTTAGAGGACGCCCTATCGGAGTAAAGGGATTCGAACCCCTGACCCCCTGGTCCCAAACCAGGTGCGCTAGCCAAACTGCGCTATACTCCGTAATTTGGGGCATATAGTATCAGGGCAATAGCTTTTTTTGCAATCCTTTTGAGACTCAAGCTATAGATTTGAAAAAAAATCCTTGCAGAGTGGCAATTCTTATGCCATATCTCTTATATAAAACCATGGAGGATCTGATGAAATTTACCGATCACAAGTCATATAAACGACTGCTTGAGCTTGCAAAAAAAGCTCCAGATCTAACAAAACCTCATTATATTAATGCAGAGAGAGTTAAGAAGATGTCTCTTTCTGCCCTGAATTGGAAAATGAATTATGCAACAGAACGGGTGAACGATGAAATTTGCCTTGAGCTGTGTAATCTTGCAAAAGAAGCAAACGTGGCTGACAAAATGTGGATGATGCAAGACATGGAGATGATGAATTATGTAAACAACTGTGAATCAGAGAGACGCATGGTTGGTCACACGGCAATCCGGAATCCTAAGCCAGGAACAAAACATTCAAACCACGTTAGAGCAGCATCAGACGAGTATCTGGCTGAGTTAAAGAAGCTTGGGAAGTTTCTGTCCACAACGGATGAGTTTAAATACATGGTTGTTGTTGGGATTGGAGGGTCATACTTAGGGACTCTTGCCGTAAAACAAGCACTTAAAAATTTTCAAGAGAATGACCGAGAACTATTTTTTGCATCTAATATAGATCCTGACAAGGCGGCTTCAATTTTAAAGGAGATTGATTTAAAGAAAACGCTCATTCTTATCGTATCAAAGTCTGGGGGAACACTTGAAATCAAATCTCAGGAAAAACTCTTTAGGATGCATTTTGAGAAAGCGGGCTTAAATCCGAAGAAACATTTTGCAATGGTTACTGGAAAGGGGAGTCCAATGGACAAACCTGCTGCGTATAAAGAGATATTCTATATGTGGGACTTTATCGGTGGGCGTTATTCGGTCTCTTCAATGGTTGGTGCTGTTCCATTGGCTTTTATATTTGGGATGAAAATGTGGGAAGAGTTCCTAAAGGGACTCTATGATATGGATCAACACGCGCTGAATGAAAAAAATCCAATGAAAAACATGCCTCTTTGGGGAGCTTTGTTAGGCGTTTGGAATAGAAACTTCCTTAAATGTGACACACTTGCAATCATTCCTTATTCTGCTGGACTAGATCATTGGTCCCTGCACTTACAACAACTCTATATGGAATCAAATGGAAAGAGTGTTTGTAAAGAAGATGGTTCTTTTGTTGATTGGGACACCTGCCCTGTTGTTTGGGGATCTATTGGTACAGAAGGACAGCATGCTTATTACCAAGGAATTCATCAAGGAACTAAAATTGTCCCCGTTGAGTTCATGGGTTTTAAAAATGCACAACTTGATTTTGATGAATTGATTGAAGGATCGACAAATCAAGAAAAATTAATCTCGAACATGTTAGCCCAGTCTATGGCACTTGCACAGGGTAAACACGATCCAAATCACAATAAGTACTTTTCTGGAAATAGACAAAGTCATATGCTTTTAACAGATAGACTTGATGCATATACTCTTGGAACTTTGCTATCTTACCATGAACATTATGTCGCATACCAAGGGTTTATTTGGGACATTAACTCTTTTGACCAAGAAGGGGTTCAGTTAGGCAAAGTGTTGGCCAATGGTGTTATCGATCTATATTTGGAAAAACGCGAACGCGGTAGAATGTCATTAAGTAAAGAAAATGAGGGTCTGCGTGCGCTGGTAGAAGAGATGGACTCGATCAATGAAAATCGGGGTAGGAATAATAACTTGCGATCGGCATGAATTTCTTAAGAGATCTCTTGCGTCTATTCCAAAAGCAGACCTTGTTGTTATCGTAAATGATGGCAAACCACTAGATTTTGACCTTTCATCTTACCCTATAGATTTTCTTGTTCAACATGAACAGAGATTTGGAGTTGCAAAAAGCAAAAATGACGCTCTTGAATTGTTATTACAAGAAGGGTGCGAACATCTTTTTCTCATAGAAGATGACATTCTTATCAAAAGATCTGACATCTTTGAGTTCTATATTCGCGCATCACAAACAAGCGGCATCTTGCATTTCAACTTTTGCCTTTCTAGCCCTATGAATATTAAAAGGTACGCTCTTCGTTACAAGAATGGGGTAGGAATGTCGTTTTATCGAAACCTCTATCAGCCATTTACCTACTTTAGAAAAAAAGTGATTGAAAAAGTTGGCTTCTACGATACGGCATATTATAACGCCTTAGAATATGTGGATCACACATATCGCATAATACAAAAAGGTTTTCATCCTCCGTATTATTGGTTTGCAGATCCAACTGGAAGTGAGTTTTATTTAGAAACTCTCGATGTAGGATTTAAGATGAGCGTTGTAAAAGAGGATATTGATGCTTATCGTAAAAACATGTTACTCGGCATTGAGCATTTCATTCAAGTTCATGGTGTTCATCCTGCAAAAGTTGTTGATACTTCACGCGACGGAGTCAAGCGATTGCTCGGCCATTTTTTTAGACATTCAAGTGAAATGGTGTTAACAGAAGGCCCAAGTTGAATTGCTTGAGGCAAAGTTAAAAAAATTTGATCTTTTGCTTTGATCTGGCTTTTGAGTAAGTCTTGTCTTCCATCATCTAAATGAGTTCCAAAATCGTCAATAGAAAAAAGAGGGTCTTCAAATCGAGAGAGAGAAGCCAGCTTTACAGCTGTCAGGACTGTTCGTTTTTGCCCCTCGCTAGCGTATTTTTTAGCGCTGTGGTTGTTTAGGTCTATTTCAAAATCATCTCTGTGAGGACCGATAAGCGTGTGACCTAAAAACATTTCCTTTTTGCGCTCTTTAACAAATCTCTCGCGAGTGAACTCTTCTTCTTTAATTGAGGGTAGGTAACGCAGGGAAATCTTTTCTTCTTGCTTGGCAAGATTATTGTATTCTTCTTGAGCCATTTCAGACAAATCCTGTAGAAATTGAACTCTTTTATGAACGATGTAACGGCCTGATTTTATGAGCTCTTCTTCCCAAATTTCTATGGAAACTTCCGATTTTTTCTTGATAAGAGCATTTCTTTGGGCAAGAGCTTTTGCATAGCGAGTTAGATAGTAGATATAAAGAGGGTCAGATTGAGAAAGTTCTATATTCATAAAACGTCGTCTTTCTTTTGGTGACCCGATGATTAAAGCTATATCGCTTGGTGAATAGACAACAGAAGGCAATACACCGAGCAAACTTGAGAATGATTTGTAGTGAGTTTCATTGTGTTTTAGCTGCCTTGTCTTTCCATCAAATGAAAGGCGAAGAGATTGCTCAATGCCACAATCTTCAAAGAGGGCATCGATGGTAAATGAGTCTGCTCCTCGAAGGATGACTTCTTTGAGATCGCTTGTACGAAAAGAGCGCCCAATAGAGAGCATGTGAATTGCTTCGAGAAGATTGGTTTTTCCGACACCATTTTCACCAACTATCATATTGATGTTTGGTGTGAGGGCAACTGACAAATTTTCAAAATTACGAAAATTCACCAGGTGAATCTCTTTTAGCCATTTCATTCTGAATTTAACCGCATTGGCATTAATACATATAAAGCTTGTGATGAATCGGTGATTGATCCAGGGTTGAATGAGTCTGTAACCCCAAAACTGACCGTTTCATCTTGGCAATGTCTTAGAATATCAATGAAGTAATGTGGGTTGAATGCGATGTCGAGTTTTTCTTTATTGTAATCGACAGGCATGTTGACTTTTCCTTCACCGATATCACTGTTTGTTGCTGCAAGTTTAAGTTCCCCTTTTTCAAATGTAAGCTTAACAGAATGGTTAAGGTCAGATGTAAAAAGTGAGACTTGTTTTAAAAGAGAGATAAGCTCGTCTTTGTGCAGAGTGATGTCTTGCATGTTGGTTCTGTCTGGGATAACTCGTTCGTAATCGGGAAACTGTCCTGTTAGGAGTTTTGAAACGAGGCAAATAGTTCCAGATTCCATAGCGATCTTGTCAGGCATCAGAGTCACAGTTGCTTTTTCATCTTCTGAAAGCATGCGAATCATCTCCTCAACAGCTTTCAAAGGAACAATGCAACTTTGTTTTTCAGAATCATCAAGATCAATCTTGCGCTGTAATTTAGCAAGACGTTTTCCATCTGTTCCGACCATTGTTATTCTGCCATCTTCGATTTGAAGGAAAATTCCATTTAATACTTGTCTGCTATCGTCTTTTGCCGCTGCAAAAGAAGTTCCAGACAACATTTTTTCAAGGTCGTCACTATCAAGAGAAAAAGATTTACCATTTGATAGATCAGGGAATGTAGGAAATTCTTCTTTACTCATGCCGTGTAATTTAAAACGTGATGTTCCAGAAGAGATATTAGCAATTCCTTCACTAGCTGTTTCAATTGTCACTTCAGGGGCTGTTAGTTCTCGAATAAGTTGAAACAACCGTCTTGCAGGTAAAGTTACAGAGCCTTCTTCTTGGATTCGACCTTCCATAGTTGCTCTTATGCTGACTGTGAGGTCTGTTGCTGTGATAACAATTGTGTGGCCTGAGGCTTCAATTAGCACGTTGGATAAAATTGGAATGACAGCTTTAGAAGGAACGACACCTTGTATTTTTCCTATTAATGCTGTTAGATGATCACGTTGAACGACAAATTTCATAAAAAACCCTATCTAATACAATTTTCTAGTGTAAAGAAGTTCATTTCACTTGTCAATACTTGCACGAGATTTCTCACATGCTAAGAGGGGATAGATCTTTTAGTAGCCGCTTTTAATTTCTCGTTCTTGAGATTTTTTCTTCAGAGCAGCTCTTTTGTCGTGACTCTTTTTACCTTTACAGAGGCCAAGTTTTACTTTGACAATTCCATTTTTCAAATAAAAAGCTAAAGCAACTACTGTGAGTCCTTTTTCTTGCGTTTGGCGCTTTAATTTTTCAATTTCCACTTTATGCAAAAGAAGTTTTCTTTCACGTTTTTCTTCGTGGTTATTAAAATTGCCAAATTTATATGGAGCGATGTGAGCTTGTCTTAGAAAAGCTTCTTGGTCACGTATCAAGACATAATTATCGATGAGATTACCTCCTCCGTCGCGTAAGGATTTGATCTCTGTTCCGAGTAGGGCAATGCCAGCCTCATATGTATCGAGGACTTCATAATTGTGATAAGCAACTCGATTTGAAGCGAGTTCTGAAGGGGATTTTTTCTTTGCCATGTGAAGAGTTTACACTTTTTTGTGCCATTTTGTCGATATAAACCCAATGAAAACGATCAATACTGAGCCAATCCAAAATATGAGATCAAAAATTTCTTGGACGTTTTTGTCTCCAATATAAGAGAGAATTCCCTCAACGATTAACTTTAATCCTATCCATGAAATTAGAAAATAGACGATTTTCTCAAGATTTGGGTAAGCGTACAATAGCTTGACCACACTCGTTGTTGCAAAACGAATGAAAACAACCCCTAATATACCACCTACATAGATGACCCAGATTTTTTCATAGAGCATATCAAGGGGATAGTAAATTGCTACGAAAGCAAAGGCTGCTAATATAGAATCGATTGCAAAAATGAGGTCGGTGAATTCGACTAAAAGAACTGTTTTAAAAAAGGAGCGCTTCTCTGTGTGGAGGTTCTTTTTTTTAAATCTAAAACGAGCGGCGTGTTTGATTCCTAAAAAAAGCAGATATAAACCACCTATAATCTGTACCCATATGATTTTTATGAGAAAAGCAACAAAAACTATCCCAATACCTCTGAGTATAAAGGCTGAAGTAAGGCCTAAAAAGAGAGCTTTTTTTTGTTTTTTAGATGGGAGGTCGCGGACGATAAAAGCAAGAACAGCGGCATTGTCTGAGGAAAGAAGCAGCTCCAGAAAAAAAAGAAGGAATATTAGAAGTATATCAAACCAAGAAAAGGTTTGTATTGGAATGTGCATGTTTTCAAAGTTCCTGTAGAAACTGATCTAGCCGATGTTGATTTTGCTCGTTTGAATACCATGTATTAGTTATATCGCCCCAAAATCTACCGAAGTGAGATCCATGGAGCTTGATCCAGTACTTGTTAGCGTATTGACTCTTTTCTTGTTGTTCTAAAGAGGCAATTTTTGCCTTAACAAGGCGTTCGGTATGACCAGAAATTGCCTGATCATCGATAGACTCTAAAAAAAGAATCTTTCCATGAACTTTTGCAATCCAATCTTCATTTGGATAGCGAAGGTATTTTTCGACAAAAGATTTTGCAAAAGGGGATACGATAGATTGGATCGGTCCTTTTTGTGGATAGTCACAAAGATCACTCATGCGCGCAAAGGGCCTCTCTAAAATCAATGTGGTTTCTTTCAGCTGTGTTCCAAGATAGATTGCAGGCCCTGTGCCGAAAGATTTTCCGTAGATGATCATATCTTTATTAGGACATTTCAATCTCGCTTTCAGCCAATTAAAGGCTAATAAGGAGTCGCTGCAGGTGAGCTTCCATTCAGGAATGTTTTCGTCTCCACGATAATTGATAGCAAAGACATGCATTCCTCGAGCTAAATAATTAAGGATCATCTTTGGATCTAATTGAAAGGTTAAGCCATATTCGGGAAGAATCATAACTCCAATAGGACGTTTCTTTGCTGCGGGGAGGATCTTTAATGAATCAGGAAGAGCTACAAGTGAGAGTAGATTATTGTCTCCAAATTCAGATTCCAACATTTCTGCTAATCGACAATTTCTAGGAGATTTTAATATTGTGCGCCACTTTTTATAGACTGCAGTTTGCTTTCGCCTAAATATCGTTGGATCAAAATATAAACCTTCAATTTGCCCACCATCGCTTGTTTTTAGAGCGATAGAAATCCCGCCTAGATCTGTAAGGAGTTCTGTTCCTAAATCTTTCAGCCGAGCAAGTCCGATTAAAGATTGCTCTGATGGAGAAGGCATATCAATCATTCGATTTGTTGCTTTTTTTGTTGCGTTGTAGATCAGTCTCGATCCAAATGTCTGAGGGGTATTGAAGGTTACAAAGCGGTTCGATGTACTTGTGTTTGAGCAAGCAAGCATAAGGAAGATAAGTAAGAAAGGGATTGTATATTTGAATTTGTTCATTTAAACTCACTCTACGATTAAAACAATTATTTACCAACGTTAAAGGTGATTTTTTTTCTCTTTTTCTTGGGTGTACTGAAGGCTTTGTAAAATGACAGATCAGATGAAAAATTCTAAGTGGGATGCTCTTGAAGAAGAGATGAAAAAATATCAAATTTTTGAAGATGATTTGACGGAAAAATTCATTTTGGGGTCAGGTTCAGGTGGGCAAAAAATTAACAAGACGAATTCTTGCGTCTACATTAAGCACCTCCCGACAAAAATTGAAGTGAAGTGTCAAAAAACAAGATCGCGCGAAGCTAACCGTTTTCATGCAAGGCGTGAACTCTTAGAAAAAATCAAAGAGCAAATATTTAAAGAAGAGACGAAGCGTAAAAAAGAGGCAGATAAAATTCGAAAGCAAAAAAAGCGTCGGTCTCGAAAAGTTCAGGAAAAAATGCTAGAGGATAAACGTCAACGTTCCCAGACAAAACAAAAGCGTGTTAAACCAACTTCAGAAGATTAATCTTCTAAAATTTTCTCCTCTCTTTCTGAGAACATATGAAATTTACATTTGATCCAGCAGTTAAGGTGTTCGATATAGATAAAAACTACTGGGGTTAGGAATAGAGTAACAAATTGAGCAAAAATCAAGCCACCAACTACAGCGATTCCAAGAGGAGCCCTTCCTTGGGCAATTGTTCCACCAATTCCAAGAGCAATTGGTAAAGCGCCCATCATAGCAGCAATTGTTGTCATGATAATTGGTCTAAATCTAAGAAGGCATGCTTTAAAAACAGCGTCATGCTCATTAAGTTCTTCTTTTTCCATGATCTCTAAAGCAAAATCGACGATCAAGATCCCGTTTTTCATTACAATTCCAAGCAACATGATCAAGCCAATAATTGCATAGATAGAGATGATTTGCCCACAAAGAAGCAATGAAAGAATCCCCCCTAAAAGAGCAACTGGGATAGAGGAAAGTGGGGTAATTGGGTAGAGGAAGTTTTCATAGAGTATTCCTTGAATGACATAGATAACAAAAATCGCAAGGAGTATCAAAAGGATAAACTGTTTCATTGCAGCTTCAAAAGCAGCTGTATTTCCAACCATCATTGGGATAACGCTTGGAACAAGAGTCTTTTGTGAGAGTTGGTTGATTTCATCTAGCGCTTCTGAGAGTGGTACACCATCGGCTTGATCAAAGGAAATCGTTACAGAAGAAAGGGCGTTTAGATGGTTTACAGTCTCAGGTGTTGTGATCATTTTTGTGTTAACAATTGAATTTGCGTAGACTTGTTGTGCATCATTTGCATTATTTTGGTTATTTGAAAGGTATAGATTGGCGATGTCTTGGGGATCCCTCAAAAAATCATTTTCAAGTTCTAAAATGACATAGTACATGTTTTGAGGAACGTTGATCTTAGAGATGTAAGTTTCTCCATAGGCATACATGAATGCATTTTCAATTTGCGTTGCATTGATATCACCATATGATTGTGCTTGATCTCGAAGTATTTCAATATCAAGAGTTGGTCCATTTGGCTGAAAGTCAGAACTTACGTTTTTTAGTTTGGGTGAGTGGCTCATTGTCGCAATAAGTTCTTCTGCGCATTTGTATAAATCATCGTCATTAAAACTTTGGAGAAGGTATTGATAATTGGCTTTTCCCGCTTGAGATCCACCGATCTGTAAGTTTATAAGAGGGTAGGCCTTCATGAAAATTTTTGCACCAACTACGTGAGCAAACTCTTTTTCAAGATCCTTAATCACAGTCCAGACATCTTTTCTTTTACTTCTTTCAACAAGATTCATAAAAAGTAGAGATTGGTTGTCTGTTGGATTTCCGGAGATGTGAGGAACTTTTGAAACCGCAGGGTGCTTAATCGCAATCTGTGCAAATTCCTTTGCATATTCATAGGATTTTTCTGGAGAAGTTCCTTCTGGCGCCATGATAAATGCTTGGATAACGCCAAGATCATTTGGAGGAAGAAATTCTTTTGGCATTGAAAGTAGAAGAAAGACAGAAACGAAGACGCTTGCTGATGAAACAAGCAAAATCATTAGTCGGTGTCTTAGTGCCCATTCAAGCGCGGGTTCATATACATTTAAAAGCTTTTGGTTGAACCACTCTGAAAACATTTCCATCTTCGTCTTTCGCGAAATTTCATAGTGGGATAAAAAACGTGAACATAACATTGGAGTAAGTGAAAGTGAGACAAACCCAGATACTAAGACCGCGATAATGATTACAGCTGCAAATTCATGAAAAAGCTCACCCATTGTTCCAGCCATAAAGAGCATAGGGATGAAAACAGCACATAAGCAAAGAGAGATTGAAATAACGGCGACAATTATTTGCTTAGACCCTTTTAAAGCTGCGTTATAAGGATCCATGTGTTCTTGCTCTCCCCAACGAACAATGTTTTCAAGAACAACGATAGCATCATCTACAAGAAATCCAATGGATAAGGTAAGTGCAGACAGGGACATGATGTCTAAACTAAAGCCAAAAAAATCCATGAAAATAAAGGTTGTAATGATCGTGATTGGAAGAGTGATGAGTGGGATGATTGAGTTTTTGATACGACCAAGATAGAGGTAAACAACAAGCACAACGAGTAAGAATGCGACAAGTAGAGTAAATTCAACATCAGCTACAGCTTCAGTAATCCACTCAGATAGAGAAAATGGAATGTCATATTCAATTCCATGAGGAAGTTGGGGAGCAAGTTTTGCTATTAGCGCTTCTACATCGCTACACACTTGTACTGTATTAAAGCCAATTTGTCTATAAACAGCAAGGAAGGCAAGCTGTTGTCCTTCAGGTTCTTCTTTTGTTGTGAGGGCAAATACTTGTTTGTCGTTTTGAACCCCTTCTTCTACTGTTGCGACATCTCTTAAACGAACAGGGGCATTGTCGATGTATTTAACAATAAGATCTTGGTAGCCTTTGGCTTCAATGAGTTGTCCATTGGTCCTTGTAACAACACTGGTATTAGGGCCGTAAAACTTACCTGTAGGCTGTTCTGGATTTCCCATGTTAATTGCATTCGATAGATCAGCAAGACCCATGTTTCTAGCAGCTAGAGCTTGAGGATCAGCTTTGACGCGAACTGCGTATGGAGAACCAAAAACTTGAATATTGGCAACTCCTTCAACAGTTCCAATTTGCTGCCCCAAAAAACTGTACCCATATTCATATAGTTTAGAGGGGGAGATGATTGGGGAATACATCATAAGATATAAGATAGGAGTGTCGGCTGGGTTGAACTTCACATAAGTTGGGTTTTGTGGTAAATTAGCAGGAAGTTCGGCTAATGCTTTTTGAATTGCTTGATCGACTTCTTGCGCTGCAACATTGATATCAACAGTAAGGTGGAATTGTAGGACTATTTCAGATGATTGGTAAGTGTTTGAGGAAGACACAAACTGAATTCCCTGCATAAGCATGAATTGTCTTTCTAAAGGGGATGAAATCAGTCTTGCTATTTGATCGGGGCTAGCTCCAGGATAACTAGTTGATACCTGTATGACGGGGTATGCCATTTCAGGTAAGCTTGAAACGGGAAGTTTTTTATAAGATAAGAGTCCAAAACAAACCATTGAAATAATCATTAGTGTTGTGAAAACAGGTCTGATAATAAAAGGCTTGGAAAAGTTCATCCTTATTTGGCCCCATCTTGTTTGGTTGGTTGATTTGTGACATTCACTTCGATATTAGGTCTTACTCCTAGTTGGCCAGCTGTCACGACAAGCTCTCCTGATTGAACACCTTTGATCACTTGAACATGGTCTCCAAGTTGCTCTCCTACTTCTACAAGACGAAATTCGGCTTTATTGTCTTTTATAACGTAGGCGTATCGTCCCTTTTGTCCTATAGAGATGGCAGTTTCTGGAACTAAAACAGCATTATTAATGTGTGAGATAATAAGATTTGCACGAACAAATTGCCCAGGCCAAAAAATGCTTTCTGCGTTTCTTAGTTGAGCCCTGAAAGGAATCATGCCTGTTCGCTTATTGATTTCGTTATCAATCAAGATTAAGTCAGCGCTAAATGTTATATTGGGGTGGTCAGGTAGTTGAATTTCAACATTTAGGCACCCCTCCCTTAAAAATCTTGTGATTTTTAAAAAGTCTCGCTCAGGAAGTGAAAAGTCAATAAAGATAGGATCGATTTGTTTCACAACCAGCATCGTAGATCCATCATTTGTGATGAGGTTGCCTTTATCGATGAGTCTTTTTCCAGTAATGCCTGAAAATGGTGACTTGATGAAGCAGTAGTCAAGATCGATTTCAGCAAGACGAATCTGGGCATCTTTTTGCATGACAGCGCCTTCGTACTGAATCATGTCTGTTTGGAACTTGATGTAGTCAAGAGTTGAGACATAGTTTTCAGGAAGTAGAGTTTGATATCGCGCTACTTTTTCTGCGGCATATTGAAATCCTGCTAGAGCTTGCACTCTTTCTGCAACAACTTGTTCTAATTTTGCTTGGAAGGGTCTTGGATCGATCGTAAATAGAGGAGCTCCTTCTTCAACAAATTGTCCCTCTTGAAAATGAAGTTCCATAAGCCGGCCTTCAACTTGCGCTTTAATTTCAGCTGAATTATAGGCGACAAAGTGCCCAATGCCATCGATCTGAATAGGGATTCTCTTTGTAATAGCATATTCTGCTTTTACATTGGCTTTGAAGGCTTTCTCTTGATCTTGTTTCTTTCCACACGAAACCATTGGAAGAAGTGCCAAAATTAAGAGTTTTGATAGATGGTGTTTCATTCGATATCCTCCATATGCCACGGGCACGAATTAGTTAACATGCCAGTTGCAAAAGCGATGTCAATAATCGCCATGTAGTATGTTTTTTGAGAATTCACATATTGAGCGCGTGCATCTGATAAAAATGCTTCTGATGATAAAAGGTCAAGAATGTCAACAATGCCAAGTTTGTAGCGATCAAACATTGCTGCATATTCAGTTTCTGCTGCTTTAAGATAGGCAAGAGTATCGTTAATTTCCTCTTTTGCCATGGTAAAATTGTTGTTCGACTGCTTTACCATTTTAACAACTTGTAGTTCTGTTTGTCGGTAAGTTGCTACCAGTTTTTCAAGATCAGATTCAGCTTGCTTGATTTGATTTAAGTAGTAAAAACCAGTGAAAATTGGAAAAGTTAAATCAATTGTGAATGTGTAGTTTCCGCCATCGTTTGAACCATTGCTATACCACTGCTCTCCACCTTGTCCTGTAAAATTAATTGTAGGGTAGAGCTCTGCTTTTTGTTTTTTTACAGAAGCCTCAGCTGCTAAAATTTCGGCTTTTGCTGCAAGTAAATCAGGACGAATTGACCGTGCGATTTCAATAAGCTGATCTTCTGTTGCGGAATAAGGGTCAAACGGTTCCTTGTCTGGAAAAGAACCTAAATGGAATGAAGTGTTGTCAGGTATTCCAAGAACACTAAGAAGGTCAATAAATGCATTTTTTACCGTAGCATTTTGTGTTGTGACTGCGACCTTTTTCTTTAAGAAATGTGTTTTTGCCTGAAGCATATCTGTTTCATCAAAAATTCCGGAAAGGTTTTTTTCTTGAGCAGCGTTAAATGTTTGTTGAGCATCTTGTAAATTTGACTCATAAGCTTCTAAAAGAGACTTTGAATAGAGAAATTCATAATATGCGGAAGCAACATTTAACATGACGGACTGAATTTCTTCATTATGCATCCAATTCGATTGTTGGAGAAGTTGAAAAGCTTGTTCAACTTTATGGCGACGTTTTCCTGAGTCCCAAACGAGGTATTTCAAATTCACTTCAGGGCCATACTCTTGGATTGTTTGCGTGAAGTAGGTGTCGTCGTATACAGTACCGTTTCGTATTGCACTATATGTTCCCTGAAAAGAAAGAGAAGGTAAATAACTTGACATTTCTGAGGAGTAATTTGCAGCGCTCTCTCTTGCTTCTTCCCAACTGTGTTTTGTGTTAGGGGAGTTGTTCAGTGCAATATCAAATAAATCCCCAAGTGAAATGCAGTCATCTTCTGAGGGGATTTGCAGCGTTTCTATTGGGTCAACATCTTTGAGTTTATTTATTTGAGTTGATGTTGGGCGCCAAACTTTATTCGATGCGCTAGGAGCAAAAGCCCATGGATTTGTGAAGGGACTCTTTGAACAACTTGTCATAAAGACAAATAAAGTTGTAATGAAGGTATGTTTGCAAAAATTTTTCATGCGGTAAACGAATCACCCGGTTTACGCGTAGTAAATTTGCACCATATGAATGTTACTGATTAATTGTCAAAAAAAGAATTTAATTAAGAGGAGAGATCTGAGTTGTTTTGGATTCCTATTGCCCTAACGCCGCACTTAATAAGGGATTTCAGCACTTTTCTGGGTATTAGTTCTAAGCAAACAATTCCGAAAGTTTTTTTATGAACAGCACATCTTTTAGCTAAATCTGCTACACCTGAAGTTTGAGGGTTTCTTATAACGACGTCAATCTTTCCATGTTCAGGAAGATAGAAAAAAACATCAACGTTTGGATGTGTTATTGTTTTGTTATTAATTTTATCTAGTGAATTAGAAACCAAAAAAGTCTTGCATTTTGGCATGATTTTTTTATATGTGTCGCACTCCTCTAAATTGTGACAAGTAAAGTTAACTTGTTTTTGCAATTTGTTTGAGTTCACTTTTTCGGCTATCAATTGAATAGCGTTCAGGTTTTTAACATCAAGAAGAACTGATCGATTTGAATCAATCTTCATTTGCGTAAGAATATCGTCGAATTTTGCAATAGGGTGAGAAAATCCATCGCCACTACGTAGTTTATAAGAAGAGAGTTCCTTATAGGTGTAATCAATAATTTTTAGTGGGGGAGCGTTACTACAAGAGTTTTCAATCGAATTATCATGCATGAGGATGAGGATCTGATCACTTGTTAATTGAATATCAACTTCAGGGGTACGGCCATAAGTCCAGGTGTCTTGAACCGCAGCCAGTGAGTTTTCAGGAAATTTATTGTTTCCTCCTCTATGGATGGTAATAAAATTAAATTTACTTTTGTTGTTTCCCATATGGATATTATACATAAAAGAATCGATTCAGTTCAAATCTCTGTAAATAAATAATTTAAGCTTGGGTGATTTAGAGGTTTATATGATATAATCTTTATTATGAGAATCGAATGTTATCACTTTTTCTTTCACCCCCTTCATGAGGACCACTCTACAGGGAAGCAATGTTTAGCAGTTATTACCGCTGTTGCTCTTGCGGCTATAACATTGGGCGTCTATCTTTTAGTCGCTTGTGTTGTGCGGTTAATTGAAAAGGTGTTTTTTTTGCCAAAACTCGATACAACGAAAGAGGTTGCGGAAGATAAAGTAACCAAAGTGGAGAAAGTGAAAGCGAAGCAGGCAGACCACTTAGAAAAGTTAAAGGTTTTAGCAAGTCAAGGTGGTTGGAGAAACCTAGCAACTCACACATCACATATTGATAGTGGATTTGATTGGTGGATGTTTCCTGTCAGTCGTTCGTCAAATGGCTATGGTGAGGGGTATGCTGTCACTAAAGATGATGTCTCCGTTTTGATGCTTGATGATGAGTTTATGGAAAGTTATCGAGAAGGGGTCATTCTTGTTGCAAAATCTTGGGGATGGAATCTTGAGACACTAGCTGATGAAACGTGCAATGAGAGAAAATGGACTGGATATGGCGTTCGTCTTGGTAAAATGCTTTCTTCTCTAAGACTTTTTGGAGAAACAAAATTACGGACTATTTTGATTGACTTTGTTCAAAAAAGAGGTGATCCCTCACGCCTTGCAAGTTGGATACAAAAAGAGTTAAATCGTTAATTTTGCGTCTTTCTCACTAATTTTGAATAGACGTTATCTGCAGGGCTTTCTTCTGGACTCAGAAGAGAGGCAATATAACCAAAAATAAATGTTGAAGCTGTGGATATAGTTAGAAGAAGTAAAAAGTGTGTGTGTGCATATTTGTGATAGAAGAAAATGAAGATTGTTGAAGAAATTAGCCCTATTATCACGCCTCTAGAATTAGCTCTTTTAGTTAAAATTCCGAGCAGAAAAATTCCACTTACAGAACAAAGTGTGTAAGCAATAGTTATATCATAGTGGTCTAAAAAAGAAATGATTTTGAATTTTGAGAGGAAGAGGGAATAAGATGTTCCTAAAACTCCGACAAGAAGAGTAGTCCATTTTGCGATCTTAACCGTACTTAGATCGTTTTTGTTTTTTCTCAATCGCGCATAAAAATCGTTTGAGACTGTTGTTGCAATAGCATTCATAGAACTATCTAGCGTTGACATAGCTGCCGCAAAGATCCCTGTGATCAAAATGCCTGAAACACCTGGTGGAAGTCTTGAAATGATATAGTGAGCAAAAATATTGTCAGTGAGTTGCATACCAGGATCTAGCATTTCTGGAAATTTTCTGTAATACACATAAAGTGCAGTACCAAGAAAGTAAAAAAGCCCTCCCATGAACGCACAAAGGATGACATTTAACCAGATACTCTTCCTGGCCGATGCTTCATCTTTCACTGTCAGGTAGCGTTGAACGGTTGCTTGATCTGCCCCGTAGTTAACGATGTCATAGCTAATGCTAGAAAATAGAATTACCCAAAAAGTGGGCCTTCTGAGATCAAGAGCAAAATCAAAAATTTTAATCTTATCATGTTCAAAAGCGATTGCAAAAATGTCGGATAGATTCATTTGACAATCTAGCACTATGAAGAAGATTCCAAGTATAGCTGCGAGGATGAAAATAGCTACTTGCATGACATCTGTCCAGATGACGGCTTCTATGCCGCCAAGAGTTGTGTATAACACACTTAAACTTCCCATGGAAATGATACACAGAGGAATAGACCATCCAGTAATGAATGATAGAGCAATCGCTGGAAGGTAGAGAACAATGCCGATGCGCAAAAGTTCGAATATAATAAAAATTCCTGCTCCTATAAGTCGAATTGTAAGGTTGAATCGATTTTCAAGGTATTCATATGCTGTTGTGACTTGAAGGCGTCTAAAGAAGGGGAGGAAGCCATAAAGGATCAGTGGTATTACAAGGATTAAAGTCATGTCCATTACAAGGTATTGCCAATCTGAAGCAAATGCTTTTGCGGGGACAGCTAGAAAATTAAGGGTGCTGATTTCTGTTCCTAAAATCGATAGTCCTGCTGCCCACCAGGGAATTGTCATATTTCCTTTAAAGTATTGAAGTGGTGTTTGCTTCTTTTTAAGGAAAAAATATAGGCCAATAAGAATCAGGACAAATAAATAAGTGATTAAAATCACTGAATTGAGAAAACCAAATGTGTAGGATTGTTTTGCTGTGTGAAAGAAAATAACAGAGTCATCTTTTGAAGGGCCAAAATATGTGATATCTTTTTGGTTGACAATGGGACGACCTTTCATTTTCTCAATATTAGGAGAGTCGATTTGAGTCCAGGTGTCAGTCACTGTGTGGTAAGAAAAAAAGGTCTCAGCATTTATATAAATGTGATTTGCTCCAGAGGGGGCGGCAAATAGATCTTCTGCTGTAGAGGGGATTGGACCGAAAGTGCTCCATTCAGCTAGTTTTTCATCATAGATATACCCATCATCTAAAGGCTCTTTTGTGATTGGATCCTGACCCCCAAATACATAAAGAGCGTCTCTTAGGCCATTGCTTTGGGCAACGATTGCAGCGTTGATTCGAGGCGGACCTGGTAAGCATGTGCGAATGACCCATTGAGGGTTAGTTATAGAATCGAGGTTCAATTCAAGAAGGTATCTATTTGGCATCTGGCATTGAGTGTCGTATACGCCTCCGATAAGGAATATTTTCTTTCCGATACGTGTTGCTGATGCGTGAGCAAGAGGGAAGGGGAGAGGAGGCATTGTTGCAAATTCTATGTATTTTTTTTCGCTATTCCACTTGAGTAAGATTGCATCATTAAAACAAGTTTGCTCATTACAACCGCCAAGGCATAAAACTCCATTATCCATTGAGATACTAGCGCCGTGTGCTAGAGGAAATGGAAGACATGTATTTTGGCGGATATATTTTCTAGAAGAGGCGTATTTTGTTCTTTCAACAACAATAATATCGCTTTGTATTGTTTGGTCTCTTACACCTCCTGCAATTATTAATGCGTTGCCAGTCGCTCCAATAAATGATCCTTGCGTCCCTGATTCGTAAAGAGGTTGGTGAACTTGAATATCAAATCCAAAAAGGGATGAGTTTAGAAAAAAAAAGATGAGCAAAAATCGTTTCATAAGTTTCATTACCTATCCTATTTTCGATTTTCCACGCAAGTGAGTTTACAGAAATGAATACACTGTTGATAATTCATCTAACAAAATACAAGGAGTAAAAATGGAAATACAATCTGTACGTGATGGGGCAATTTTTTTTGCAGACAAAGCATCATTTCGCGTCCCTTCTTTTGCTGATGAGTTTCTCAGGAAAATAGAAGAGTTGTATGGTGCAAAATTAGATCCCAAGAAGGTGACAAATAGCACGACATTTGGCAATGGTACAGGAAAAGTTAGCATATTAAGTTTTGGACCTTCAGTCACTCTTTTGGATAACCGAAAAGTAGAGCTTGAGTTAAGAAAAGTTGTGGATGTCAAGTCAGGAAAAGACTTCACCTTACATAGAGACGTGTCAAGCGTCGTGGCATTCGTCTTTGACAGATCCAAGGCCTGTTTAGTTTATAAGCTTCACGGCGCCTTTGAAGCAGTCAGAATCGAGCCAAACGGAAATAACTCTTGGCGAGCGACTTACGACCTTCCTTAACTAAGATTATTGCATTTATTACTCTGTTGGCGCCTACTATAGAGGAAGTGGTGAGTTAGAAAAATCACATTAACGTAAGTCACACGATATGAGGGTGATGTCTCAATTTTAATCTAATTGGTAGACTGAGCATATGCAAAAGAAGAAAAAAACAAACCTTGTTGTCAAACGCTCTACAGCGGGGCTTGGTCTATTTACAAAAAAGCCAATTAAGCAAGAAGAGCTTATTATTGAGTATAAAGGAAAACGAATCACTCAAGAAGCAGCTGAAAATTCATCAGGAAAATACTTTTTTGAACTAGATGATGACACGCTTATCGATGGAAAATCAAGAACCAATCTTGCTAGATATATCAACCATTCATGTCTGCCAAACTGCTACACAGACATTATTGAGGGTAGAGTATTTGTCTTCGCAAAAAGAAACATTAAAGAAGGGGAAGAGCTCACTTATCACTACGGAAAAGAGTATTTTAATGACATTATCAAGCCACTTGGCTGTAAATGTACAAAGTGTCTGAAAAAATCTAAACAATCTAAACAATCTTAACCGCTTAAGCACATTAGACCTGTCCTGGTTATAATAAATTTAAATTATAGCTCGGAATAATTATGTCTAAAAAAAAGAAAAGTTGCGTTGGAGAAATTCCCTGTCCGTATAGCAGGTTAGGTGGAAAATGTAGAATTGCACAAAAAATTGTACCTTATTTTCCAGAACATGATCGCTATATAGAACCCTTCTTAGGTTCTGCTGCAATTTTCTTAAACAAGTGTCGCGTTGATGAGGAAATTGTTTCTGATCTTGAAGATTCCATCAATCAAATCATGAGAAATATTAAAAAAAGCGGAAAGACTTTTGATGTGATGAATGAAAAGAAGCCTTTTGATTTCCAGACAAACAAGGCTAAGTGGACAAGATTTTATAAAACGCTTAAAAGCGGAAGTTCTGTACAACGATTGTACAAATCCCTCTATGTAATGTTAAATTCTTGGAGTGGAAATGGGAGAGCGTGGGGCGGAAAAAAGAGGCTTGGAAAAGTTTATAAAAGAAAGCTTGCTCTCCATCAAGAAAGATTGAAAAAAACTAAAATCTTGAAGCAAGACTATAAGAAAGTGATACAAAAATATGACAGAAAGGGGGCTTTTATCTACTTGGATCCTCCTTATGATGTAGCTACAATCAATTACTATGGTAGGATTGTCGATTTAGAAGAAATGAGGGATATCCTACTGAAAGTAAAAGGGAAGTTTCTGTTGAGCATTGATATTACAGAAAATACAAAAAAGCTTTTCTTACATCAAAAATTTCATTCGAAACGAATAAGAGTGCTCTATACTGCCGGCGGCGTGCGTAGGTATAAGTATGAGTATCTTATCTCAAACTATCCGTTAAAGAAGTAGGCACAAGTCGTGCAACACTGGCCCATTAGTTTATGGTAATATGAGTCCTAGGTAAAAATAGTTGCTATTTTTATTGAGTTATTTAAGGTGAGTATTACTTGGAAGTTGTTTATCTATGGGGGAAGGGAGTGAAGCGTCTTATACTTTTAGCAATTGCAATGTTTAGCCTAGGTGAGTTGAGTGCAGCTCTGCCGCCTTTTGCTGAGAGTAAACGGGAGATAGAAGCAATTCTTTCAAGCCAAGAGATTAATCATTATCTTCCAAGTAGTGATATCATACACCAGATCATAAAAACTCCTTCTGGATATATGATTATTACCAATAATCGGATTTTACCAGTCTCTATTCGGTACATGCCACGTCAAAACTATGGACCAGCAAGATTTGCAATTCGTTTTCATAAAGTAATAGAAACAAGTGCGAATAAGCCAGGTGAAGAAGAATTCACTGAATCAAACAGCGTTTACAATAATCGCTAATATCGTATTATTCGCGCAATCTCGACTCAAGAACTTCTAAAGCTCTAATCTGCGTTTCAGTCTCAACTGTTGTCTCAGATGTTGACGCTCGTTGATTGTATATTCTTAGATCATTTTCTGCAGAGGGGTCGCACAAGCGCATGAAGGAGATGCTTGCAGCTACAAGGGGGGTTGTTAGATGTAGTTTTTGGTTAAAGTCAGTAATTTCTGCTTTTTGCTCAATTGGCGGTAAATCAACCTTCATTTGTATCTGTTGTCTAATAAGTAAAGAGCAAGCTGCAGTTCCTGACCTTCCGAAACCACCCCTGCAGTATATAGCAAGGTGCGAAGAATCTCTTACGGCGCTCTGAGCAATTTGGTGAACTTTATCCAAAATCTCTTGAGAGGGTGCAGTGTGGTCTTCTACATATAGAGCGTGAATGTATGCTTTTTCTTCTGGGTTCTGAAGCCAACGTCCCTGAATGAGAGAAAAGTCATCGCTGTCCATGGCAATTAGGTGTTTTGTGCCCATTGCTTGAAGTTTTGCAATTGTGGCCTTTGAATCAATACCTTCATCAACTTTTTTGCCGCTTCCGTATGGGCTGCCAAATTTTTCTGGGTGAGACAAAAGAGATACAATTAATGGTTTTCCATCAATTTTGACGATAAACTGTCTTAAATTTGCAGGATGTGTGCCAGCAGGACGAACAGATTCAACTATTTCCTTGGCGGTCGTAAGCATAACTAAGTCTTCAGGTCTATATGATAGTCTTTCCATGAAGCATATTGTAGCATGATGGAGATAGAAACTCAAAGGTTCAAATAATTACTAATAGATGAGGGAAAGAGAGGGCAGATTAACTTCCGTTTATAACGTCTGATAATATATATTATGTTACATTTGGGGGTTTGTGATGATTATAGACTTAAGAAAATCGTATCGGTATCCAGATGGAAATCAGGAAAAAGACTCCAACCAAAATTACATATGAGCCAATAACCCACATCCATTTCTCGGACATTGACATATTTCCATCCATTGCATGATTCATGTTGTGATGATCTGTCGAGTGTTCATGAGAATTCATTTCATGTTTCATTTTGTGATTATGTGAATGCATTTCATGGTTTATTTCATGATTATGTGGATTCGCTTCATGTGAATTTGTCATCACTTCTGTATGTATAATATGTTCTTTATTTGTGTTATGACCGTCTAGTTTTAGGTTTTTCTTTTGGGTGTCGCATTTGCACCTGCAGGAATTGCCCTGACCGTGCTTACAGCAACGATCTTCACCTGAGTGGTGTGATTGCTCATGTGAATGCGTTTTAGCGCCTCTATTGTGCGCGTTTTTCGACATCATTCCATGTTTTTCCTTTCGGCTGACCAAATATGAATTGATTGGGTATCCAATGATAAATCCACCAAAAGTTGCGATCGACATAATGAACCAAAATTCTAGATTTGATGGAGATGTGCCAGCTGGCCAAAAATGTCTTAAAATTACAACAAGTGGTAACATTCCAATCATTACAAAGTTCATAGAAACAGTTTCTGCAAAAATTGTCTTAAGTACGGCTTGGCCATAGTTTCTATACATAGAAATCATAAACAATGCCTGAAAGATAAGAAGACCAAAAATATAGGCAAAAAGATACTCAATGATTGTTTCAAGGCCGTTTGGAATGGCAAAAAAAGACATAAAGAATGCAGAGATAATGATACCAGTTGCATCACCAGCGACGCAATGAATCTCTGATCCCAGCGCTTGCTTCCAATGAGCTTTTATGAATGCGTCATGCATTCCCGGCAAAGGCTGCCTGCATGATAGGAAATAGAAAAAAAGGCCAATTGGGCCTGTATAAAGGATGACTAAAAACCAAGCAAAAGCCATTACCTTCATTGAAGGAGTGTTAACAAGCTGATCCCAAATGAGATAAATCGCGCTCGCCACCGTTAGTACAAACCAAAGCGACATGACTCCATCAAGAAACATAACTCCCCTCCCTTCTAAGTCCTTATTAGGAGCAAGAATCACTATTCTTGTCTATCTTGAAAAAAAAGGAATTTAGGCTATTTAACCTAAATTCCTAATGCACGTTTTATTTTTTCTTTGTGCTTTTTGAAGCACATGAACAACCGTTACAATCTGCATAACAGCAGCTGCCTGGAGTGTTACAGTTTCCTGTACACCAAGCGTTACAATAGCAACATCCACTCAAAGCGTCCACTACAAGAGCCTCTACTCCAGTGAATTCTTTGTGTCCCTCGTTGTTTGTTAATAGGTTGCTTTTTAGGTAAGCTAATACAATTTTTTTGTCTGATGCACTAAGGCTAGCAAGTGCGCCAGTGATTATTGTTACAGCTTTTGGTGTTTTGGCCATGGCAATTTCTCCTTTTTTGTTTTTGCCTATAATCAAATTATAGCAATCAAGGAGGATTTAGATAAAAGTTGCTGATAATCAAAGCGCGAAAAAAAAGACCGTAGAATTTCTACGGTCTTTTTGGGTCTTGATAGCAGTGAAGTTTAAACTTCTGATGTACTCCCATTAGGATTTAATCTAGCTCCATCGCTCATCAATGATTCCTCGTCACCTGTGTGAGGGACTGTTATGCCTTCTGGGTTTGCGCCTCCAGTTGCTGATGAAAGATCTTCAAGAGAGCCTGGGCTCTCTTCACCTGGCAAGTGCGACGTAGATACAGTTGATGTTGCGCTGCTTACAGGTAAATAAACATCCATAAGAGCATCAGCGGCATAGAAAGCGTAATTGTCTGGCATTGTTTCATTTGCTAGACTATCAGGGTCATAAGCTTTTCCGACCGACACAACACTCATTCCGTAGTGAGCTGCAATTTCACTTAGATTTAGCGCAGCAAATTGTTCGCTAGTCAAAATGTATCTCCTTGTTTCGTGCCCTTCCCAACTAAAGTCTGTTGCCCACTGAGAGCTTACATGAGAATTGCTTGTGTGTTCGTCTGTTTCAAAAAGAGTTCCTTCGATTTCACCAAGAAGAGGTACAACCGGTGTGCTGCTACCATACATTTGCATTACAGCGGGTAGGTGATCTTTTGTAGCTGTTAGTGGAAGTAGTAGTTCTCCAATATCAGTTTTGAAGAAAATCATTTCCCCGTTTACGAACAGTCCAGCTGTAATAACGGTATTTGGACCATTTAGCCAAGGCTGGCCAGATTCTGTGCGGTTAAGCACTGAAACTCCTGTTGGGTAGGGATAGAGGTTACCAGAATCAATAGCAGTTTGGTAACCTGGTGTGTAAAATCTTGTCTGAAGTTGTGTGTCGAGCTCTGCTGGAGGGTTTGCCACATTTGCACTTTTTGTATACTCTGTGAAAGTGTGAGCAAATTCATCCCAAAAAAGTATAGTTCCTGTGTCTACATTACTTTCACCAGTAATGACGTGACCCGTGACTAATTCTGCTCTGCGGAGACCTGCAGCATGAGACAAGACTTGTTCTGGTAGGAAATAATTTTGGTCCACCAATTGTTGCGTAAGTACCGATTCTGATGCGAACAGTCTGGAGTTAGCAATTTGAACAGCTCTTTCCATCTGCTGCGCTGTTTGAGTGAGCGCTCGGACTTCTTGTGTTTTTGTTGCTAAATTAGTCTCAGTTGCAGCTAGCGCATCTTTAAGTCTAGCGATTTCAGCTGCATTAGTGCCTTGTGAGGCTTGTTGAGCCTGCAATTCCACTAATCTTGCTTTAAGCTTTGCTTTACTTTCTGTTAGCACTTGCACTTGTTCTTGAAGGGTCGCTTTTTCCTCAGCTGCTATGCGGGCCGCATTCATTGCAGTTTTAGCGCTTTCGTCAACAGTGGTAAAACGGCCTTGAAGAAGTATAAGAGCTTCATGTTTCTCATTCAATGCTGTAGAGATTGTTGCGCTTTCTTGTTTTTGTGCTGCAAGCTCTAATTTAAGATCTTTTAAAGTCTCTTCAAGTTGGGCTTTTGCAGTTGTTTCTAAGCCAAGTTGTCTTTTGGTCTCTTCTATTTGTTGTTGTAGTTCAAGCGCGTTTCTTTGTGCAGCCTGGTGTTTTTGCATAGCTTCTTCTCGAACAGATTCTAGTTGAGCTTTTAGGGTAGCTGTAGGATCAACACCTTCTGCTGGGAGAGCTTTTGATTGCTCTAAAGATTCTCGAAGTTGTGTGATCATCTCCATTTTTTGTACGATTTCAAGTGCAGCTTTTGCGAGGTTGGCTTTGAGGAGAGCTATCTCTTCAGATTCGGCTTTTGTTTGTATGCTAGCTGTTTTTAACTGTTCTTCTAATGCAATTAAACGAGCATCAACAGTAGCTTTTGCGCGCTTAAGATCAGCAAGTTCAGCAAGCGCCTCTTCTGCCTGGCGTTTAACTTCGGCATGAGTAGCTATCTGGGCTGAGAGCTCTTCTAAACGTAGAGTTTGCTGATCCAAAGTGGTTTTAGCAGTGGTTAAAGCTTCTGTTGATATGGTGAGCTGTGCTTGAACTTCTGCAAGTTGAGCTGTCTTGTCTATTACAGCTTGAAGTCTAGCTGTACGAACTTCTGCTTCTAACAGGATGTCTGATGCCTCTTCTCCTGATGCAGCACGTAGAGTGTTGTCTACTGCGAGCAACAGTGGTGCTGAATTTACAGTTGATTGCGCTTGCAGTGCCGTGATGCGAGCGGTTAGCTGATCTGCATCGGTTGCTGTTCCCGGTAGAGCTGCCGCCATGCCTGCTGCTGATGCAAGAGCGTCTATTTGTGCATTATGTGTGACTGTAAGTTGTGCAACATTGTCTCTTAATTCTTCTGGTGTAAGTTTTAATGCAGCTTCTTTAGTTAGACCAACGAGTGGAGCTACAAGCTCTTTTGCTTTGTTTAGTTCGACCGAGGCAGCTTTTGCTGCAGCTTCTTTTGCTTCGATTTGCTTGTTCAGCTGACCTGCAATTTTTGCATAAGCTGTTGATGGAGATATTGCTCCAAGGAGAATCAACGGTACCATTGAGATAGTTACTTTCAGTGCAAGAATTGTAACAATTGTGTTTTCTTTGAATGTTTCAAATGCAGCTTTAAAGTCTAGTTGCATCGCTTGAAGTGGAGTGCTTGTTACTAATGTAAATGCTTTTTGGATTGCCATGAACGCGCAAACTACAGTTGCTTCTACAGCAATCATCGTACTGATCCATCTTGCTGTTAAAAAATTTGTTGTCGCATCGTCACCAACAATTTTTCTTGAAACCATTTTAGTCATGGTAGAATTGTAATCTTGAAAGGCATCTTCTCTGTTTTCACTGACAAACCATTTTACAAGCATGGTTTTATCATCTGAATTTCCTGTTGGTGCTGTAGTCATGGTATACTCCTTTTTGCGTAAAGCATTTAATCATATAGATGTTAAGTATTATTAAAGATGGTGTTAAATACTTCAACATAAATAATTAATTGACTGTCAAGGGTTAGCGAAGCTTTTGTTCTATCGTGGATTTCAACTGTTAGAAAAAAGAAACTTGTCGTAATATCTGAAAAAACTAAGGAGATTTTTATGGCTAAATCAAAAGACTTTTCAAAAGGGATTAAACAAGAGACGACCAAAACATTTAGGAAGAATTTTTTAGACGACCCTAAGAATAGAATGGCAAGAAATGCTCTTTCACGCTCTAAACTTCAGGATGTCGCGTTAAATTGGGATAGTTTTCGCGAAATCAATCATTCATTTTCACATGTTGTGAAGAAAGAACTCAAAGTGACTAATCAGAAGAAATCAGGTAGATGTTGGCTCTTTGCTGCAACAAATATTCTGAGATTGAAAGTCGCGAATCATTACAAGTTAGAAGAGTTTGAATTGTCGCAAAGTTACCTCTATTTTTGGGATAAGTTTGAGAAAGCAAACTTTTTCCTAGAGAGCGTAATTGAAACAAAAGATGAAGCTTTTGACTCAAGAATCGTCATGCATATTTTCTCAAAGCCTCTAGATGATGGTGGACAGTGGCACATGTTTGTCTCAATCGTAGAAAAATATGGCATAGTCCCCCAAAGCGTTTATCCTGATTCATCGGGTTGTTTTGATTCAACTGAGATTAGTAAAACAATCGTTGAGAAGCTTAGAGAGTTTGGATCTATATTAAGAGAAAGTAAACTAAATGCAGCGCAGTTAAATAGCTTAAAAGAGAAGATGATGGAAGAAGTTTACCGCATGTTGTCGATTCATCTTGGAACTCCTCCTACAAATTTTGATTGGGAATTCAAGAATAAGGAAAAAAAGTTTACCGCATTTAGAGATTTAACTCCCAAGACCTTTTTTAAAAACCATGTAAAAGTGAATCTTAATGACTATGTTTGCCTTGTGCACTCCCCTAGAAAAACTACCCCATATTACAAGACATATACAGTAGATTTTCTTGGTAATGTTGTAGATGGGAAAGAAATTTTCTATGTAAACGTCCCTATTGATGTAATGAAAAGTGCCTGCGTGAAGGTGCTTAAAGAAAAAGAAGCTATTTGGTTTGGATGCGATGTGGGTAAGTATTTACATCAAGCACTTGGAGTCATGAATGAAGAGCTTTTTGATTACAACCTAATCTATAACACTGAATTCAAGATGACAAAAGAAGAGAGAATGAACTACGGCTCAAGTATGATGACTCACGCGATGGTGTTTACTGGAGTCAATCTTGTTGATGGTAAGCCAAATCGGTGGCGTGTTGAAAATAGTTGGGGTGATACTACAGGGGAAAAAGGGTATTATATTATGAGTGATGCCTGGTTTGATGAGTATATGTTTGAAGTCGCCATAGAAAAAAAAGACCTGCCGAAAAAGGTCCTTGATTTGCTGGGTAAAAAGCCGATACATTTAGCTCCTTGGGATCCTTTAGGTTCGCTTGCAAGATAGAATTAGTGTTGTGTCTTTAGTTGTTGGATTTTGATTCAAGGGCTGGTAGTGGACCGACTGTTATGATTTTTCCCGTACCAGCAGACTCGATTGCAAGGCTTGAGTATTTATGGAATTTGTTTATAATTTTCGGGATCAAAAAGTCGTAGGTGCTAAAAAAACTACTTTGCAGTATCTTTGGGGAACCTTTTTTGTTGATTTCCCATGCGCCATGAGCTCTCCAGATGCACGATGTGTCATCTTTCCAAGCGCGTTGATTTACATGAAACCCTTCGGCTTGCTGCATTTGCTTGAAAAGCGATTTTGAAATGGTTTTTTGGCCGATCAAACCGATGTCTGGCTCTATGGGAAGTTGGAATCCAATAAGATTTTTGGCCCCCTTTTGGCGGAGCGCTACTTCTCTTAAGGCTTTACAGTATGATCGAAGAAGAAACACTTCCGCATAAATCCCTTCTATTAAAAATCTTGGAGCATAAGATTCTGAGTTGAAGAAGATAGTATTCATTGTGTCTTGTGCAAATGGAAGGTGGGGTTTTATTGTTTGAAGGTCAAAGCCAACAAGATCATATGCCCATTCAGGAACGTCTAGATGCATATCAAGGACTACATCAAGATTAGACTTTTTTGCCTGATTAATCACCTTGTTAAGATGAGATAGATATTCCCCGTTGAACTCCCTGGCTTTCTGATTTTCTAGATTTTGCCATGAAACGGGATAATGAATCGTTGTGTATCCGTCTTTTCGATAGTTTTCAAAGAGATCCTCAATAGCAAGTAAGGTAAGATCGTATTTGTCTTCTGAAGGTTCAAAATTATTTTTCATGAGAATTCTCTTTTTCTTATATTATACACAAGAAAAGAGAACAGATCTTAAGTTATTAACCTAGAGGAAGCGTTAAAACAGGACCGGTCGCTGTTGTTGGGCTTGATTGAAGATTGTAGAGTTGTAATAGCAGAACAAATGTCCTTTTTGATTGCAGGTCATGTTCATCGATGTAAAACCAGTAATTTCTGTACTTTACGGAAATAAAAGCGTTCGCAGGTTTTGATTTTGAACTTTTAA
Organism: uncultured bacterium; assembly: GCA_964350315.1. Lineage (GTDB taxonomy): Bacteria > Chlamydiota > Chlamydiia > Chlamydiales > 2-12-FULL-49-11 > JAJZEO01. The sequence goes on from CAYGJD010000001.1 coordinate 155,189, forward strand.
CTGAGAGAAGGTCTCCTACGACATCTTTCCAATCAAAGTCGTGCCCTTCTTCTGTGTGAGTACAAGGTATGCATTTTTGTTCATCTATGGAATTAGGGACTTCAACACCGAGAGATAGGTAGTACATGCAAGCTAACAATGATCTTGGCATGATTCCGATGTTGCGATTTTTTGTGAATCCCATTTCAACTTCCAAGTTGTAATAGCCGTTTTCACGGTCTCCCCCTGGCATTAGATCTTGCAGTTGTTCTGAAAGTTCAGATCCTGTAGGAAATGAAATTCCAAGACCAGCGCCTTTATAAACTTTTCCAGGTTCGTTTAACTTAATGCTAACTTGGAGTTGTTCGCGTTGTTGAAAGTATCTAAGAAGTTTTGATACTTTAATGAAGTTTTCAAATTGTGGTTGAAAGTCTGGCATTGGGCCCGATGCTGTTGGAGCATTGAGAATATCATTCATACTCTGTACGCATATTCTAAAAACACGGTCTACATCCCATCCACCATAGATAAGTTGTTGGATAATGATTAAATCTATCGGTCTGAAGAGTTGAAGAGCAAAAGTTTGGCCTTGGAGCGGTGTATAAGAAATTGTAGGTGTGTTTTGCCAAGAGAGTTCTGCGCCAATTTTTGTGGCATTTTCTTCATTAAATCCTGGAATAGGAAATACAGGTTGAATTTTTGATCCGAAAGAGAATTGTGTTGTAATCGCATTAACATCTAAAAAGAAAGGAAAGTCAACATATCGAAGACGAACAAGATTTAAAAGCATCTCTTCGTTTGTCGTTTTTTGCAAAGTCTCATTATAGGATGTTCTTCCTCCCCTTCCTTCTACAGCTACCTTGCTTGATACATGGCAGCTTGTTAGGAAAAGAAGTGATAAAGTAAGAGGTATTGTATATGTTTTTTTCACTATTTAGTTCTAACAAAAAGAGGCACTTTGATTCAATATATATTTACATTCCAAATGTAACGATTTGTGAAAAAACCTGTAATCCACATGATAAGACCGCCCCAGAAAGCTGCAGAAAATGTTTCTACAACAACACCTACAGATAGTTCTGATGCAAGCCAAAAGGTGAACACGTTGATAACAAGCGTGAACAAACCCAACGTGAGAATGGTAATTGGCAATGTGAATAAAACTAAAAGTGGTCTAACAATAGAATTTACAGCTGATAGGACGATAGAGAAGAAAACAACGTCGCGAAAATTGTCTATCGTAAAACCGGGAATTGTATGCCAAATTGTCATAACGACAAATAAAGTAATGACAAACCTAAAAATAAGTAGCATAAGGTAGCTCCTGTTACACAATCTCAAGATCAAAGACATCTAAAAGTGATACTACCTCTGGAGCAGAAAATTTGCACTTATTTATTTTGTTTTGCGTAACATCGATATGAAAATTTACCGCTTCTTGAAAGTCAGATTCAGTCAAGTCTGTTTGGTGGAATGTCGTTCCCTTTAAATCACACTCTTTGAAGGAGCTTTTTCTCATTTTGGCATCAGAAAAGTCGCACTCATCTACGATGCACTGTTGGAAAGATAATCCGCTTTTTAGATTCATGTCTGTAAATATACAGCGATAGAGTTTTGTGTTTGTGAAGATAGGCGAAAATAAAATCATATCACAAGTAGTGAAGTCAAGGCCCATGAGTTTTGAGTCTGCGAACTCAACATCTTTTAAGCGAACACTACTTAAATCAACTTGATTGAGAAGGCAGTCTTGAAATCTACAATCTTGGAATGAGGCTCCTGAGAAATCTCGTTCATCAAAAACACACCCTTCAAACAAGCAATGGACATAGCGCGCATATGTTAAAGGGCCATCAATGTTACGAATTTCTTGTTCTTCTATTTCGATCATTAATGCAGTTTACCATGAGAGAAAAAGTGGGGCAAGCTATAAAAAGGGCAAAAAAAGTATAGCTCACCCCAGAAGCTCCATTTGGAGCTAAAGTTGTTCCATCTTTAAAAACGGTTAATAAAGTATAACCAAATTTTGGACTTTATAGAAACCTTTTTCTTGAATCCTCTAGAACAATAATATATCTTTCAAATTATGCTTATAGTTGAAATTATTACCTTTTTATTTGTGGGTGCTTTTGCAGGTCTTCTCAGTGGAATGATTGGCATTGGAGGTGGTGTTGTATTCGTTCCTTTTCAAATATTAATTTACCAAATGGTGGGCGTCCCCCTCTTTCTTCAGATGAAATTAGCAATCGGCACATCATTACTTGCTACAGCATGTACAACATTTGCTTCAGCACGTGCCCACGCAAGACATAATGCAGTTGCTTGGGATCTGATCTATAAAATTGGTGTGGGTATAATATCTGGAGCTTTAATGGGTGCTTTTTTTGCGAGAGTTGTCCCAGGGAATGTTTTAGAAATTATTTTTGGAGCCGTACTTGTTCTCTTAGGCATCTATCTATTTTTCTTTGTAAAGCTGCAAGATCACGAAACAGGAAGAATTCCTAATTTTGCCCTATTCAACCTTGTTGGTGTTGGCCTTGGAACAACCTCTGCCATGCTTGGAGTTAGCGGTGGGTTTATGACAGTTCCAATTTTGCTCTTTTTCCACATCCCCATTAGACGTGCCATTGGGACAGCAACAGCGATCGGATTTCTACTCTCATCTGTTGGGGCTCTTGCGTTTCTTTTCCCAAACTTGGAAGGCGTTTCGTATAAATACGCTATAGGATACCTTTATATGCCAGCTTTTGTCTCCCTTTCCATCGGAGCCATGATTACATCTAAATGGGGAGCTCATCTAGCGCATTCGTTGCCAATTCCTCTGCTTAAAAAGGTGTTCTCTGTTATTTTAGTTATTGTCGGAATCTTGATGATGATGAAATAGTCTATTAGACTAGCTAAAGAGAGACTTTTGGTTGCCGTAGTCACGCTTTTCTTTTAGTTGTTTTTCGAACTCAAGGTGGTCTTTTAGCCGCTTTTGTTCTTCTTGCTTTTTCTTCCCCTCTTCGCCTATTACAATCATTTTTATCCGGTGCGTGGAAGAGCGTCTTCCCTTGTAGGTCTGGATTTGATCGACATAGTAATTGAGCTGTTTTTTAGCTATTAGGGCATTAGGAAATTTCCAGCCTCTTACGTCTTTTAGTGAAAGACGTTTTTGTTCATATATCTGCTTATGTCGATAAAGGTGGAGGTCTTGATCGCGACAGCATTTGTGAGCATCAAAGGCAGCTCCGTAAAGCGATTTGTAGGTCTTTGAGAGCGGTTTTGCTCTAAAGAGAAGGTCTATAGAGATTTTCTTCGTTTCTTTAGGCTGGGGAGCTTTTAAAAGAGTATTTGAGGTGGCTGTCGTGAGCTTAGGTCTTTTCTTTGTCTCGAGGCCATTTATGGATGGAAAATGGAGGGCCCTCATCCCCTGTTTTGAGCGATCTTGGGAGGTTTTTTTTGAGACAAGTGTTCTGAGCATTGCTTTTAGGCCGTGCTGAGTACAAAATTTAGAGACTTTCTCTGCAAATTTCTCAACTTGTTCATTTGGAAGGGCCATTTGATTTATCCATATTTAAATAAATGTTTTATAGCTTTATGAAAACAATAATCTTAATTTTCAGGCCTATAGCTTAATTCAATCTTAATATAATTGCAAATCAAAACTTTACTTTTGAAATAAAACTTTAAATAAAGAGGCTAAATCGGGCAAGATAAGAGGGATCAAATAAAAACAACCTGGAGACCCTTAAAATATGGCGCATGTAACTTTGAAAGGTGAGGATGTTGAATTATTAGGGAGCTTTCTTAAAAAAGGAAATCTTGCCCCCGATTTTGCACTTGTGAGCCATGAAATGGAGACGGTAACTCTTGAAGATTTCAAAAATCACAAAAAGGTCATTGCAACTGTCCCAAGCATAGACACCCCAGTTTGTTCTGAAGAATCCATAAAATTGAATGAACTAGCGATGAAATTTCCAGATGTAATGATTTTTGTTATATCTAAAGACCTCCCCTTCGCACAATCAAGGTTCTGCAAGGACCATAAGATTGAGAATATCAAATTGCTATCTGACATAAGACCCAAGTCAAATTTCGCAAAGGATTACGGTGTTTTGATTGGATCAGGGCCACTTGAAGGTCTTTTGACAAGAACAATTTTAGTCCTAAATGAACATGATAAAGTGATTCATTCAGAGATCGTGTCAGAAATAACGCATTTCCCGAATTTTGACGAAATCTTCCAAGTTTTAGAAGAAAGCAACACTGAAAACGTGTAGCCGTAAACTTGCAGTATCTTAAATTTCTTAAGAGCTAGCGTATTCGCGAAAATTAGGGTCCAAAATCAACTGATTCGTTATTCAGCCTCAAGTGGTTTATATGAAGGTTTGTACATGTTCGCTTGGAGCAAATATTCAAGCCCCTTCTCAGGCATGTTCTTTACTACACCTTCTTTATGAGCAACTTCAATGATTTTCTTCGCCATCAAGAGTGTAATTTCTCTTAATTGCTTAAACGAAGGAAAGAGATTTGGCAATGCATGTTCTGAAAGAGTTTCTGCCGCGGCAAGAAACATTGTTTGGGTAATTTTTTCAATGTGCACAGTTGAGCAGGCAAGTCCAAATGCTGGAAATATATAGACGTTATTGCACTGAGCTATATGGCGAGTTTCACCCTTATAAGTTGTGAGCTTGTAAGGAGATCCTGTTGCTATAATAGCCTCACCTTTAGTGTATTTAAGCAAATCTTTTGGATCGGCTTCTGATACGCTATTTGGATTTGAAAGGGGAAAAATAACAGGTCTTTTTGTATACGAGAGCATCTTTTTAACGATTGCTTTTGTAAAAGCGTCTTTGTGTGTTGATACTCCAATAAGAATTGTTGCGGGTATATTATCGATCACTGATTTTAAGGGGATATTGCCTGATTTATCTTTCCATTCTTCAACTTCTTCTTTGCTTTTGATAAAGGGTTTTACTTCTTCTCTGAGATCTTTCATTTCATCATGTATCAAACCATTTCTGCCTAACATATAAATCAGATCGTACGCTTTTTGCTTTGGAATTTTATGAAAGAGAAGGTAATCAACAATTATATTTGCTATCCCAACTCCTGCTGATCCAGAGCCGTAGATAACGATTTTTTGTTCGAGGAATGTCTCCCCTTTTATTTTTAGAGCAGTTAGCAATCCTGCTAAACCAACAGTTGCTGTTCCTTGTATGTCATCATTGAAAGAGCAAACTTTAGATGAGTACTTTTCTAGTAGGCGGTTTGCGTGATTTTTTTCAAAATCTTCCCACTGTAAAAGAGCTTTTGGAAAAACTTTTTTTACAGCATTGATGAACCTGTCAATAAAAGCATCGTACTCTTCTCCCTTAAGGCGGGCATCTCTTTTCCCAACATAGAGAGGATCTCTTCGTAGTGCTTTGTTGTTAGTTCCAACATCAAGGAAAATTGGAAGTGTATTTTCTGGATCAACACCCCCGAAAAGCGTGTATAATGCAAGTTTACCAATAGGAATTACCATTCCTCCAACGCCAACGTCGCCAAGGCCAAGAATTCTACTTCCATCTGTTACAACGATTACATCAACACGTTCTCTACCTGAATTTCTTAAGACCTCTTCAATGTCATCCATATCAGATGAAATAAAAAGACCACGACTTGTATGGAAATCTTCAGAAAAAGCTAGGGCAGCATCACCTACAGTCGGTGTGTAAACGTAGGGCAGCATTTCATCAACATGTTCTAAAACAAGCTTATAGAATAAAGTTTCATTTCTATTTTGAAGTTCCATAAGAAAGCGATATTTATCAAGATGTGTTTCCTTACTGCAAAAATTTGCATAACGGCGTTTAAGCTGTTCGTGCATGGAAGAGACTCCAGGCGGAAGAAGTCCGTTGAGACCGAATGTGTTGCGCTCTTCTTTTGTAAACGCGGTGCCTTTATTATGGATAGGGCTTCTTAAGAGGTTTTTTCCTCTGAGCTTTATTTTCTTGGGATCGATCATTTTTAACTACCACCTAATGATGTAACAAGCTCCATTGTACTGATTAACTCTTCAGATTCCAAGCTTATTTTATTATCAATTAGGAGAAATTTTTCATTTTCTGATCGTAGTGAGTTGACAAGATGTTCTGCAGTGGCTTCTAGTCTAGCTCTTATTGAGATAAGTTTTTTTTCTACTATCTCAAGATCTTGATTCAAATAGAAGATTTGTTTGGAAATTAAAGACTTATTAATCATTATATCTGCTACTTCGACAAGGGCAGCTGATACAACTTTTTTGTAATCACTTTGAGCTTTTTTGTACTTGGCCTGATACATGTTTATTTTAGCTTTTACTTTGGCTTGCTCGAATATATTTTGTTTCAAATGGTATCCATAAGCAAAACTAAAATTACTTATATTCAGAATGTCAAAGATAGATTTTGCTGTAGTTTCAAGCGTCGAATCAATAATGATTTTAGGGAATTTATCGGCAAGACTCATCCCCATAAGACCGCATACGTTTCTAAAGATATTTAGGGCTGATTTCACATCAGATCTATGGAGTACTACGTCCATTGGCGTTCCAGCAAAGACGTTTTGATCAACTTTAGGAAGGTCGAACTCTTCTCCAACAAGTTCAACAAGTTGTTCTAGACTGTTGATTCCTGTGTTTAACATAAGAGAATGGAAGGCTTTTTTGATGCTCATTCCTGAATGAAAAACCATTTCCTCTGCTTTGTTTAGTAGGTCTAGAGCCTCGTCGTATTCAGTTGAATCTCTGAGACCTGCCTTCACTCGTTCGTGAATTTTTTGCACAGTCTCTCTACAGTCACAGTCTAACGTTCTTAGTTTTTTTCTTCTGGTCTGATGCGATCTGATATATAAAAAATCCTTAGCGACAGCTAACCTTATAATGCTCCAAGTATCTTTAACAATTTCCATAACAGATAAAATGTCATTTTCTGCAGCCTGTTTCCAAGATTTGTTTTTCCCGAATAAGTCTACTTCAAGCTCAAATTTAAATAGGCGTAAGTAATTTTTGTTGCCTTGTAGAAAGTCTGTTGGAAGGTCATTTGTCATTACATGATTTACACTTAAACTTCCATTTTGTGTTTTCATTGAATCTGGGGAAAGAATTGAAACTTTGATGTATTGATCAAGATTTTTAACCATATCAGATACCGATTCAGGTTTCATGCCATATTTGAAGGCTACCTCTCTTAATTGGTTACGAGCAGATTCAAGTAGGGGGCTATTGTCAATGGCCAGTTCGAGAAGTTTTCCTAGCGTGGTACCATCAAACTGAGTCCACCATTTTTTTAAATTGGTAATCTCACCTGAGAATTCTTCTGTAATGTTGTGATGTTGATCTGGAATTACGAGTTCAACGAGGGTACAAGCAATATCGAGCTCTTCGCAAGAGGTAAGAGAAAAGAAGAGCAGGATAAATGCAATCCGTTTGAACACAGATTTTACCTCAATTGGCTAAACTGATAATCTAAACATGCAGTGTCACTTGGAGAGGCTGATTCGATGTATACATCAAGCATTTCTTCAAGATAAATGGGAGCCATCCCCTTTTCAAATGAAAATGTTAATTCAAGTTTTTGTGATTCATTTTCAGATTTATTAAGTAATGGTGTAAGCGATACATAGCTAAGAATAAAATGAAGCTTAGGATTGCTTTTGTGAATTGCTATTGCTCTGAGGTTTTTATTTGGAGAAATTCTCCAAGCATCTTTTTCATCAATATGAACTTTCAAATGTAGTGGGCTGTCTGAACCCATGATAATAGTATTTCTGTCGCTTTCGTTAACCCTTTCGCCCTTATGAACGTTAACTGCCAAAATCCTTCCTGAAATTGGCGCGTTTGATTGGCATTTTCTATACTTTCTTTCAGATGCGGCAACGTTTGCTTCATTTTTTTTCACGTGGGCTTTTCTAATTTCAATTTGGGAATTGCTTACTGGCTCAGAAAGGCCTTCATACTCAACAAGAATTTTTTCAAGACCTTTTGCTAGTATTGCATGCTCTGCTTGTTTTTCTTGAGTTTCATTTTCTGTGACAGCTTGTTTTTCTAAAAGGCTTTGAAAGATTGAACAGAGCTTTTCACTTTTAGCAAGCTGGATGTTCACCTGTTCAATTTCCTTTTCTTTTGCTTGTAGTGTTAAATGAGACGGCCCCTCTTTAATTAAATTTAAGGCGGCAATAGATGCATCGTAGTCAGCAATTTTTTCTTTTAGTGCAAATTTTAAATCGGCATCATCGATGCGAAAAAGTAAATCCCCTTCTTTGACATAATCGCCAGCACGCACGTTAATCTCTGTGATTTCCCCTGCTACTCCGGGAGTAACCTCGATGTAACCAGTAGAAGGTAATACCCTACCCTGTCCAACAACGTGGTGAGCAAATGGAAGTCGAAGTTTTCCTGATGATGTTGCTTGCATTTCTTGATCGAGTGTTGAGAACATCTCTTCTTCAATTTCGTTGCCATTTTTTTGGTGTACGTTGTGCAGAAAGAAAAAAGAAATAGAAAGAACGACAACTTGTGCCGTGATTCCGCAAAGAAAAAACATTTGTTTTGATGATCGCATAGTGCCCCCGTGTACATAGCCCTAAAATTCGAACCATAGGGTGGGGATCTATATTTTTCAAAGTATTTTTTACTATGTTTCAGATTTTAGTTGTTCCGGCCAATTTTCGTGATGTCTTTGGACTTCTTGATTGTAGTATTTAAACATGGTTAAAATAGAAATCATCCATAAGATAAAGATCACAACAACACTCCATGAAAGCAGTGTTGTCAAGGCTATCCATGAGATACCTTGAAGAATGAGAATGACAAATGATGCAACGGCTTTTGATGTTCTATAGGCAAAAACATCGATGATCGCCTTAGCTTTAAATTTTTCTTCAACCTTAAGAGGAATGTAGAGCATTTCTTTAATGATTCCGAAAATAGAGTAGTCCATTGCTTTAATCGAACCAAAAGAAAGTGACATCATTCTAAAGTTTGGAAAAAGTAAAAAAGACAGAGCATTCATTCCTAAAAAAAATGGAACAAAAAAGTGTGTCCATTTTAGTCCAACCATTCGAACTAGTAAAAAACTTCCAACGAATTGTAAAACGACATTGATTGAATTTACGATTCCAAAAAACCGGCCTAAAAATTGCGTTCGCAAATCTTGAACAGTAAAAGATTTTTCAAGCATAGAGTTGAACTGGTAATCTAGAATTGTTGCGGTAATTTGCATAAAAGCAACAATTGTTAAAATGAAAAGCAAGAATTTCGATCGTTGAATAAGCTTGAATCCCGACAACATATCTGTTGATTCCATACTTGTTGCTCGGATGTCTTGTTTTGTGTGGATCTCTTCTCTTTTTTGAAGAGCGTATTGAAAAAGAACACGAACAATGATGTAAAAAGGAATCGTTGTTAAAAGAAGTTTTTCCGTTCCAAGAGAGACGGCTAAAAAGCTAGGAAATAAACTTCCAAAAACAGATCCTAGTCCGCCCATCCCAAAAAATATTCCATAGAGATATTTTGCTTTAGAGATATTGACTGTAGCATGAATTACAGACCACAGCTGTTGAAACATCAAAATAATAAAAATGTCTTTCCATAGATATAACGCAAATGGAAGCCATGAAATAGATGTTAAATAAAAGGCAGAAAAGACGTTTATCAGTATCCCCATTGAGATGCTAATCCCCATCATTTTACTGCAGCCAAATTTATGAATAAATCGGTTGTAGAAAGAGACAATTACAAAATTTAAAGGAACACTTGCAAGCCAAGCGGTAGGAAAAAACTTCGCTGAATATGCAGTTAAAAAGACAGAATTTGCAGAAGCTCGTGTGATTCCGGCCTCTGCTGTAATGAAAAAACTTAGCCCCATAACAAGGCCAATAAACCACTTCTCGCTGCTAGAAAAGCTGCGAAATTCACTTTTAATTTTATTATACAGATTTTGGATCATAATCCATTTTTTTCATTACGACATTCGCCATATTTGGCTGAATGTATACCCAATTTTTGAAGTTGACCGGTATGCTGACATCGGAGATGTCATGCGCAGGTACGACTATATCATTTTTCATTAATACTGGGAAGCGAAGACCGTACTTATCCTTTGAAACTTGGTTTTTCTCAAAATGAATAAGATGAGGTTCTAGCTTTAGATCGTCAATAATGATGTCAAATTCACTCTTGGTCATTGAAAAGACTGAGACCCTGTCAGTTTGATCCATAATCGCTTTTGCGTGGTCATGAACAGGATGGTTTTCGTCAAAAAGAGCTTTGTTGATTTCTGAGAGCACTTCAAAATCGTTAACGCGAAGGTAGTTATCTACTGAGTCAAGAAAAGGTTTCCCTTCAAAAAAATGTATTATAAATTTCTTTAAATGATAACTATATGACTTCACATTTGGGTTTTGATAGAGTCTTTTATGCATGAAGTATCGGGCTAGCAGAAGTGCATAACATGATTCGAGTCCGTCCTCTTCTACACCGAGCACCATTTTTTCTTTGAAAGGTAAAATTTTCAATGAGTCAATCAACTGTAAATAATCAAAATATCCGTAAGCAAGACCTGTAAAGTAGGAGTCGCGTAACAAGTAATCAATTCTATCGCCTCCAAAAAAGTCGCCGGTTAAAATTTCTGAAACCAAGCTTTCCCAGGGGGTTAGAGGGGTTTTATACATCTTCTCGCCGACTGAGACTTTCACGATATCTTCAACGTCTATCCCCTCTTCCTCCCAGATCGGAGTAAGGTGGTGACTGCGAATGATCTTCATTGTCCACTCTTCATGTCCATTTTCCCCCAGTAAGTCAAGCTCTGCCAAATGAGAAAAAGGAGGGTGTCCTAAATCGTGGCATAGGGCTGCTGCTCTGAGAACTTTTCTCCAATAAGGAAGAACAGTTCTGTCAAAACCAGGGAAATGTGTAAGGAAGTTGTTTGAAGTCACTTGATCAAAGATTTTTGTGCAGACAAACATTGCTCCAATAGAGTGGTCAAATCTCTTGTGATCCCCTCCTCCATATACAAAAGATGCCGAACCAATTTGGTGGATAGCTTGTAGCCTCTTAAATGGAAGGGTTCGTATTAATTTTACTTCCCACAAATCTAGTTCGATGAATTTATGGATGGGATCATAAATCTTCTTTGCCATATCTATCCTATAATTTGAGAAATGGTGGTTCGCTTTCTTGTGAGGAGGTCTCCCCGACTATCATGACAATTTTCCCTTCTTTCATTTTTGCAACGCGATTTGCAAAGGGTTGAAGGCGAACGTCTGTTATGGTAGAAATAATAGTAGTGTCATGGTCATAAGCAAGTTCTTTAAGAAAGGTCAAAAGTTTGACTGATGCAGAATGATCGAGACTTGATGTTGGCTCATCGTAGATCAACACTTTAGGAAGAAGTGCTAACGATCTAGCAATCGAAGTAAGACTCTTTTCTGCTTCACTTAACATTTTTGGATAATCATCTTTTTGTTTGATTAACCCGACTTGGTCTAAAACTTCTAAAGCGCGTTTTTTTGCATCTTTTGCTCGCATTCCTATTAAATACATTGGAGCGATAACGTTTTCAAAGATCGTATAGGAATTAATGAGGGTGGGTTTTTGAAAAACGTAACCAATATGTCTAAGACGGAATTCTGAAGCTTCTTTGTCGCTTAATTCAAATAGATTTGTTCCATGAATCTCACATGTTCCGCTTGTTGGCTTGAGAAGACCGCCTATAATTGATAATAGGGTTGTTTTCCCTGATCTTGATGGCCCTGTAATTACAAATAGCTCACCTTCTTCAACCTCAAAAGAAACATCTTCAAGCGCAACTTTTTCTTCGCCCTTGGCTGGGTAGATTTTTTTAATGTTTTGAACATAACATGCGGTCATATTTTTAGGGCTCCTTCCACTTTGATAAGGGTAGCTTTTGATAAAGCTACGATTGCAGCGGTTATAAAAGAACAAAATGTAATGATTGCAACGATGTCAAAATTTGGAGAAAAGACAAACGTTCCTGCAGGCATGAAGATTAGGAGTGCCATGTTGAATGTTAGAGCTAAAATGATTGCTGCTGTTACCGTCAGGAAAGTGTTGAAAAGGATAAGACCTATAATAGTTTCCTTCGAGGCACCCAGTGTTTTATAGAGAAGAAGCTCCCCTTGGATTTGCTCAGATATTGAAATAAGAGTGGCCAGTATGATACCTACTGCTAAGATTAGGCCGCAAAGCACAACGGCAAAAAAAGCGTGAGGTAGTCCTGTATCTTTCATTGTTGTTGCTAAAATTAACTTAGAAAACTCACTTTTATCAAAAGCCTTCAGTCTTGTTGCCTCTTCTATTGCAACTTTTAGTTTTTTTACATCTGTTGAAGGATTTTTTTTGATCAATATAAAGGGGAAGTTTTGATGGTGATTTTTTGTGATTTTTTTTGCCCAGTCTATTGATGTGATGACTAAAGGAGGTTGTGCAATTCTTTTTGGGTAGGAAAAGATCCCCACAATTGTTGAGTTGATGTTGGCGGATTTTAGCCGAGAGCCAAGTCGAAGAGAAAGTTTCTTGCTTGTAAGGCCATCTACTAAGATACCGCTTTCATAGTGTAGATTTTGAGGCTTCCCTTTCGTGAAGTTTATAGGAAATGCAAAAGAAGTGTTCAAATCGATCCCAACAATATTGGCGTCAAGACGCCTCTTTGTTAAAGAAGAGAATTCGTTTTTTGCTATATATAATGGAGAAGTTTCACTCACACCCTCAAGAGATTTTATTTTGAATAAATCTTGGTCGCTTAATCCCCCTGTTTGAGAGAAGGATTTTGTGTTTTGATCCATCACCCACACGTCAACATTTGGGAGAAGTTTGACGATTGAATATGTTCTTGTAAGAGCAACACCAAACATGGTAGTTTCGTAGATAATGAAGAAAAATGAGAGACTTAAAATTATGATGGGCAAAGCAAACTCACGCCATCTAGCGAGCAATCCCATTGTAGCTATTTTAAGCAAAACCAGCCCCTTATATTGCGAAAACAGAGTAAAATTCAACCTAGCATAGGTAGGAAATATTATGAAAGATGCAAAAAGAGAAAAACCAACGAAACTAGAAGATTCTACAAAAGATGTATTGTTGGAACTATTAGAACGTGCAAAAAAAATGGACGAAAACATCGATGATCACCAAGGGCATATTATAGGTGATCGATTGGGAAAGCTTCCTGCTACAAAAGAGTAAAAAGGATCTGGCTATTGCCCTTCAATTTTCCCAATAGTTGTCACCCCCTTAGTGTCTCTAAGATAAAAGGCATACCATGCAATTGCGTTTTGAGTGCCAACATGAATCTCCCCCCCTGCAATTTTTCTGTTCTCTGCCATTACTTGATCATAAGAATAGCCCCCATATTGCATCATGTAACAAGCTGCAATTTCGCCAACACGATCTGTTCCAGCTCTACAGTGTGCATAAAGGACAACTTCTCTTTCACACCGAGTAGTAACCATAGTTCGTAAGTTTTTTAAAAAGATTCTGAGTTGCTTGACTTTGTGTTGTGCAATTTCTTCTCTTCGCACTTCTCTGCTCAATCCAATAGGACTATCTTGAATTCCGTATAAAGGATGAGACCAATAACAACCAAGAGATGGGTTTTTTCTGTACCACTCTTTTTCAATAGCAGTAAATCGCAACTCATCTGGAGCGCTTAAAAGTGAAATGTCAACTAAGAGAAAATCAGTTGATAAAGAGAGGCCTTTTGCACTTAGGCGTTCTCTGATCGTCTTTTCAAGCTCATCATAGGCAAATTTATTGTCGATGATAGGGATATTCCCTCTAACAAAGAAGTTGCCTCGGTTGTAGTCAACTACAACAACTAACTCTGGTTCAAATGTTTCTTGATTCTCAGTAAGATAGGCACCATCAGTTGAGATCGTTGGGACCTCGTTCTCAACTACTTCATCGTTTTTCTGAGAGATTTCAACTTTTTCATCAGGCACATTGTCACAACAAGGGCCAGGCCCTCTCGTCTCGCAAGAAAAGACTACTAAAGAAGCAATAATGACAGTCATTATTTTTGAGATTATTCGCATTTTGAACCTAATTAAAAGTTTTTATTATTATTATAACACTTCTAATGGTTTTCAATTTTCTTTGGATTTAGGCAACTATTGGCGCAGATTTTGGATAGGGGCTCGCCTGGTCAATTCACGAGCTTAGAATACAAATTACCCTCGCCTTGCAATCAAAAGACCATCAGAATCTACCATAGAGCGTAGTCACTCATTATCAATAGCTTGCGATTCTGCTGTCAACAAATACCTTTAAATTAATTATGGGTTCGTTTATAATAATTATTATACATTTATAATAATAATCTAATTTGGAGTTATTTATGGCTTTTAGTGTAGAGTTGCCAAGAACCCAGAATGCCGCGCTCTGGGAATCAATTGGCCCAGAAAAAAGCCCCGAGGCTGCTGTTTTACAAGAATTATTCGATAAAGGCTGTAGCAAGGAATTTGACCAAGCCAGGGGTCGTTATGAAGGAGCTGGTCTTGATTTTAGACTGACCAAGGGAAGGGCCTTTAGGATAATAGACTCTGAAAACACGACAACAGTTCGGATTCAGTTTCAAGTTAAAGGAGGCTGCTTTACCTGGTATATTTTGGCACCGATGGATGAAACCAAACAATCCTTTAGAGACGAGGTTTACGGTTGCGCGGGCCTTGGTCACCTAAAGGTTTCAAGGCATTGTGAGAAGTATTGGAGAGGAACCAACTCACTTCACGTAAAAAAAATGCACACCCATGAAGATGAATCAGGATTCAATCACAACCACTACCGGATGAAAGACTGTGATGTCGATACAGTAGCAGTTTATGAACATCTAAATGGATTTGTTGAGTCTCAAAGAGAGCTAAAATTGTTTGATCCTACAGGAAGAGAAAAGTTCCTTGATGCTAAAGAAGCTGATATGATTTATAAGCGCTTTGAAGAGTTCTGGGTTAAAGCTACTTACGTTGGGCCCGGAAGGACAATTTCTTTAGGAGACAGAGTAATCACCGTGCTATCAAGAAAAGTGAGTGAAATAGAAGAGTACAAAAGTCGTCCTGATCAACTTTTAACTGAGGAAGATCTTAAAGAGTGGGAAGAAAATAAGGCTAAAGAAGAGCCTTGCTTGGTCATTCTAAATTGGGAGTCTATGAATCCCAGTGAACGTTTAAAAGCTATTGCAGAAGGTATGCGTGGTCTTGGATCTGAGCTTGCTCAAACAAGGCAAATAGAGGGTTCTAGCTATAAGGCATACTCTGCAGTTGTTGCAAGAGATGACAGAGTAACTGAGATTTTAAGCGATGATATAGAAGTCAGCGGTGAATCAGATGCGGTATAATGACGTTTATGTGTAAGTGTTTTGTCGTTCTTGTTACAGATCCTGCTTATCCGCGATAAGCGCGGCTGCTTCGAAATGAAGTTTTGACATCGCTGCTGATCTTGCGTGCATTAGGCCAAATGGTCCATCCTTAATGATTTCATTGAATTTAGGGTGGGCAATAATTTTTTTTATTAGCTGGACGTTTCCGTCTTGGCAAGAAAACCAAAGAGCTCTACCTAAGCCACTCTCCCCATTAGGGTCAAGATTATTGCTTATTGCGCAGGTTAAGATCTTAGAAGCTAGCACAAAATCACTCACTGAAGCTGCAAGAACAAGTACCCCCCCCCAATATGAAGGCGTGTATTCTGGACGGTTTAATGCGGCATTAAGCCCATCCTCAGAGTGTTTCTCAATTTCAAAATAAAGATTAGACAGTAGATTGGTATTGAGGTTTTCAAATGGAGGTATATAAATAATAATTCTCCTTGTTCTTAGATGTAATAATTGTACCTGATACTCTATTACTTTTCTACATGTTATATTTCGTTAATTAAGTCCTGTCGAATGCAGATCCAATGAAGGACGAAACAAAGCAGTTATTTTGAAAAATGTACTTTTACAGAAAAAAACTATGTTTTTGTCCAACAATAGTTTTAAGTAAATTTTATGAGTGTATCTCGTGATATGAATTTATACGTTTAGCGGCTGTCGGACTCGAACCAACGACCTGCGGATTATGATTCCGATGCTCTACCAACTGAGCTAAGCCGCCTGAGCAATAAAAATAGCGGGGGACAGACTCGAACTGCCGACCTTTGGGTTATGAGCCCAACGAGCTTCCAACTGCTCCACCCCGCGATAACTCGTTAATACGGTATTAAACTAAGGGGCAAGTCTAACAAACGTTTTCTTTTTCTACAACTTTTTAATGATTTCCCATGATCTTTCTGTCGCTCCTGCAACTTCATCAATCAATGTGTCCATTCCAGACTCCTTTTCGGTGTTGCCAAGATAGGATTCTAGTGTTTCTTTAAGGTGATTTAATTCAACCTGTCTTCCAACATTGTGCTTTTTAAAAGTATCTACGAGAATTTCTTGATTATGCATATAGGGGCCGTATACAACTGGAATGCCAAATCTTGCAGGCTCAAATATATTATGCCCGCCAATGTTTTTTACGAAGCTTCCGCCAACAATTGCAACATTTGACATTTTAAAGCACTCGTCTAAAACGCCCATCATATCTATTAAGATAACGCGCTCGTCCCCTTTCCCCTCTTCATTAATCTTTCTATAACTAATGTTGCGAGTTTCAAGTAAATTTGCGACTTTTTCAAAACGCTGTGGGTGTCTTGGAGCAATCATTAGGCATACAGAATCATCCATAGATTTGAGTGCTTCTAAAATCAGCTCTTCCTCACCTTCATGAGTTGAGGCTATTGTGACAATGCGTTTTCCTTTAGGAAAATTTAGCGTAGCCTTGGGGGTCATTATTGTTGAAGCATCAAACTTAATGTTTCCTGTAACACAAATACGCTCGCTTGGTACTCCCATGTCTTGAAATCGTTTTTTATGTTCTTCTGTTTGCAAACATAAAATGTCAAAAGAATTGAAGATCTTTTTTGCATAAGCTGGGAAAGCTTTATACCTTTCATAAGACTTGAGCGATATTCTTCCGTTAACAAGAGCAATTTTTGTGCCGTGAGCTTTCAAGCTGTTAAGAAGGTTGGGCCAGTAGTCGTTTTCTACCAGAATGAATAGATCAGGATCAATGTTTTTAACAAGTCTGTGTGATCTCCAAGAAAAATCTATTGGAAGGTAAAATGCATGATCAAAAATATCTTTTCGTTTTTTTGATTGTTCGTGTCCTGTTTTTGTTATAGAGGTCTTAATGATCTCTACGTCTGGTAGCTCTCTTTTAACTCTTGCAACAAACTCTTCTATCGCTTTTGTCTCACCTAAAGAAACAGCATGAACCCAAATTCGAATTTTCCCTTCTTTTCTTGCAGGGATTTTTGGGGAATTCCAACCAAGGCTTGCCCAAAGATCTTGTTTGAATTCTCGCTTTAATATCAACACAGCAGACATTTTAATTAGATTAACTGCCATTAAGGAGAGAAGTGCAAAGTTGACTAAAGTTTTCATTTTACCACCAGATTTACCAATTTGTCTGGAACGTATATTTCTTTTACGATTTCTCCTTCAAGGTATTTTTTAACGTTTGGGTCGTCTTTTGCAAACGCAAGAACTTCTTCTTTGGAAGCGCCCCTATTAAAATCCCCTTTGCCACGAAGCTTTCCATTTACTTGGATGACAATTGTAACTTCTTCATCTTCCAAGCATGATTCATCATATGTAGGAAAAGGAAGGTAGGACATGGTCTCCTCTTTGCCACCAAGAATTTGCCAACACTCTTCACCAAAGTGCGGTGCAAAAGGGAAAACAAGTTTGGCTAGTTTTTTCAACGCACTTCTAGGGTATTTTTCTAAAGATGAGAAGTAATTGATAAATTCCATCATTTTTGCAATTGCTGTGTTAAATGACATTTTCTCAAGATCTTCATCAACACCTTTGACAAGTCGATTGATTAACTTTTTAGCTTCACCACTCTCTTCTTCTTCTGAGATCTTACTCTCATCTGTCATCATTTCATAAACTCGATTCAAGAATCGCTTTGCGCCGCTAACTGCATCGCTTTGCCATATTTTCTCTTTATCAAATGGTGTCATAAAGAGTTCATAGATGCGCAGGGCGTCAGCCCCATATGCCTCAATCATTTCATCTGGAGAAACACCATTGAGTTTTGATTTGGACATTTTTTCAACGAGGGAAGAGACCTTTTCATCAGAGCCTTTAATTACATAATTGTCTTCACTGATTTTCTCGATATCACACTCTTGAACATACCCTCCTGCAGCTCTTTTATAAGACTTGGAAGTAACAAGTCCTTGATTGCACATGGTTTTAAATGGTTCGTTTGTTGAAACAAGACCGATATCAAAGAAGACTTTATGCCAAAATCGAGCATAAAGTAGGTGTAAAACGGCATGTTCAACACCTCCAATATATCGATCAACCGGCATCCAGTATTGCTCTGCTTCTTTGGAGAATGGTTCTTTATCGTTATGTGGATCGCAAAAGCGTAGATAGTACCAACAAGAACCTGCCCACTGTGGCATCGTATTAGTTTCTCTAAGAGCTTTTTTTCCTGTTTTGGGGTCAATGACCTCTACCCACTCTCTTACTTTAGCAAGTGGAGAGTTTCCGTCTGGGGAAGGTTTGTAGTCTTCCATCATTGGCGGTGTTAGCGGAAGCTCATCAAGAGTCAGTGCGCGTTTTGTGCCATCTTCTAGGTGGAGAATAGGAAATGGTTCTCCCCAGTAACGTTGTCTTGAAAAAAGCCAATCTCTTAACTTAAAGTTGACCTTTCGCTCACCTAGCCCTTTTCCTTCTAAAAAGTCTGCAACAAGATCTTTTGCTTCTTGCATCGACTTTGCTTTTGAAAGGTCTACATTGTCGTTTGTACTGTTGATGTAGTGCCCTTCATCTGTACAAGTTGTAATCTTTGGAAGGTCATATTTCTCAACAAATTGCGCATCACGTGTGTCGTGCGCAGGGACTCCCATAACAGCACCTGTTCCATAAGAGGTCAGAACGTAATCGGCGATCCAAACAGGGATCTTTTCTTGATTGATGGGGTTGTAGACATAAGTTCCTGAGAAAACTCCAGTTTTCTCTTTTGCAAGTTCTGTTCTTTCAAGGTCGCTCTTGCTCTGGCAACTTTTTATATAAGTAGAAACTTCATCTTTTTGTTTTTTTGTGGTGAGGTCTTTAATTAATGGGTGTTCTGGAGCTACCGCAATAAAAGTCGTTCCAAAAAGAGTGTCATGTCTAGTCGTATAAGTTGTAACGATTTTATCTTCTTTATCTACGACCTTAAAATGTACATTCACCCCTTCAGATCTTCCAATCCAGTTTCTCTGCAGGGTTTTAAGGTAATCGGGCCACTCTAAATCATCTAAATCATCAAGAAGGCGTTGGGCATATTCTGTAATTTTTAAAATCCACTGCTTAAGAGGTCTTCTTTCTACAGGATATCCACCCTCAATACTTTTGCCGTCTTCAACTTCTTCATTTGCTAGAACAGTTCCAAGCATAGGGCAAAAATTGACAGTCATTTCAGCTTCATAGGCAAGTCCTTTTTCAAATAGCTTAATGAACAGCCATTGAGTCCACTTATAGTATTTAGGATCGCTACTTGCAAATTCACGTGTCCAGTCGTAACTTAGTCCTAGAGCTTTGAGCTGCCTTCTGTATGTATTGATGTTTTTTTCTGTAGTAACAGCAGGATGAGTTCCTGTACGAATGGCGTATTGTTCGGCAGGGAGTCCAAAGCTGTCCCATCCCATTGGCTGAAGAACGTTAAATCCTTTTTGTCTTTTATAACGGGCTATCACATCACAACCAGTGTAACCTACAACATGCCCTACGTGAAGTCCGGCACCTGATGGATAAGGAAACATTGTTAAAGCATAGTATTTTGGTTTACTTTTATCGACTTCACATCTGTATGTTTGATTTGCTTCCCAAAAGGCTTGCCATTTCTTTTCTATTTCTTCTGGGTAGTATTTTTTTCCAGCCATTGATCGATTTCCCCTATTGTAAGATCATTTTCAATTCGATATCTTCGCGACAAAGAGTTAGACAGAGTGTCGGAATGTCTTTTAATTTTTGTGTAGTTGTTTTGTAGTATGTGGCAAGGTTTTCATCTGGTTCTTTTATTGCATAGAAAACAATACCCTGTTTAGTTGAAAGTCGGTTGATCTCGGTTACCGGATCGTCCCCTTCATATACGTAAATTTCAGATTGCATTGAAAGTCTACATTCGTTGAAGTATTGCTCAAAGTATTCTTCTTTACTCTCTTTTTCAGCAGTACTTTTTACGATAGATTTTAATGTGATGTTTGCTCCGCGCCATAGTTTTGATTTTTTAAGAGTATGAGCTAAGAGAATCATTAGTTCACAGCTCTTCTTTTCTTTTGGATTGTACCAGATGTCTATGTCATCTCTTTTTTGTCCGACTTTTTGTAAATCCCCACGAAGAATTAGTAGATTCAACTTAGCCTCAGACGTAATTTCAATGAGTTGTAGATAATTTGCAAAATGGTCTTCACGAACAGATTCACCTAAAACTACCGTATTTGGATTAAGTGGTTTGACTCCAAAATGAGTAATGATATTCCTTAGTCCTTCGAGCAAGTTTTCAGCAATGCTTACTTCTACAAGAGCTTCAATTCTGCGTTTTTTCAAGTTGGCTCTTATCACCCTTTCCCATTTGTCAACATCTTCAAATTGAGCATTCCCCTCTTTAAAAATCGAAGCTAATGTAAGAATTCCTTGACCATTTGACAGTTGGTTAGCAACACCCAAAAGTGGAGACTTAAGCGAGGCACTCTCTGATAACACAAGAAAATTAGGCCGCCAAGATCTGTGTGTTTGTTCTTCGCCGTTGAGTTTGTATATAGCGTAGCGACTTATAGAGAATAAAATTGTTTGTTTTAAGTCATTCCATTTTGATACTGATTTCCATTTTCTCACTAATACAGCAATGAAAATTGTGAGTCCACATGCAAAAAAGGCCTCGCCTGCATCCATCATAAACATTGAAAAAAAACAGAAAAAAGCACCTAAAACAGGAGCTAGAGGCCAAACGTAAACAGAAGGACGCCATGAAGGGCTTCCAACTAATTGCTCAACAGCTACAGCCAAGTTTAGCATTCCATAGACGATGAGAATCACCTTTGTCAATACAGGTACAACCCCGCCCATTGAACCAATTGAAATCCCGATCGCAACAAATATTGCTGTTAAAATTGTTGAAGCACGCAAGTTTCTAAAAAGCTTAGGAAACAATCGATCCTCTGCCATTGCCGTAAGAGTGTTAGGCGCGGTTAGTAAGCATCCCATTGCAGAGAACAATGTAGATCCAAATAGACCCATGAGTGCAAAAGGGCCTAAAGGGGATAAAAATTGAAGAATATTTTTTGTTGAGAGCAGCGTTTCTCTTGGCACAACCTTCCATAGAATAAAGGTGATACATAAATAAAAGAAAAATCCAGCAAGTGTCACAGAAAGAGTTCCAATAATTAATCCAAATCTAGGGCGTTTTAATTCAGAAGACATTGCAGAACCAGCTTCAATGCCTATTAGCGATGGATATAGAAGGGCAAAGATATACCAAAATCCTGTTGGGGCTGTTTCAATGGTTGAGGTTGTTGTAATCGTTTGAAAGGGACCAACTATAAAGAATGCAAGCGTTGCAAGTATTGCGATAAAAATGACAATTTGAAGTCTTAGCGCCAGTTTTGTTGAGGTAAATGCTGTTAGTGTTACAAAAGAGAGCATTCCCCAACGAATAGCTAGAGGGTCTATGTTCGGTAAAAACATACTAATAGATGATGAAAGACCCATGATGCACAAGGAGGCCATCAATGTATGTGCGATGTAGAGAGCAACTCCTGCTGATGCGCCGATCTCATATCCAAAGCACCGCGAGAGCATGTAGTACATCCCCCCTCTTCCGATCTTTGTGTTTGATGCCATTGCTGTGACTGATAGGGCTGTAAAGAGAGTAATTAACAAGCCTAAAAACAAAGCTGCGACAACAGTAAAAACTCCTTCAGAACCGACCAAAAATCCAAGATTCAAAAAAAGAAGAGCTCCTGTCATAGTTATAAAACTGGGTAAAAAAACACCCGTAAAAGTGCCTATCCCCTGTTTTTTTTCTTGGGAGGCCCAAATTCTTTTATGGGCTATATCACGTAAGGTTTGCATGATGATATTATATAATGAGAAAGGGGAGAAATGCAAAAGATATTTTCTTTATAAAAAATCAGTTAAAAAGTTCCTTATATAGATAAATAACATTTTGTAACAAAACCAATGCCTTGTTTCCAGTCTTGCCATTGAACAATTAAAGAAAAGTAAAAATCTTTGAAAGATCTTAAACTTCGATTCTTAAATTACACATTAATTCTCTTGATTCAAAACTATTTCTTACGATACTATGGCGTTTATGATCATTTCAGAATTAGAAAAAAGAATACAAGATAGTATCAAGGGCGCTAAAAAAAATCGCGTTGTACTAGAAGACTATGATTTAGAGGCTGACATTAAGTGTAGGCTTCTTCTTAGCGAAATCACCCAAGATGAAATTGATATCTTAGAAGAAATTTTGTACTCATCATTGATTATTAAAATTGAAAAACTCGCAGAAGAACTTGAGCTTTCAATCGAACAGGTAAAAGAGTTTGTTGAAAGATTTGAGAGCGCAGAACTTTATTCTATTGAAGGAAAGTTATTAAAAGTAAATAAAGACAAACGTAAATATTTTGAAACGCAGTTAGCAAAATTTGACGAAACGTTTTCTCCTGGAATGGATTTTCTTCAAAGCTTATTAAAAAATGTTCCTATTCAAGTATTGCCTGCATGGTATCAAATTCCAAGATCATCCAATAACATCTTTGAATCACTTGTTGAAAAATATTTACATACACCGCGTATTTATCAAAGATATGTGCCAGAGTTCCTTTCTGAGGATTCGATGATTAAAAACATCCTTACAGATCTCAATAACACACCCGACTATAAGTTGTACGTGAAAGATATTTGTAAGAAGTATCAGATTTCAAGAGAAGAGCTTACTGAGGTTCTTGTTGCCGGCGAATTCAACTTTTTGTTTTGTTCTTCGTTTGAGCCACAACTCGACAGATGGGAAGAGATTGTAACCCCTTTTTGTGAATGGCGCGATTATCTATTATATTTACAAGATCATGCCCCTAAAGGAATAGAAGCACACTTTGAGATCGATCTTAGACGAAATAATGAATATGCTTTTATTGAAGATCTTGCATCTATACTCAATAAATGTAAGGAAGTCGACTGCGTTGTGCTTTTCAATCACAAAGACGATTCCTTTAAAGTTTCACCAGAAGATGGTGAGGTTTTGATAGAAGCTCTAGAAGGACTAAACCTTACCGTTGAATATATCGATCGGATTATCAACAAGTTGCTTGTCTTAGGTCTTGCTGTTATTGAAGATGAGTTTTTAAAGCCTACAGATCATGCGAGTGACTGGATAGCTATGCCGATTGAAAAAAGAGCTCATATAACATTTAAACACCCTCATAATTTCCTAGACATTCAAAAAATATCCCCCCTTTCAACAGAGCGCAGCATTCTAGAAATACAGAAGAGCATGGGAAATATAGCTAAACTAGGCTGGGTGTATTTTGAAGACTTTTTGAAGGGCTGCCCAATTGAAATTTCTGATGAAAGAAAGATCTTTCTAAAAAAACAAGGTAGAGCATGGAGCTATACTTTGCCTGATTATACTCCTGAAGAAGTCTCCTTAATCCGCTATACCGTTATGGAATGGTTTTTTGAATCTGGCATCGTGCAGAGCGGAATTTGCGACGGCAAGGAGTGTTTCAAGCTCACTCATTTAGGGCGTTCGATTTTCACCTAAACAAGAGGTGAATTCACCAATCTAAGAGATCTTCGAGCGAACCATCGAGATTAAACTTCCTGCCATCAAAGAATCGAGTTCAAGAGGAGAAAATTTATGAGCTATCTCATAATCCTCGCCCTTTGTTTTGTTGTGAACTCTTAAGCTTCCTGACCCTTTCAGACCTTCGTGGATATTACTTAACTCAAGGATGTCCCCTTGCGTGATCTTGTCATAGTCTGCTTCATTTGCAAATGTAAGTGGTAACACCCCAAAGTTTATGAGATTTTTCCTGTGAATCCTTGCAAAGGCTTTAGCTATAACAGCCCGAACACCGAGATAACGTGGAGAGATAGCTGCATGTTCTCTACTCGATCCTTGACCATAATTTTTTCCACCAATTATGACTGAGCCAACATCTCTAGATGCCATAGCGCGTTTATAAAACGTATCATCAAGTTGGTAGTATGTGAATTCTGAAATCTTTGGAATATTACTTCTAAACGGCAACACTGTTGCTCCAGCGGGTGAGATATCATCAGTTGAAATGTTGTCGCCTGTTTTCAAAATAACTCCTGCATGAAACTCATCTGGTAGTTCAGGAAACTCTGGGAAATCACCAATGTTAGGCCCTTTAATAATTTCTCCCCTCTTCTCGATAGGTTTTGGAGCTATTAAATCTGAGACGATGACCATCGTTTTTGGCTCTTTGAATTTTGGGTAAGGAAAATCCATATCTCTTGGATCTGTGATTTTTCCTGTCAAAGCTGACGCTGTTGCTGTTTCTGGAGAACATAGATAGACTTGGTCTTCTTTTGTTCCTGAGCGGCCTGGGAAGTTTCTTGGCACTGTTCGAAGAGAGATTTGTCCAGTTGCTGGGGCTTGTCCCATTCCAATGCAGCCGTTACACCCTGCTTGGTGAATTCTGGCTCCTGCACGAGTTAACATTCCTAAGTACTTGTTTTCTGTCAGATAGTTGAGCACTTGTCTTGAAGAGGGATTGACATCAAAAGAGACAGACTCTGCTATTTTGCGGCCATCAACCATCATTGCAGAAATCGCAAAGTCACGGGCACAAGGATTTGCTGATGATCCAATGTATGATTGAAAAATCGGACGACCTGCAACTTCTCGAACAGTTTTTACGTTTCCAGGGCTTGATGGAAGTGAAATTAGAGGCTCAAGAGTGCTTAGATCGATTTCTTCGTGTTCATCATAAGTAGCATCTGAATCAGCAACAAGCTTTGTATAATCACCTTCTCTTCCCATCTGAATAAAAAATGCTTTTGTGATTTCATCAGAAGGAAAAACTGTTGTTGTAGCGCCGAGTTCTGCTCCCATATTTGCAATTACATGTCTGTCCATAGCTGTAAGATTCGCAAGACCGGGGCCGTAATATTCAATAATTTTACCAACGCCGCCTGCAACATCATGACGTCTTAGCATTTCTAATATCACATCTTTTGCGCTGACCCAATCTGGAAGTTTACCTGTTAGCTTAACTCCCATGATTTTAGGCATGTTTGTATAAAATGGTTGACCTGCAATAGCAAGAGCTACTTCTAGTCCTCCTGCACCAATCGCAAGCATTCCTAAAGAACCTGAAGCTGGGGTATGACTATCAGACCCTACGAGCGTTTTACCTGGCTTGCCAAATCTCTCACACTGTATCGCGTGACTAATTCCATTTCCTGGTTTACTAAACCAAAGTCCAAATTTTGCTGCTGCTGTTTGAAGAAAAAGGTGGTCATCTGGATTCTTAAAGTCAGCTTGTATTTGATTGTGATCGACATATTGAACAGAGCACTCTGTCATTGCATCTTTAAGGCCAAGAGCCTCTAACTCAAGCATTACCATTGTGCCGGTAGCATCTTGAGTCAAAGTTTGATCGATTTTAAGACCAATCTCTTCTCCAGGAATCATCTTTCCTGACACTAAGTGACTCTCAATAAGCTTTTGAGTAACGTTTTTTCCCATTTAGATTTCCCCCAATACGTCTTTGTCTATACTATTAGTGAATGGGGTTGTTTTGAGCAAGCTCTTTTCAAGAGAGGTTATTTGTATTTGTATTCAATAACTTAAAGGCTTTGCGGAATAGGCCTGTTGCGCCAGTAATATGGTCCATAATCAAATGTCATTTCATCGCCAACCTCAATAACACAGGAAGAAAAAAACGCAATGTGGGCAACTTCGTCAGCAATAATCCATCTTGAGATAAGATTGGGCGAATAACTGTGGTTGAAAAACCTAGTGAAATTCCCTTTTTTTGAGGCGTCTATAACCCATGGCGTTGTAAATCTTCCGTCTACATATCCAAAAGCATAATCATTTTTACTGTCAGATCGAACTCTATTGCGCACCTCTCCCGTATATTCTCCAATAAAAGTAAGAGGTGCTATGCGCTCTTTTGCGATGACACCATATCCAACAAGCGGATGAATTTTTTCAATTGAAAAGGCTTTTTGTTTTTTTTGTTTAAGCTCCTGAGCAAACAACGAACATGACCAGCGATTATAAGCAGCAAAATGCTTTTTCTTCATTTTTTTAAGACAACGCAGGCGTACCTTTTCGTGAATCTTCTCACAAGAAAACTCTAGTTCATCGATATATTCAAAATCGAGAGCTTGGCAGAAAGTTTGATTTAAGGTCTTCATACCTCTTTTCGATACCTTCTTTTATCATTAATATAAACCAATAATATGCCACCAAAGAGAGCCTATTCCCAACCAGATGACTAGATTGACAACACTAATAATAAAACCAATTCGCCACCAGTCTTTTGCTGAAACATATCCAGCCCCATAAAAAATAGCTGCAGGTCCGCAAGCATAAGTTGTCAATGAACCAAATAAATTACTCATGAATGCAAGAGTAAAGGCTGCAAGTGTTGGTGAAACACCAATTGCTATCGCAAGAAGTAAAAATGGAGTATACATCGCAGTAATATGTGCCATGTTGCTTGCGAAAAAATAGTGCGAATAGAAGTATAGAAGTACAATAACTAAAAAGCCGACAACAGTATTATAATCTGCTACTTTTACGCCAATATGGACAGAAAACCAGTCCATGAAGCCGTACTTAGAAAGCATTGTTGCCATCGCAAGAAGTGATGCAAACCAAAAGAGAGTGTCAATCGCGCCCTTTTCAGACAACACGTCATCCCAATTTAGTACGTCCATTATAAGTAGCATACAGAGGCCTAAAAGAGCAGTTATTGCAGCCGGAATTCCCGTCCATTCTGCTGTAGTCCAAAAAGTGATCATCACAACAAAGGAAAAAATCATGATCCATTCATTTGTTGTAATTCTCCCCATTTCAATAAGTTTTTCCTTAGCGAACTGAGCACTTTCATTGCTATTTTTCATTTCAGGAGGAAAAATCTTAAGTAAAATCCATGGAATAAATGCAAGAGAGCACAAGCCTGGAACAATCGCTGCTGCTGCCCAAGTTCCCCATGTCATAGTCACTCCGCATTTTTCAGCTAAACCCTGCACCAAAGGATTTCCGGCCATCGCAGTAAGAAACATTGCACTTGTAACAGCACCACATTGAAAAATAGTAACAATTAGATAAGCGCCAATTTTCTTAGGATTTTCGTTCGGATGAGATCCAAAAGCTTTGGAAAGTGAGGATACAAGTGGATACATAATTCCACCAGCTCGTGCTGTTACGCTTGGTATTGCGCTTCCTAATATCCAATCTGTAAAAATCAATCCGTAAGCCATGCCGAGAGTGCTTTTTCCAAATATGGACATAACTTTATACGCAAGTCTTAAGCCAAGCCCAGTTTTAATAAATCCTCGGGCAAAGAAAAATGCTACGATAATAAGCCAAACAGTTGGATTGGAAAATCCCTGAAAAGCTTCTGGGAAGGTAATTACCTGCGTGAGTAGCAAAGTCGTTAAACTTGTGATAGCAAGAGCGCCGGTGGGGATCGGCTTTAAAATCATTCCTACAATTGTATATACAAAAACAGCAAAGATTTTCCAGGCTTTTGGATTCAATCCTTCTGGCTGTGGAGTAAACCAAATAATAAGACCTAAAGCGATACAGATTGAAAAATAGATTTTCTTTTTATCAAATGGTAGCGTTCTTGGATTTGTTGTCTGTGATGGGGTAGAAATTGCGCTCATAAGATCCTCTCTTGAATGAAGAAAGATATTTTACGCAATTATCACATTTAGCTCCAAGCAATATCGGATCGATTTATATCTCAATACAAGATGGGTCTTTGTCATCTGGAGTATACGTGTCAAGGTGCAGGATGTACTCATTTCCATTGCTCATGACAACCTTTTTTTGAACAACCTCTACATTTACAAATTTGCCACACTTTTTGGTTCTTTTCGTTATTTTTACAATATCTTTTATCGTCATATGTTTTTCTGAAGCAGGATTTTCACTGAACGTCCCAATATTCATTCCGATAACTTCTTTTTCATCATATCCGAGGTGATTTGTACAATTTTTTCCTACAACATCTTTAATAATGCCATGTGCGTCTGTCACCCAAAATCCAGCATTGGGCGCACTTGAAACAAGCGCCTTTAAACGAATGATTTCAATTTCCTGCATATGAGCGATCTCATCTCTATCTACAAGAACAAAAAACGTGTTTTCATCACAATAGACTCTTGCGCGAATATGATTTAAACGCTTCTCATCTACACCAAAGGGAATTGTAATCTCAACAACAGGTCGTTTATGTCTTTTTGCGAATACTTTAGAAAATAATTTTGTGATTGTCTTTTGCTTTGTGGACGTCATTAAGTGAAAAAATTTCGTGTCCAATACTGAATCGCCATACCCACCTGAAAGAACGCGATAGGGATCGTTTATTTTGATGATTTCATAAGTTTGAGAATCTAATATTAAAAATATGCCATCAAATAAGTTATCTGTAAGCAATTCTATAACTTTACTTTTTGGTTCAAGATTGATGTGTTTTTTCTTGAAAAACAAACCTTTTCTTTTAGTTTTCATTGTGGAGTCAAGAATTTGACTCGCATGAGCCATCGAAATCATGCCTATACTATTCATGCATTGTTCTCCTAAACCATTATTCATTACCAGCACCTTGTTGAAGTCTCATGTACGTCGTTATTGTAAATTTATCGTAAAGATACACGTACAATATAGAAAATTACTTATTTGTTAAATCTTTTTTTTATCTTAATGAAGGAAAATTGTTGCATACACGAAAATTGGTCATATACATCAAAAAAGACGCACAACATTTGATAGATAATAAATATCATCATTCAAAGTTGTGCATCTCTTTGCATAAATGTACAAATGAATTATACGCTAGAAACTGTTCTCCCTGAGTCTGGTTTCTTATCTTGATCAAGTGCTGCTGAAGCGCCAACATCTACTTCGTGTACATCAAAAGTTACAGCTCTCACACCTTCTCTTGCCTGAGTGGACTGCACTTGTGGTGCATTAGAAGCTCGTCTTTGGCGTCTTCTTTGTTCATGTTTATCTAGCTGACTAAGTCTAAACTCCCAATCCCCTTCTGGCAAAGCGTCCTCTTCTGAATCAACCTCAGCCCAAAGCATTTGATGAGGGTCAACCTGAACCCGTGCCTCTCCTTCTCTCGCAGGACTTTTTTGTCTTGTGGGCGTCAAAGGAACTCCTAAAGAAAGTTTCACTTGTGATTTTCTCTCAGCCTCTTGTGCAAGAGATATCACTTTTTGATCAAAGGAAGCCGTTTTTACTCCCTCTTCTTCCTCTTCGTCTGCAGATGTTGCAATAGAGGCATCTCTTCTTAGACCTCTTTGGGCTTTTCCTGCAGGTTGTATTTCTCTTGATTCACTTACTTCTTTACCTCTTTCTCTGTTTGCACTAAGAATCTTCATAGCAACATCATTAATACTACATGTTAAAGCGATAGGTTTTGGAACTCTTGTGGCAAAAGCCCTCTCAACATCAGACTCATTGCCTGTTGTTAGTGCCGTTTGACATGTGCGCCAGTATTTAATTAATGCTGCAATTGTTTGAGAGTGTTTCTTTGCAAGGGTTCCTCTTAAAAGTTGTTGTACTCTCATTTGAGAAAAGACTTTCCCTTGTAGATAGTTATCCCATCTAGCTCCTAATTGACCACCCAAGAGAGCAGCAAATGCAATAGCTTTTAATGTCGCATTCGGCTCCTGATTCTTAAACTCTAGGATAGATTCTGCAGTACTTGTAACAAATGAACCACCAGTTAGAACTAACTGTATTATTGTTCTATATGCTTGCTGAGAACGGAAATTTGCCGCGGTTGGAACTCCTTTATCTGATGATAATATGTATTGAGCTACCTTCTCTAATTCAAGGATTGGGTCATACACTTCCTGAAGAGATGACATCGATGTCTCAAAATCAATTTCTGTTGCTCCATGCTTTTGCAGGGCACTCCCTACAGCAGCAGCTTCAGTTTCAACAATGCGATACTTGCCATTAATTTTATTAACTAGTGCATTCACATCCCAGTTAACAAAAAAGCAAAATTTACTGGCGACAAATTCATCAAGAACATCTGCAGTAAGACCGTGCTCTGAAGCAGAACTCGCTCTTGTTTTTATTGGAGAAGAACGCCTTTCCATGCGCATATCTTCTCGACTATGGAGAGTTGCGTTTCTAATTCTGCGAATTGGGCTGCTTTTTTTCTTTTTTTGTTTTAAGAAGTCACATGCGTTTAGCTCAGTTTCATCATCTGCCATTACATCTTCTGGCTCTTCATCTACTTCTTTATCAACAAGAGTGCTCTCTCCTCTATGATACTCTTTTTCAACTAACCTACGGTATTCTTGGAGTTGCTCACTTTTATCAAACAATTCCATTCCCCGTCGGGTTCTAACAAACGCCTCAAGAATATCTCTTCGTCCTTTGTCTTCTGCACTTTTTGCTTTTACTGGAACGGCCTCTAATGCTGAAATAAGGCTTTGTACTTCTTCTTTTATATCTCTTATTCCACCAGAAGACTCGTGTTCTTGCAACCTTTCCCAAGCTGAAAAAGTTTGAATCATACTTTCAACGTAACGAATTCTTCCTGCAGAACCTTTGATGAGATCAAACAAATCTTGTTCGTAGGCAATTTGTTCAAATGTTTTTCCCGAGAACCAACCTTGAATAACATGCATAGCTCCTACGCCAAGTGTTGCAACAGATCTTGCAACGCTCATGCTTGTTGTAGCATTCTCTGTTTCCCTAAGATCTGCAGCTGAAATACCAATAGCTGCTAATGAAATTGTCCAATCTAAGATATACACAGAACTTCTCATTACTTCTGATCGAGGACGTCCACAAATCCAATGAGATTCTTCTGCAAGCAAAGGACCCACTTGATTATGCACTTTTCTCATTGTGCCTGCGTTTTGTTCGATTGATGCAATCGCAACACGTAAGTTTTTCGGTTTTTTTCCTCGACTCATCACATCAGAGACAGCTCTAATTCGAACCATTGCTGCTTGATAGGCATCTTCATAAGCTCCGACTAAATCTTCGGCGCCAAGATCTCCTGCGTTAACTTCATATAGTTGGTCTCCTGCCATTGGGGCATTAGCTGCTTGTATATCCAAATCATGACTCCTTAAAGTTGGTGTTAAGTTTTGGAAAAGAATATTAAACTTTTTACTTTAATGGAAAGGAAAATATTTAAACTTTGTTAAGATACGAGTCAAGCGCCGCTTCTCTCATGATCTTAATCATCTGATCGTGAGTGATCGGCGGCTTTAGAGATTGAAAAAGTTGAAGCGCACTTAATTCTAAAAACATTTCTAAACCAGAAATAATTTCACATCCAAATGACTTCGCAGTTTTGAGCAAAACCGTTTCAAGTGGGGAATAAACAACGTCCATGACTGTTTTAGCCCCTTTTAATATAGTGACTGGAATAGATAGGGTGTTACTATTCATACCAACACTTGTTGCATTGATGACAATGTCAAACTTCCCTTCTAAAACGTAGAGACACTTCACTTTGAAATCGATACAAATAGATTCAGCGCGGATTTGCGTTCTATTCCAAACAAAAACGTTGGCTCCTCTTAGCTTTGCTTCGTAAATGATTGCTTTTGCTGTCCCACCAGCGCCAACAACAAGCACGCGCAGTCCTTTTACAGAGCGTTTGCTTTCTATTGCATTTAAGCAGCCATGACCATCGTAGTTTTCGCCGATCCATTTTCCATCTTTAACGATTATAGTATTCACAGCATGTAAGATGTGTGCACTTTCTCTTAAAAAATCAAGGTAAGGAATGATTGTTTGTTTAAAAGGCATCGTTACGCCAAGCCATTGAAGATTTTGTTTTTTCAATTTCTGGATCGTTCCGACCAAATCTTCTTCTTTTACTTGTAGTTTGGAATAAACCCCGGGAATGTTTAAGTGCTTGAGCACCGCATTATGAGTAATGTGAGAAATACTTCCTGAGACGGGGTCTCCTATCAAACAACCTTTTATCATTAAGAACAGGTTAATGAAATTTAATCTTGATGTCAAATTCTATCTTGAATGCTTGAGGAGAATTTTTGGAAATTGTATAGTTGGATTATGAGAAAAGCATTTTTTGGAATATTTCTACTTGTTGTCACCATCATGGCTTCTGCTTTGGGTTATAACTATATGAAACAAGATGAACTTATCTTTAAAGCAATTCCATTAGACCGGGATTTTGTTTTTGATTTCGATGTTGAATTCGAGGAAGTTTTTCTTCCAGTAAAAGACGGAGAGGTTCACGGAGTTTATTTTAAATCAGAGAATCGAAAAGGGGTTGTTTGTTTTTTACACGGACAAGGAAAAAACCTTTCTTATTGGGGAAAAAGAGCTCATTTCTTTTTAAATCAGAACCTTGATGTGTTTATCATTGATTATAGAGGCTTTGGCAAAAGTTCTTCTGGTTACAAAGAAAGCTGGCTGCTTGAAGATGCTCTTGCTGCATATGACTATTTAGCCGGATTGTTTGATGAAGATCAAATTACTGTGTGTGGAAATTCTTTGGGAACAGCAATGGCTACATGGGTTGCTTCACAAAGAAACCCTAATAAATTGATTTTAGAAGCGCCATATTACAGTCTTCTTGCTGCAGCATCACATGCAAAACCATACCTTCCTATTTGGGGTATTAAGGCAATTCTTAAGTACCCACTGCATACTAATCAATGGATAAAGAATGTGAAGTCTCCGGTTTATATTTTTCATGGACGTAAGGACAATATTATTCCATTTTTACATGGACAACTTCTCTTTGAAGAAGTGACTCGCCATAATGATAAAGCTGAATTCATACCATTGGATGATTTTATGCACACAAATATGCAAAACGATGAGCAGTACCGTGAGTACATCAACAAAATTTTATGATTCTAAAGGCTTTTTTCGATGCTCTTGGATGATATTTGCTACTAGCGATGTCCATCCCGTTTGATGAGAAGCACCAAGCCCCTTGCCGCTATCTCCATGAAAATATTCAAAGAACAATATCTGATCATTCAGTTCCATCTCTTCTAGATGATTGATGTCCTTGAAAATCGGACGCACGCCGTCTTTTCCTTTTTTAAAAAGAGAGATAGTATTTTCAGCAAATTTATTGGCTATCTCTTCCAAAGAAACCTCCTCACCATTCCCAAAATCGAATTTAAAATCATCTCCTAGAATGTGTCGCATTCTTCTTAGATTCTGAATGAGAGCATAATTGAGAGGAAACCAAATTGGACCTCGCCAGTTTGAATTTCCTCCGTACATCCCAATTGTAGACTCGCCTGGTGTATATGAAACTTCTGAATCATAAAGCTTGTATGGATGATCTTTGTGTGCCTTTGACAAGCTACGTAATCCATAGTCTGAGCGAAATTCGTTTGGATCCCAAATTCGTTTATAGACTCGATGGATTCTGTCTAATGGAACAAGAGAGAGTATGTAATGTGTTTTGCCATCTTTTTTTATTTTAGAGACGCAGTTGTCGAGTAAATCCATTCGGTTCTCGTGAAACCACTCAAATTTTGGATGAAATTCCTGAAGTTCTCTAAGCTCCTCTTCAGAAAATGAATCGATCGCAAAAAGAGGGATAATTCCAACAACCGAGCGGACTGCTATTCTTTCATGCTTCCCATTTGGAAAAGATAAAACATCATAGAAAAATCCATCTTCTTCGTCCCAATTTTGTACATCTCTATTGGGAGAATGATTTAGTGCTGCTGCAATATAGACAAAGTGTTGGAAAAATTTTGTGACCATCGGTTCGTAATTTTTGTTGACCCGTGAGAGCTCAACTGCGATACGCATCATCGTTAAACAAAAAAGGCCCATCCATCCAGTGCCATCTGATTGTTCAATAATCCCTCCATCTGGAAGAGGTTTGCTTCTGTCTAACACTCCAATGTTATCAAGCCCTAAAAACCCCCCTTCAAAGATGTTATTCCCTTTAGAGTCTTCTCGGTTCACCCACCAAACAAAATTGATCACGAGCTTATCAAATGACCTCTGCAAGAAATTTATATCGCCCTTTCCCTTTTGCTCTTTTTCCATGATAAAGAGTCGGTAGAGACAAATAGCCTGAATGGGTGGATTGAGATCAGAAAATTCCCATTCGTATGCGGGAATTTGACCATTTGGATGTTGAAATTGCTCTGTAATTAAAAGACCAAGCTGATCCTTTGCAAGTGCCATATCGTAAAGGCCTATTGTGATTGAGTGGTAAGCTAAGTCCCAGGCTGCAAACCAAGGATATTCCCATTTGTCCGGCATTACAATAACATGTTTGCAAACAAGATGTTGCCACTTTAAGTTTCGGACAAGTTCTTGACGCCTGCAACCGGGAAATTCAATCTCATCCCCTTTCATCCAATGATTTGCAATAAACAAATAGAGTTGTCTACTCCAAAGTTGAGAGGCTATTGCCCGTCGTTGAATCATTTTTTCTTCTGCAGAGCCTAAATTATCTAAGATAAGCGCGTAAAATTCATCGGCTTCTGTTTTTCTCTGGTCGATAAAGTTCTCAATGTTAGCAAGCGGCTCATCGAGAAGCGTTTGACCAAGTCTAAGATACCTGACTACAGAATCCCCTGCTTTTACATTGAGATCTTTAAAATGAAAACAACCACGGGTTCCCTCGTTTGCAGGATTTACTGCATTTGCTTTTCCTTCGATGATTTTTTTGTGAAAAGCATCGCGTACATAAGGAGATTTATTTGTTCCGACATTCAGACTTTCTAAATCAGATTCATTTTCTGTAAAATAAACATCACAATCTGATGATGCGTACAAATAAAATTTACCCAGAGAGTAATCTACATCAAGCATTGGAAATGGCTCTGAACCGTCGTCATCGAGTTCAATCGACTTGTAATGCTCAGTCTCTTTACCCTTCCACATCTTGGGCTTTGGTGGAGTTTCACTCACCCATGACCAAACATTTCTAAATGTGATTTGTGGAATGATATCTAATACAGCATCTTCTGGCCCTCGATTGAAGGCTTCAATTTTTATCAAAATTTCATCTACGTTTAATTTTGCATACTCAATGTGAATATCAAAGTAACGTTTTTCATCAAAAATTCCTGTATCATAAAGCTCATATTCTGGATCGGTTTTACTTCTCTTCTTGTTTTCTTCAATCAACTGTTTATAGGGAAATTCTTTATGAGGATATTTATAGAGATATTGCATGTAGGCATGCGATGGAACATTGTCGAGGTGAAAGTATATCTCTTTTACATCTTCACCATGATTTGCCTCTTCAGGTGAGAGGCCGAAAAGTCTTTCTTTAAGATGTGAGTCGTGATGGTTCCAGAAAGCGACAGAAAATGCGACTATTTGATATCGATCACAAATTCCGGCAATTCCATCCTCACCCCACCTTGGAACTCGCGATCTTGCCATGTCGTATGTGAAGTGATTCCAAGCATCGCCGTTTTCTGAGTAGTCTTCTCGGACTGTTCCCCACGCACGCTCAGAGACATAAGGCCCCCATTTGTCCCAAATAGAAAGTGAACCAATATGGTTTTGTTCAATCCGTATTTGTTCTTTCAAAAGTCGTTTTTTCATACTTTTGACAATACGGATTTAACCTTTTCTTCCTACCACCAATTTCACCTATTTAGGCTTTCCCTTGTAATCAAGCATTTGCGTCACCACTTCAACGAGCCTATCCTCTATAGGATGAGCATCTTTCACGCTGCTCCAGAAAGTGTGTTCTTTTAGAGCAGTTGCAACTCTTGCTACTTTTTCATCAAGAGATGCGCAAGCAACATCAAGGCCAATAACGTTGTCTTTTCCTAAATTATATTCAAGAGCTGGGTAAAGAGAGCGATAGCCGCAGATAATCCCTTTGGAAAGAGCTGTAACAATCTCATCCCCTGCACAAGAAAAAAGCTCTCTTGTTGCATAAAACCAGAGAGTAACGCCCCATTTTGGGCGACACATTCCGACAAAAGCGATGAATTGGCAAGCAAGGTTTGAAATAGCTACAATGTAACCTTCTTTTGCTAAACTCCACGTCTTCTGCACGCTATAACTAAATGGAAGTCTGATTAGTGTAACAACAGACCAAAAAAGACCTGTCATAGTTCCCTGCATAAAAAGTCCATTTGCTGCAAAATATGTCTCTCTAAACGGTTGTCTTGTGCCAGCTGCAAAATAAAGTCTATCAATCGAAAATCGAGAAGCTTCTGATTGATCTCCCTCCTCTGCAAATGTTGCAATATTTTTAAATACGGCTCTAGTAATTAGCGTATAGCCTAATGAATCAAACATGTTCAGGTAGGGATTATCAGTCACTTCTTGCATAAAGTTCTCCACTTTAATGATAAAGCGAGTATAATACTGTAAAGATTTCTTAAATTAAAGTTAAATATGCGCATTGCAGTAGCACTCTCAGGTGGGGTTGATTCTTCGGTTAGTCTTCTTCTTTTAAAGGAAGCAGGTCATGACGTTATTGCCCTATTTATGAAAAATTGGGAAGATGATGATGATCCTGCTTGCCCTGCTGCACAAGACTACGAAGATGCTTTGATGATTTGTGAGAAACTAGGTGTTTCTTTGTATGCATTTAATTTTTGTGAATCGTATTGGAACAATGTCTTTAGCCAATTTATAGATGAATTAAAATTAGGTTTCACTCCAAATCCAGACATTCTATGTAATCGCGAAATCAAATTTAAAGTTCTGCTTGATAAAGCAAAAGAGTTGAATGCTGATTTATTAGCAACAGGTCACTATGCGCAAATTCAAGATGGACAGCTTGTGCGTGGAATTGACCAAAATAAAGATCAAACATACTTTCTTTATGCAATAGAGCGAGATGTGCTTTCGAAGGTGATCTTTCCTATCGGTGGTTATGAAAAAAGTGTTGTTCGTGATCTTGCTAAAAAACATGATTTGATTACCCACGACAAGCGTGATAGCACCGGAATTTGCTTCATTGGAAAAAGAAAGTTCAGTGATTTTATCTCTAAGTATATGCCTCCAACAAAAGGTCTATTTAAGACCCTTGATGGTGAAGTATTAGGAGAGCATAATGGCGCGTGGTTTTATACAATTGGACAAAGAAAAGGTTTAGGAATTGGTGGTGCAGGCGATGCCTGGTTTGTTGCAAGTAAAGACATTCAAACGCACGATGTTTTTGTTGTTCAAGGCGAAGACCATCCAGCACTTTTAAAAACCATTATCTATGCGACAGATTTAAATTGGCTCATTGATGATCCCTTAAATAGTTCTTTTTCTAGCCCTCTTAAATGCACAGCGAAAATTCGATATCGCACTAAAGATCAGGAATGCAAAGTCACTCGTCTTGATGACAATCTCTATCAGATTGAGTTCGAAGTTCCTGTGAGAGCCGCAACAGATCGCCAATCAATTGTTTTTTATCAAAATAAAATTTGTTTAGGTGGCGGTTTAATTTCTTTAGAAAAGAAAAGTCTATTGATTGAATCTTAATCAAAGCCTTGATATGCTTGGAGCATGA
>CAYGJD010000002.1:0-23507 GCA_964350315.1 uncultured bacterium
ATAGTAATCGAAAAATTTTCTTGCAAATCGTAAATTGATTGAATCTTAATCAAAGCCTTGATATGCTTGGAGCATGATTTGGTTTCAAAGATCTCTTGCTAAATGCTTCGATTTGGCTCTCTTTGGGGGAGCTCTACACTTAATATTTCAATTTCTTGGAGTATCGCTCTTTGAGCAATTGATGATGCTTCCTATGCTTCCGTTTTTATTTATCCCTTTTGAAGCAATACAACTTAAACTTTTTCATACTACTCTTTGTAAGTCATTCTTTGGATTTAGCTATGACAGGCCGTTTACTTTGAGATCAGCCATTAATCTATCTACTAAAAATGCAATATTGATTCTTCCTCTCTTTTTACCTCTTGTCAATATTTTCTTTGCGTACTTTTACTATCGTGAACTTTCTCTTTATCCAAAAAATCGTTGGGATGAATTGTCAAAAGAAACTTTAGGAAAGTACTCAAAAAATAAAATTATACGTGCTTTTATAGTCGCTTTTACTCTTTTTCTTTCTTGCTCGACATTCGCACCAAAATTTACTTTGACGCAAATGTCTAATTTGACTGGTATTGATTATTTTATTGATGGAGTAAATTCGTATTATAGCAGTGCAAATATTGCAAATTGGAAGAAAATTGAAGAGAAAGAAATCGGTGCTGAAGCCTATTTTCCCCAGGATCCTGTTTTTTCAACAGAAAAATACCCAGTGCCTAAAAGTGACTCAAAACTTGATTTGAAGCATTATATCTACTCTGATGCTGCGCACAACTATTCTATTACATACACAACTCTTCCTACTAGCTGGACTAAATGGGGCTCATCTCTTGTTCTTGGTGTTGGAATTAATCACGTAGTTGATAAAAACACGATCGTCTACAAGAAAAAATGCAAACACTACAACTTTCCAGCTCTTGAATACAAACTTAAAACAAAAGATAAAACGACGACTGGTTTACTTGTTTTAGTAGAAGAAACAATGTATAAAATTGAATTTCAGCAAAACAAAGACGTAGCAGATCTTGATTTAGAGGCTGAAAAAGGGCTTTTAAATTCTTTCTTCAGTTCTTTTAAGCCTCTAGAATAGAGCTATAACCATTCTTTTATAGTATATTTTCATGTAAACATAAAATGTAGAAAATGCTTCTTATTATTAAGTGTTTAGCGAACGCTAAGATAATCTTTTGCGAAATCAAAGAGTGGGATTTACTCTATACGCCAAGTCTCTTATGTAATTACGTGTGATAAATCAATAAATAAAAAACTTGTTTTAATTTCATTTTCATATTTATCTGCAATTAACAATAGGCTTTATATGTTATTTGAATACTATCTCCGTAATGAAAAGAAGATTTCAGATTATATGAAAAAGTGGGCGCCAGTTTTTATGCGCTTCTCATTGGGGTTCATTTTTTTATGGTTTGGTTTTTTAAAACTCATTGGAGCGAGTCCAATTGAAGAACTTGTAAAAAAAACTGCTTTTTTAATCGATGAGCATTCCTTTGTACTCATTCTTGGAATATGGGAGATGGTCATAGGTATTTCTTTTATTATTAAGAGATTAAATCGCCTAGCGTTGATCCTTTTCTTTCTCCAAATCCCTGGAACTTTCATTCCTCTTTTTACAAATCCAGAAGATTGTTTTACGGTATTTCCGTATGCGCTAACTCTAGAGGGTCAATACATATTTAAAAACTTCATTTTAATTTCAGGAGCCTTTTATGTCCTTTCAAAGATCGAATACAAATCATAAAAAGAAATGGCATACTATAAATACAGACGATTTGATGAGTGTTTTTCACACCTCGCCTGATGGACTTAAGAGTGATGAAGCAAGAAAAAGAATTGAAACTCATGGATCAAATCGATTAGAAAAGCGCAAAGGGAAAAGCTGTCTAAAAATTTTTACGAGACAGTTTCTTAATCCATTAGTATTCATTCTACTTGTAGCCTCTTTTCTTAAGTTGTTTATTGACAAGCCGTTAGATTCCATCGTTCTTTTTGCTACAATATTGATTATGGTATTAATTGGATTTTTTCAAGAATGGCGTGCAGAAAAGTCAATGAATTCCCTCAATAAGCTCTACTCACGCAATTCCAAAGTCAAAAGAGATAATAAAGTTGAAATAATAAATAGTAATGACATAGCGCCTGGGGACATCATACTTTTGGAAGCAGGTGATCAAATTCCTGCAGATTGTCGAATTGTTGATTGTAATAAATTTAGAATCAATGAGTCAAGTCTAACAGGAGAATCAGCTACGGTAGAAAAAAACAACAAGAATTCTCTGCCAGAAACACCCCTTGCTGAAAGAAAAAATATGGTTTATGCTGGAACAACAGTTTCTACCGGTAAAGCAACTGTTCTTTGTGTTGCAACAGCTATGGATACTGAGCTTGGAAAGATTGCTCTTGCTATTCAGGATATTAAACAAGAAAAAACACCGCTGCAAAAAAGCATTCATTCTCTTAGCGTCTGGATGTCTTGCTTTGTTCTTATTATAATAATGATTTTTATTGGAGTCTCACTATATAAGGGGTTCTCTTTTGTCGAAATAATTCTTTTTGCTATCTCTGCGGCAATTGCTGCAATTCCTGAAGGGCTTCCTGTTGCAGTTACTATCGTTTTAGCAAAAGGCATGCAGGTTATGGCTAAGAGAAAGGCCTTAGCTCGGAAACTTATCGCAGTGGAAACTCTAGGATCAACTACAGTAATTGCTTCTGACAAAACTGGGACGCTCACTCTCAATCAAATGACTGTTGTAAATACGTATGTTCATCGTAATAATACCGATAGAAAAAAACTCTTATTTGAGATAGGCATCTTGGCAAACGATGCCCACATTACAAAAAAAGAAGAAAATTATGAGATACTTGGAGACCCAACAGAAGCAGCACTGCTGATTGCTGCTGAAAAAGAGGGTATTGACCAAATCAAAATTGTAAAATCCAATCATAGATTAGAAGAAATTCCTTTTGAAAGTGAAAATAGATATATGGCGACTTTGTGCAAGACCCCTAATGGCAAGATGGCATATGTAAAAGGCTCCCCGGAAAAACTTATTCAACTCAGTAATCTTGAAAAAAAAGATCGAGAAGAGATCGAAAAAGCAATGCACGAATACTCTTCACAAGGTCTTAGGCTTCTAGCGGTAGCTTGCGCTCCTTTAGAAAAAGAGGCACATCTCACAGAAGATGTCCTAAAAGGACATCTCGATTTTATTGGACTATTTGCGATACTTGATCCACCAAGGGATGAAGCTATAAAATCTATAAAGGCGTGTCATCAAGCTGGGATCCGGGTTATTATGATTACAGGAGACAACAAGGTCACTGCTGAAGCAATTGCAAAGAAGATAGGAATAGACTCAAGCAAAGGCGCTCTTAGTAGCGAAGAAATAAATTTAAT
The DNA here is from genome assembly GCA_964350315.1 of uncultured bacterium. GTDB lineage: Bacteria > Chlamydiota > Chlamydiia > Chlamydiales > 2-12-FULL-49-11 > JAJZEO01. The sequence goes on from CAYGJD010000002.1 coordinate 3,407, forward strand.
GTCAGAGGAGTCTTTAAGCGAAAAAGTGAAATATATCAATGTTTTCGCACGTATAGAGCCTCTTCATAAGCTCAAAATTGTTAGAGCTCTTAAAAATCTTGGCCACGTTGTTGCTATGACAGGAGATGGTGTAAATGATGCTCCTGCTCTCCAAGCTGCAGATATTGGAATCGCAATGGGAATAACTGGGACCGATGTTGCAAAGGAATCCTCTAATATGATTTTATTAGATGATAACTTTTCTTCAATAGAAGCTGCAGTAGAAGAAGGGCGCGCTATTTTTAATCGATTAAGATATGTAATCGCATTTTTACTTACCACGTGTCTTGGAGAGCTATTTGGAATCATTTTAAGCATTACATTTACAGATCATGTATATCTTATCCCTCTTCAGATACTTTGGGTAAACCTTATTACCGGTGTCATTGTAGCAATCCCTCTTGCCGTAGAACCTAAGACTGGAGACGAGCTTAACCAGCCCCCTAGATCCCCAGATGTAAAACTTGTTTACCCGGGAATGGTTCTCAGAATTCTCTTTCTTTCGATAATGTTAGGGGCATCAACTTTTACAATTTATTACAATATACTCCCTTTATTTGGATTAAAAACTACTCGCACCATAGTTTTTACATCTCTTGTCGTATTCGAATGGTTGATAGCATTTAATGTAAGATCTGATGAAAAAACAGTATTCCAAATTGGTTTCTTTTCAAATAGGGCTCTATTGTATCCGATTTTATTAGGGTTAATTCTCCAGATAATTATTCTCTATCTACCTCTATTCCAGATCCCTTTTCAAACAACCCCTTTAAAAATTAACGAGTGGCTGCTTGTACTCATTCCTGGGGTATTTCTCTTCGCTATCGAAACCCTCCGCAAGGTATTCTTTCCAAAGATGTTCAATTACGGAAAATGGAAAAAAAACAAAAGAGTAAAAGAACAACTTAGATAAAATCTAAAGCAGGAGTGAAGAGGTTAATATTAAAACATTATATAGATTTGAAAGATGCTTTACTTAGACGATCTCTGATGTGGTCCCAACTGGAGTCACCAGGAGGCTCTTCGACAACTATTTTTTTTAAAGATAATTTATCAAGTTCGAAAAGTCTTTTGTATAGATTTCTTGCATATAGAATGTTATTGCTGGGCATTTTAATGGAAACGATATCTGCTGAATCGAAATCAAGAGGCGAAATGTGCAAAAGTACTATTTTGCTATTTTTCTCGCACAATGTTTTTTTTAAATCCTCTGAATTCACAATGTAAAGTGGGGTCTGCGGTTGATAGTGCTCGGACATATTTCCTGGGACACTTTCTTGGTGCATCTTCAAGCTCAATACGTCCTGCCTAAGTGTCTTTTCTAGCATTTTTTTTGTAATAGGACCAGGTCTTAGAATACGAGGCACCTTGCCGGTTAAATCTAAAATTGTTGACTCAAGACCAAAAAGACAAGGCCCGCCGTCTAAAACCGCAGGAATTTTACCATACAAACTTTCAACCACCTGCTGTGCAGTCGTCGGACTTATTTTTTTATGGATATTAGCAGAAGGGGCAGCAAGCGCTGTGCCCAAAGTTTTCAAAACTTTTAAAAAAACAGGATGGCTGGGCACTCTGAGCGCGACAGAGTCCAGGCCTCCAGTTATTATACTACTTACTTGATTTGACTTTTTAAGAATAAGAGTCAAAGGCCCTGGCCAAAAAGCTTTCGCTAAAACAAAGGCAGTTAGTGGAATTTTTTCTGCCCAAAAAAACAAGTCATCTACATCATGAATATGTACAATAAGAGGATGATTCGGTGGGCGATTTTTTGCTTTAAATATTTTTTTAATAGCTTCTGGTTTTTTTACATCTGCGGCAAGACCATAAACAGTTTCGGTGGGAAGAGCTATAACTTCTCCGCTCTGGATTAGTTCCAGGGCTTTACTAAATTCTTCGATATTATCGGCTTTATAAAGTTCTGTCATAAAATCATCTACACTATAATCAGCCTATATATTCTAACATAAATCACAATTACTTGGTGCTAAAAAACATTTAAAATCTACTATTTGAAAAAAATATATGTAAAGACTATCTAAAGAGAGTGAATTAAAAAACTCAGCGATAGAGCCTAAATCTCCTGAAATTAAGACTGTTTATCCTACTCTTCTTCTCGAAGACTATTCAGCTTATGATATACTCCAATAGCAATCACTAAAAAAGCTACAACGACAAAGAGTAAAATAGGGAATACAATTTTGCTAATATCTGTTTTTGCAGTTTCAATTGTTAGCACAAGCCCCTCAAGAGAGAGAGCAGTTAAAATGATGATAAGAAACCGTGAGAAGACATGCCTTTCTTCTCTTGGGGTTCTTGCGCGCTCTTTGAAGACCTCCTCAATCATAATATGCTTAGCTACATCTATCACTGCAATTGAAAAGATAATTAATCCTACTTCATCTAGAAGATTAAATACAGAAAAGGTTGCCCTTTGTATTTCTGCATAAATTTGATAGATCGATGCGCCAAAAATCAACAACCCGATTGCATAAAGACATAAACATCCGATTCCATACGCAACTTTGGAAAGTACTGATACAACTGCAGATCCGATCTTCTCAAACATATTAAGCGCTCCTTACTTTCTACTAATGATGATTTTACTTCACTTTTCAACTAAAATTTTGTATTTTTAAGTAAATATGGAAAGAAAGCTTCTTATATGGTCTACAATTGTTGTGATCTTAGGTTTTGCCTTAGCCGCCTATTTTACCCCTGAAATCAACCCTCATGTAATTGACACAGAGAGCCAAGTCTCATTTGGCGACCCTTCAGCAAGTGTACGTGTTGTTGTGTTTGAAGAATTTGCCTGCGTTCAATGTAAGCAGTTCCATAATGATGTGATTAAACCACTGTTTGACAACTACATCGACAAGAAGAAAGTCTTCCTTACACTCATCCCTGTAGCATACCTTGACCCCTCTTTTCCTGCATTTTCAGCTGCTTGCTGTCTTGGCAAAGTAAGTCCGAATCAGATGAGATTTTTCTTAGATCACATCTTCCATTTAGATGGACAAGAAATGGTTTCCTTGTCTCCTGAAGGATTAATTGAGTCATACGGCTTAAACCAAGATCTATTCCCTCTCGCAGATGTCTTAAAATGTATTCAATCAGACGACATAAACAAAACTCGAGAAAGCCGCATTAAACTTGCATCAAAGATCTATAATGAAGAGATTCACATGCCCACGGTCTTAGTGAATGGAAAATTGATCTCTATCCCAGATAAGCAGTCTCTTTTCAATACGATAGAGAAAGAATTGGCAAAGGAAAAAACAAGTGATTAAAAACTCTCTTTTTTTTGCATACATCGTCGCGCTTCTCGCAACTTGCGCGTCGCTGTATATAAGTGAGGTTCTTGGACATGAAGCATGTAAGCTTTGTTGGTCACAGAGAGTTTTTCTCTTTCCCCTGCCGATTCTACTATTTTTTATCATTTTATTTAAAAGGAAGGATATCGCAGGATTTCTCCTTCCCCTTCCAATACTTGGGGCTTTTGCCTCAGGATGGCATATCTATATGATCCTTTCTCACTGCAATCCTTGTTCAAATATTTCCTATTTTCCCTTTTGTTCCTTGGCGGTATTTCTCTGGGTTATTATTTTCCTCTCAATCTCATTGACTACCCATCGGACAATCAAGTAGAATACTTCTACTTATGAAATGGATATGTAGACAAAACCAAACTTTATTGAATGATCTGGCAGAAAAAATGCCTGAAGCATCCAAGACGACCCTCCGTAGTATGATCAAAGAGGGACGAGTCAAAGTTGACGGTGCAGTGACTAAGCAAAATATTTCCTTGACGCAAGGTGCTGCCTGTGAGCTCAGTGGAAAGAAAATTTATGATACCGATCTTGAAATCTACTATGATGATGATGATATCGTTGTTGTGAATAAGCCAGAAGGCCTTCTAAGTGTCTCAACTGCAAAAGAACTTCACAATACACTTCACATGAAGCTAAAGAAAAAATACTCCAGAGTTTGGCCTGTTCATCGACTTGATAAGGAAACATCTGGCGTTCTTGTTTTTGCTCTTAATCACGCCGCAAAAGAAGGGCTAAAAAAGCAATTTATTGATCACTCAATAGAAAGAGAATACCGAGCAATTGTTGTGGGAAATATCCCCGACAAAGGCATATGGCGCCACCATCTTGTTGAAGATGGGAACTTTAGAATGCACATCACTGATAGCACTGGTCTATACGCAGAAACGCACTTTGAAGTCCTTGATCGAGAAGATGATTTAGCGCTTGTTCGATTTATGCTTAAAACAGGAAAAAAGAATCAAATTCGCGTTCAAGCAAGTCACATGGGATTTCCTATCTTAGGTGATAAAAAGTACGCCGAGAGAGAGTTACGTTCAACTCGCATGTTTTTACACGCACATAAGTTGCATTTCAACCATCCTATTACGAAGAAAAAAATGTCTTTTAACTCACCAATTCCTTTTAGTATAAGATAGAGATCGTATATACTAGGCAAATTATGAAAAGGCTCTATAAGGAAAGATTCGATAAGAAGTTTTTAGGAGTTTGTGGCGGACTTGCGCAGTATTTTCAGTTCGACGCTTCTATCATCAGACTTCTTTTTGTTTTATTGACCATTTTTACAGGTGGTATCGTTTTTCTTGTGTATCTTTTCTTAGGTCTTATCATCCCTCTCGGCCCAAAGTCTTATGTTTTAGCCAACTATCGAAAACTCTATCGCAGCAGAAGAGATCGCCGTGTTTCAGGCGTTTGTGGAGGCTTTGCAAAGTATCTAAAGATTAACTCCAATATCATCAGAATTGGTGTATTGGTCCTGTGCCTTATTACTGCTGTTATCCCTGTTTTGATTTTCTACTTTGTTGCTACAGGCGTTGTCCCAGAAGAACCAGTATAGAAATCAAATGATTTAATCCCCTCTTTTAAAAGACCAACTTCTTATTGACACCGAACATGTTTTTCGGGTTTACTGCGATTTATGAAGTACATCCTTTCCATAGACGCCGGCACAACAAGTTCTCGGGCTTTATTAATCAATAAGGCAGGCGAAATTGTCGCTATTGAACAAAAGCCATTTACTCAACATTATCCCAATCACGGCTGGATTGAACACAATCCGATAGAACTTCTTGAAACACAACTTGATGTAATTTCACAACTCTTAGTCAAGTCAGGAGTTTTTCCCCAAGATATACTTGCAATTGGAATGGCCAATCAACGTGAAACAACAATCATCTGGGAAAAAGAGACTGGCAAGCCTATCTGGAATGCGATTGTATGGAATGATACAAGAACTGCAGACTGCTTCCCTGAATTAAAAGAAAAACATGAGAAATTAGTCAATGAGAAGACAGGCCTTTTTATTGAATCGTATTTTTCTGCCTCGAAAATAGACTGGATCCTAAATGAAGTTCCTGGATCAAGAGAGCGCGCTGAAAAAGGTGAGCTCATGTTTGGAACTGTTAATACTTGGCTTCTTTGGAATTTGACTAAAGGGGCGGTCTTTGCAACAGATGTGACAAATGCTTCAAGAACTCTTCTTTTTAACATCCATACTCTTACCTGGGATGAGGAATTATTAAAGCTTTTCAATATCCCAAAACAGCTGCTGCCTAAAGTCGTCTCTTGTTCTGAGGTTTATGGCAATACAAATGTCAGTATTTTCCCCTCTCCGATTCCTATTACATCGATGATTGGCGACCAACACGCCTCTATGTTTGGGCACGCTTGTTTTGATGTCGGAGATGTTAAGTGCACCTACGGAACGGGAGCCTTTATGTTAATGAATACAGGACCTAAACCTATAAAGTCATCACATAAACTCCTTTCAACTGTAGCCTGGAAAATAGGCAAAAAACCTTGTGAATATGCAATAGAAGGACTTGTCTATTCAGCTGGATCGGTTGTCACTTGGTTAAAAGATAAACTTGGAATCATAAAAACAGCTAAAGAAATTGAATCCCTTGCTTTTAGCGTGCCAGATAGTGGAGCTGTTTATTTTGTTCCTGCCTTAACTGGACTTGCCTCTCCATATTGGAATGCACAAGCAACAGGAACGATTTTAGGGATCAAAGCAAACACAAATCTTGGTCACATGGCAAGAGCCTCATTAGAAGGGATCGCCTTTCAGGTAAATGATGTTCTTAATGCAATGCAAAAAGATGCAGGTTCTACTATCAAGCAGATTAAGTGTGGCGGAGGAATGAGTGAAAACATCTTCCTTATGCAAATTCAAGCAGACCTTTTAGGGGTCAATATCGCAAAATCAGAAAATGAAGAAATGACAGCACTTGGTGCAGGATATCTAGCTGGGCTTGCTATAGGCTTTTGGAAGGATCAAGAAGAGATTAGATCTCTTTGGAAATGCGGTAGGAAATTCACTCGAGAGCTCGATCAAGGCTCTATTGACAATATGATCAAACATTGGGCGCGCGCAATCAAACTAACGATTTCATGGGCAGATGAAGAGAATTTATGAAAAGATCGACCATGTTAAAACTTGCCAGCGAGACACCGTATTGGGATGTCATCGTAATTGGTGGCGGCGCTAGTGGACTTTGGTGCGCTTATGATGCAGCGCTTCGTGGATTTAACACGATCCTCTTAGAAAGAGGAGACTTTGCCTGTTCAACATCAAGTAAGTCAACAAAACTAATCCATGGTGGACTGCGCTATCTTAGGCAAGGTCATATTGGCCTTGTACGCGAAGCACTTCATGAGAGAAGATTTTTAGCTCTCAACGCACCCCATCTTGTGAAACCACTTGAATTTGTCATTCCCTATTATAAATCATATGAGAGATTTCTCTACGGTTTTGGAATGGGGATTTATGATTTTTTTGCAGGACCAATGGGACATAATCCACATAAGACCCTTTCTGTTGCTGAAATGAAAAAAAGGTGCCCCACTCTAAAAACTAAAGATCTTCGTGGCGGATGTCTATTTACAGATGGTCAATTCGATGATGCAAGGTTTGCTATTGAGCTTGCGAAAATGACAGCCCTTCATGACGGCGTTTTACTAAACTATGTTACTGTCTCATCGTTTATCAAGCATGGGAATCAGATTGTTGGGGTCAAAGCAAATGATTTGATTAATGGGAATGAAATCCAGCTCAAAGGCAGAGTGGTTATCAATGCAACAGGGATTTTCTCTGATGAAATTCGTAAAATGGATGATCAAGCCTCTCCATCCATGATGGTGCATGCCAGAGGATCTCATATTGTTCTAGATAAAAAATTCATTCCTGGAAATACCGCTATTGTGCTTCCTAAGACAAAAGATGGAAGGCTAGCCTTTGCAATTCCTTGGAATGATAGAACTTTAATTGGGACAACAGATATCTATACAGACCACCCAGTTCAAGAAGCTATTCCTTCTCACGAGGAAGTCGACTTTCTATTATCTGCAGTCGATGACTATCTCACAATTAAGCCAAGCTATGACGACATTTTGAGTACATTTGCTGGAATCAGACCACTTGTAAAAAAATCATCCACAGCCTCGACTTCTCAATTAAGTCGATCACATCAGATAACAATGTCTGATAATGGCCTTTTAACTCTTGCTGGAGGGAAATGGACAACAGCTCGTAAAATGGCTGAAGATACTATTGACTACGCGATTCACGCGGGGAAATTAGAGAATATTACCTGTAAAACAACAATGATGCCTTTTGAGGAATCTGCACCTCAATCAAGCGGGAAACTTCTTCATAAAAACCTCCCCTACACTGAAGGGGACATAAAAAATGCAGTTGAAAACGAAATGGCTGTAACCCTTATCGATCTTCTTGCAAGAAGGACAAGATCCCTTATTCTTGATGTAAAAGCAACCCTTGAAATTGCTCCGTCCGTGGCAACCGCTATGCAAAAACAGCTTGGGCAAACTGATGCGTGGCGAGACGACCAACTTGAAAAATTCAAGACATTTGCTAGATCTTATTTACCTTGAGCTGTATTCTGTCTACATGAAAACAAGGAGCTCATTTTGTATATAATCTTTCTAGGACCACCCGGCAGCGGAAAAGGAACTCAAGCGCAACTTTTAGCAAAATCATTGAAACATCCACATATTTCTTCCGGCGACCTCCTTAGAAAGAACAAAAATCTCCCGGCCGCTATAGCAGCTCAGATTGCAGCAGGCGCTATGCTCAGCGACAAAGATGTACTTGATCTTGTTAAAGATCGCCTCAACCAAGATGATGCTAAGATGGGCTGGATTCTAGACGGGTTTCCTAGAACAAAGAGCCAAGCACAACACCTATCAAACATGTTTCCCAATCTAGAAATCATTACTATTTCCCTTCTTATTCCCGATGAGAAAATAAAAGAAAGACTTGCCAACAGAAGAACTTGTCAAGATTGCGGAAAAATCTTCCACTTAATCAATAACAAACCCAAGCACGAGGGAATATGTGATGCTTGCAACGGAGTGTTGATCACAAGGCCTGATGACACGCCTGAAGTGATTACAAAAAGACTTGAGGTCTATCGTGAAAAAACAGCGCCCCTCATAGATTACTATCAAGGGGCGAGTAAATACATTGAAATCGACTGCTCACAAGGACAAAGCCCAGAAGTCGTTGATCAAATGATCAAACAGCAACTTAACTCTGTCTGCTAAAAAATTTCTTGCACTTTCCAGGTGAATGACCCAGCTTTTGTGAATTCATTTTTAGCAACGTTAAAATCAACACCTAAAGATGTTTGTATTCTTGCAAATTGATGACCTTCCTTAACATGTTCGGTCTCAAATCGACTCCCATTGCCTGCAGAAATATCGACTGTTGCAACGTAATTACAGTGGTGTCGCATTTGAATATTCCAATTATCTTCGGTTGTTGTAATTACAAAATGAAGGTTTTCTTCTCGTGTTAGCGCAAGTCCTTGATCTGGGCGATCCATTCTTGCACGCATCTCGCCTCTTCCTTCATCCATTACACCATTCATAGCAAGAGTTAGACATTTATGAAGATTTTCAACTTTAACTAAGTCGCCAGCTTCGTTCAATCGTCCAAGTAATGCCTTAACCGTTAACTCCTCTTGATTATAAGTCACGCGAGAATCAAGGAATTCATCAGTAGCGCATTTATCCTTTGAATGAGTAAATAGACGAAGAGCACGAATGGTAGTCGGCTTAGAACGACCCGCCTCTTGCATCCATCTAAATCTTTCTTTCATCTCTTCTAAAGTTGTAATTTGACCAATGTCTGGAAGGGCGTTTTGTCCATCAACTCTTGCTAATTCGTGCCTTATAACACTCCATTTTTCAGCAAATCTATACTCCTTAAGAGCGTCTAGTCGGGCACTCTCTTGATAAATTCTGGCCAAACGTTCATGCAGAGGTCTATAAATAGCAAGTTTTTCTGGAATCATTTCCTGTCTTTTTACAAGAAGAGGAGGTCCAACAACATGTCTAACTTGTCCTTCCATCCATTCATGCTCATGAAATTGATCTGTTAACATCGCTTGAATCGAAGCATCCGTTAAGGCAACTATTCCACCACGATCTAGGAAGTCTTTACAGAATGTCGTTGTATACTCTACTGTTTTACCGCAAGCTTCTTGGAAACGAAACATTAAATCTTTACGTTGGAATGAGTAAAAAATTAACAAGAATTGTTGCCAAACTTCAAGATTTGCAAAATCATCACCATCATTGAAAAACAGTCGATGCACTTCATCAATCATCTTAGCTGTAACAGCTCTATAATCAACCGCTGTTTGTTCTTTAATGAATGCTGGAAGTTGACATCTTTTTCTATCTCCTTCGTCCCCCTCAAAGAAATTCTCTAAAATGGCCTGCTTAAGTTCGTCAAAACTTTTTGCTCCAGCATATAGACCTTTTTTCTTTCCAAGGCTTCCCTGACCGATAGGTTGAACAAGAACTGCGCAATTCTCATGCCTTTGTTGAAGACCCATTACTGCTGTAACACGCGTGTTTTCCGCTCCTCCATCAAACTGTTGATGAGTTGTGATAAAGGCAGCAGCTCTTTTCTCGTTTAATGCAGTAAGAAATTGCTCAAAATTTGGTGTGACTCTTTCTCCTGAGTCGCCTTGCCCAATCCTTACAAATCTTCCTAACGCTCCCCAAGCACCCGAAAGTATGCCTCCGCTAGTTGGACAACCATGTCTTACATAGCGAACTCGCTGTGTTGTGCCATCTGAATCTTGAAAGGTTTCAATTGAACGAATTCCTGGAGTATTTTTCTTTCCTGTAAAGTCCTCTCCACCTAATTCACCACTTAATTTCTGACCTGCAAGATCTGCAGTTGCTTTTTTTACATGTAAAGGAGCCAACTTAACCTCATGGTTATTGATATGAATCAACCTGTCAGCAAAATCTCCTAATCTAAAAGGTGCCTGATCTATTTCAGTTCCATTTTCTGCATGAAACGCCTTTCGTACATGCTCCAATAAGCCACCTAGATATCCATCCAGGCTGACATCCATCCACCGTGTTAAAACGATTTGATTTACAATGGTGCGAATACTCTCTTTTTGCGCATGTTCAACTGTAACATTTTGCAAAAGAAGGCAGACCTTGTTTAAAAGAGCTGAAAACCCTTGATAACGAGCTCTTGCATCTTTGAATAATTCAGGAAAAGTTGCGTAACGAAGATAGATACGCATTTGATTCATATCTTTTGATAGTTCACTATCATCAAAATCTGCATTCCAGCCATCAGGAAATAAACGCATGCATTTTTTATTCATTTCTTGCATATAGCAATCGTATTTAACAAGTTTTGTCGGATCATGCTCTTCTTTCCAAAGATTCACCTGATCTGTTAGAGTTGCCCAAATTCCTCTTGCCTGCTCTTCTACCGAAGCGGCAGTAGCTCCTTCGTCTGTACGAGAGATATCAGGAATTTTATGCTCATTTATTTCTTTAGAAAGGTCAATGACCCAACGATCTGCTAGCTTTGCTTCAACAGGTGTAAACATTTCCAGTATTGCAAAAGTATTACGTGGATCTTGTGCTTCAAATTTTCGAACTAATGCAATTAAACGATCACACTGAACCACGGAATTAGGATTTTCTCTATTGCAGACAACCTCGAACTTCACGTCATTTATAACAAATGAATGAATCTCAGTTCCAGGCGCATACCTTTCCTTCTCTCTTTTTTGTAGCGCTTCAACAATCCCACCTACCTGCTCTTGAGCTAGCGCTAAAGATGCCTGTAATTGTTCTAACTGACCACTTTGTTCTCTTTCTTTCAAACAGCTAGCTTCTTCTTTTATTCTAAGTCTTTCTTGCAACTCTAATACTTTTTCTTTTAACGTTGTCACTTCTACATCTTCAGCCGCGGCTCCTCCTGATGTAGCTGTTAAATTTGCAATTCGAGCTTCTAAAGTCGCTATCTGCCCTGTTAGACATTCTTTTTCCTGTGCAGCAAAATCTATGGCTGCTTTTTGTTCAGTGTTTTGTGATCTAAGCTCAGTAAGTTTTACTTCAGCTTCGCGTAATTGACTTTCTAATCTCTCTATTTCTGAGGGAACTTGAGGCGCTCGTAACTGAGCTCTTAAATCCGTAATTGTTTGCTCATGCTGTGCGATCTGACCATCTAGAGCTAGTTTCTCTCTCCGGAACTCTTCTTGAATCGTTATTATTCTCTCTTCAGCCAAAGCAAGAGCTGCTTGAGCAGCTTCAATTTCTGTTCGATCTTGAGGTTTGGCCAATTCAGCACGTAATTGCGAGATTGTTTGCTCTAATGCTGCGATTTGAGCAGCGCTTGGATCAACACCTGCGCCTTCACCTGCTGGTAATGCGGCTAGTTGAGCTCTTAATTGCGCAATAGTTGCACCAAGCTTTGTTATTTCAGCATCTTTTGTTTCGTTTGCTTTATTCACTTCTTTAAGCTTTTGCGCATCTTCAGATAGCTTAGGTTTTGTTTCTGCAGGCTCGTGGTAGGCAAATGACCAGCTTGGGGAAATGATTGAAGTAGCAACAAATAAAATAGTCAAAAGAGAGTACGTAAAACAACCAGCTGCATTAATGAAATCGGTTACCCCTTGAGAGAGTTGATCGTTTCGATTGAGATTCACAATAGCAATTGTAACATCAAGAAGTGATTTTACTACATAGATAGGAACTTGAATGATTGCAAGAGCGATAGTGCTAATCGCTACAAGTGGCGCGATTAAACGTGAGCTTACAAACCCTTGATCATCACGGCTCTTTTCAAAAACATAGCTAGCTAAATCATTCAGCCAAATTGCATCACTTGGCAACATCTTAGTGCACATTGCACCTTCTCTTACTATTTCCATTATTATTCCTTAATTTTAATATCTAATTTTATCCCCAGGGGGGCTTTCTCCTCCAAAGCAGAGAAGAAATCTATTTTTATAAAAAGCTTTTATACAGTTTCATTATCGGGAAAATGAACATGTTTAGGGGGTTTAAAATCAGCGGCTGCCGCGGCTGCCCCTTCTCTAGAATCTGGGTCACGTGCAGACGGAAATCTTAACAGTGATGGGGTATACCGACGGTGGTCACCTAGAGTTGATCGTCTATTGTATTCGCTTTCATTCATTTCTTCTGGAGTTATTGCCAAACTCTCAACTTGATCCAATAGGAGATCTAATGTTTTATTGAACACTCTATTATGATGAACCATCTCTTTGTGTAGTCCTATAATATTTATGTAAACTTGCGCACAACTATTTAATTCTTCTAAAAATGAAATCTCTCCTTTAATATTTTTAAATTCCCCACTTTTGGGAGAAGAGGATCTTCTAGTCGCTGCCTCCGCTGAATATGCATCACTTAGCTTTTGCATTTCATTTGTTTTTTGCTTTATTACTTCCGCAATCTTTCGGCTACATATTTCCATCAAAGTCAAACCTTCTAGGACTTTTGGTTCAGGGTGTATTGCTTCTTCAAATTCTGAGCCAGAGTCCTCTGCTTCAGAAACTTGTTCGGATTCAGCATCCTGTATTTGTGGGCTTTGTCTTATTAACTGACTTCTTAACGAGTTTATTGTTCGCCCCAAAAGCGTGAGATTCATACGATTTTCATCTGTGTTTTCTCTTAAGTCAGGACTTAATGGAACTTTTGTATAATTAACTAGTTGACTAGTGATTTTTCTATACAAGTCGTTAAGCGTTCCCATATTTTGCATTGTGGGCATCAAATCAGATAGAGTTCGATCTTTTGCATCTAATAATTGAGTGACTAATTCAATGTGTCGTTCTCTTAATTCTCCTTTAACGGAGGTTGGAGCATATTCTCCGAGATTTAACGAAAGGTTGCAATGAGGTGCTTGAACATCCCAAAACTTTTGTTCAATTTCTTCTCTATTTAACTGTCTTGAAAGCCTCAAAGCATTGGATGCCCAAATCACAAAATTTGAAAATTCACCCTCTACAAATTGAGGTGTCCTAACATTTACACTACGATCTCCCCAGACAATGTTAACACATGGTGATTTAGGAGACTTAGGAGACTTAGGAGGAGCTGAAAGTTCAGCTGGATCTAATTGCACCCCTTCTCCAAAAGTTGGAAGTCCGAGCGAAAGTGGTGGGGGTACTCTGTCCATTATAATGCCTTTGAGATGAATTAACGATTTTTAACATCTAGTATATAGTAAAAAAGGTTAAAACTCAAGGCCATATTGGGAGAAAAATTAGATAGTGCAAAGTAATAAAATTTTTATTATTAATAGTAATATCAGGAGAATTGCATGGAAGAGATAAAAGCTTGGAAGAAAAATCTAAATCGCATCTCACAGCTTGAAAAGGATTTAACCTCTTTTCGTAAATTATGGAACAAATCAGAAAAAGATTCCACCCTGATCAGAGAACGGACCTATCTTGAAGCGATTTCAAAATCAATATTGACTCTAGATCGGCACGCAGAAGAGCTTTCTGAAGAGAAAATTTTAGGTGAGAGCGCATCTCTCATCCACTACATATTACAAACCCCCTGGGGAGCACCATTTGTAGGCAAAAGCACTCTGCTCGAAGCTGCAAAAACCTACCCTGACGAAGAGAGCTTAAATTCATCTCTTTGCAAAACTCTTGCACAATTTGAGAAATTCCGACATCGTGGTGACTTACCGCTTATGAAAAATTTGGATCAAATTCAAAGAGAAATCAAAAAAGCTAGAAAACTGGCTGCATAAACTTAAGGAGAGCTATGCTATATTTTTACTCAATCTTCATCGCATCAATGGGAACATTAGGATTTGCTGCAGCGCATAGTCTTCTATGTTTAATTTCAGCATTTGCTTGTAGTGTCGTTATCGGAATCTCAGCTTATTACATACGCCAACGTTGGATCGCCTACGGTGTGACAACTCTTTTAATGGCCTACTTTTCTTTTAAAGCTTTCACTTCTCAGTACTTTTTTGTGAACGTTCTACTTTTGCTTGTTTCGATCTTCGTGCTTGCTTGGCCCTCTCTGAAGAAGCTGCGTCTTTCAGTCGTTGGTTTACAACGCTCCAGTCGACACTCTCAAAGATAGCATCTACATAGCTTTTTCGATCTGTCTTAAATTGACATAGATAAGCATGTTCCCACAAATCAACAACAAGTATTGGTGCCCCAGTCACAAGGGGCCCATCTGCATGGTCAGATACCCACGAATTGTATAAAGAATCTGTTGCTGTGTCATAATACAGAATTGTCCAACCAACACCTCTTTGCAGACATGTTTGCTTGAATTCATCAAGCCACTTATCATACGAGCCCCACTGCGCAGTTATTTTCTTGTAAAGCGGAGCATTTTTTGCAAGTTTCTCCTGAGAACCTAAATTAGAAAAAAAGAGCTCATGTAATACCATTCCGTTAAACTCCCAACCGTACTGCCTTTTGATCGCTTGAAATTGAAAAGAATTAGCAGAATTTGTTTGTGTAGAGGTCTCTTCAAGTAACTTATTAAGTAAATTCACCTGTTTGACATACCCTTGGTAAAGTTCAAAATGGATACGCATTAAACTCTTTTCAATTTTAGGTGTTTTATCAAGAAGATATTCATAAGAAACAGGCTTATATTCAACTCCTGACAATTGAAGACAAAAAATCATAAGTCCTAATAGTGGGTATTTTTTCATGCTTTTCTCCTTTACAAACTTTTTACCAATCGAATTCCCGTACAAAATTCATCGCGCTCAATTGAAAGCGGTTTTCTAAATGATGGTCTGAAAAATGCCCCATCATAAAGACAGCTCCCTCCCTTTAACACGCGTTTATTTCCTTCCAAGCGGCCAGTGTACTTCCAAAGTTTTGGTTCTGCCGCGACAAATCCGGAATATGGAGAAAACAAACTTGTCGTCCATTCCCAAACATTTCCAAATAAGCCTTTAACTTTTCCTGACATCTTCAAATCTTCGTCTATAATTGCTTGAGGATGAAAATTCCCGTCCATCAAAAAATTGCCTTTTAAAGAACTCAAACTTTCGCTGGCTACTTCCCATTCAACCTCGCTAGGCAATCTTGCTTTTGCATACCTAGCATAAGCATCTGCCTCAAAAAAAGAAACATGTGAAACTGGTTCGTTTAACCGTAGTGGTTTCCACCCTGAAAGCGTGTACTGTAACATCTTAGATCCTGAACGCTTCCAGTATTTTGGCAAACTTTTTTGATTTTTCTGAGTGTATTTCCAACCATCAGCAAGCCAGAGCCCCCCTCTCTCATATCCACCTTCCTCAACGAATTGCAAAAAATCACCGTTTGTAACAGATCTTTGTGCCATTGCAAATGGATTTATAAACGATGTGTGACGTGGCATTTCAATATCAAAAGCAAACTCTTTCCCTGAAAACCCACTATTTACAAGACCTCCGGAAAACTCGATCCATTTAAGCGGTGATAGATTAGACCTTGATTTTAAGTTACTCTCTTCATCAATTTGCCAATAACTTGGAGAGAGTTCACTCTCAAAAAACCGTGCTTTTATTTGAGTTAAGATTTCTTCTTGTGAGTCCATTTCAAGCGCCAATATGAAGAATAAGTAGTACAAAATTTCTTCTTTTTTAGCACTATGCTTGAAAAGCAAAACCTCTTTAATCTGTTCATCAACATGCTTTCTGTAGGCTATAATGGTATCAAGAGATGGCCTTGAGAAAACAGAGCTTGCATCAAGGTCTTCGATTGACTCAAAAAAAGCATCAAATTTCTCATGAAAAACTCGATATTTTTTCTGGAATTTCTTCAATACAAACTTCTCTAAGAGCCAAGTCGTGTGGACTAAGTGCCATTTAATCGATTTAAACGACCCAAACTTTGGCACAAAATCCTCTACATATAGAGGCTTGCAAATAGTCATCGTCTTCTCTCTCACAGAGAAAAACCTTCCTTCCGGCGTTTGCTTTTCTTCTCCTTGCATCGTAAAGGAGAGGGGCCTTTCCTTTGTTGGTGATATAACGTATGAGACTGCTCCAGCATTTTTAAAATGCTTGGACTGAGACTTTATTCTTTCAGTGATTTTTTCCATTGAATGAGTCTATCAATTCTTTGATTTAATCCCTAGTGAAAAGTCCTCAAGTCGCATATATTCGATCTGAGTAGTGTAAAGTAAATTATTTACTATGAGATTATAATTATCTTTGTTATAATTATGGGATAAAATTAGGATTTATTATGGACGGCCTTAGTTCAACACCCTCAATATTGGAGAATGCATACATTCTTGCCCCTACAGGCGATGAACTTGCATTGCCAGAGCTCCATTTTGTTGATGAGGAAGATAAAACAGTCTTTCATCATACTGTCGTATCCTATCCCCTACACAAAAAAGGTATAGTTCACGAAGGGCCAAGGAGCCATAAACACCACGACGAGGAGACAAGCAGAACAACCATCTTAGGACTTGGGATGCTAAACGCCTTTACAGGATTTTATAACCTTTATTACTGGGGAAAGCGAATGGTTATCGCCATTCGGCGTGGTGACCTTGAATCTAAGATCGAGTCTGGTCTAAGAATCCTTAATGCTCCGCTTGCTATTATAAACGCGGTTGAAACCATTGTTATTTTTATTTCAACATTTATGCAAGGAGCAGCCATATTAGGACTCTCTCTTTCAGCACTGCTTTTTGGCTCGGTCTTTTTATCAATCGAAATGGCTCTTGAAATTTATCGCCTCTATACAATTTTACATCTTAAATACGACCTGCAGCACGGCCAAATTCAAAAAATTCACTCTTCACTACAGTTGAATGATATAGATGATTTTGGGGCGCAGTTAACAAGATTAAGGTCTTATGTTCAATTAAATAGAACTGAATTAATAAAGTTCACATCAGAAAATAGTATTAAGATTCTCCTTGAAACTTTAGAAGAAAGCGCTTCGAAGATTGCCCCGACAACAAGAAAACTAAGAGACACTCTGCAAATCTTTTGCACTCTTGTCACAGAAAACAAAATACAGTCTATATATTCTAAGTACTTTATGTTATCCGCGCATGAAGAAAACCACCTCAGAAAAAAGGTTGATAGATACGTTGAAGGCAACCCTAATTTAGATCATGACAAATCTACGAAAGATGCATTATTTGCTTCCTACAAACGTGATATTGAAATGGGAAAGCAAGATCAATTAGCTAGACGCATCGGAATCACAATGATTGACAGATTCTATTCGCACAGCCGTGTATACGACTTAAACCAAAAAAATAGAACTCGTACATCGATTGCATCTCTAGAAACTTCAGGAAAAGCCCTATTAAATACATTAAACGAACAAGCAAACAAATCCTTACTCGTTCATATTATCGGAATTGTTACTCTTACTCTCGGTGGAATTCTACTTGCAATTTCATATCTTTCTGCACCTCCACTTGGTGTTATTTTCACCGGCGCAATTGTTATGGTTCTTCAAACGACAAGATTTCTTGCTCACCGTTCGTTCTTAGATCAAAATGGGTATACTTTTACAATAAATCCATGGTTGCATGACATTAAAGCCTTTTTCTTCCCTGAAAAAAAAGTGTTTGAGAGCATCAAGATGAAAACTTTCAAATCATCCGTTGATGAAATACCTTTAATTTCAGTATAATTCCGTTCATGCGAATATTTATTGCTCTTATACTTTCCCTCACATCTTTTCTTTGGATAGACACTCCTGTTGCTTACGGTTCATCTAGCCTCACATCCATCAGATGGATCGCGCTTAGCATAACTTGGTTAGGGCTGCCTATCATGCACCTAACTATCGCAAATTCCCTTTTTATTTTATCGCGCTTTGTTGATAAACTCAAACCATTCACCATCCCACTCCTTCAGTACTCTCTTTCAATCGGCTTTATTATGTTTTTCTGTGGGATCTTGAAGTTGACTGTAGCACGAGCTAGGCCTTATCTTTTCCTTGAAGATGGAATTACTGGTTTTGCCTTCGGCAATTTTGGACACAGCTTTCGATCTTTTCCCTCAAGCCATAGCGCTGTTGCAGTAGCGCTTGCTCTATTATTTATAGCCTATTCAGGAGGCAATTACCGCTACACACCTTGGATATTTGTAGTGTTAATTGCAGTGACACGAATCGTTTTGCAAAAGCACTTTATCAGTGACATCCTTATCGGAGTGCTTATTGGTCAACTAGTTACATCATCGATTATCTTTTATACTACTAAAAACAAATCGGCAGTGAACAAAATTCTTGAGACAGTCCTATGAGTTACTACAATCGCGATGAAGAGATTAAAATCGCAAGAAACATCCAATATAAGTTTGATCCAATATTCGGAAAGCGATGGTCGCCAAGATCTTACACAGGCGAATCCATTGACGATGACGTTTTTCGAGCAGTAGTTGATGCCGCAAGACTCTCACCTTCTAGTTCCAATTCTCAACCTTGGCGAATAATCTATGCTCACCGAGAAACTGCGGAGTGGCAACAACTTTTTGATTTGCTGGTTAGCGGGAACCAAGCTTGGGCGAAAAATTGCGCAATCCTGATTCTATTTCTCTCAAAGAAGCTTGATGATAAGGGTAAAGATTCAGGAACACAATCGTTCGATACAGGTGCTTTCTGGGCTTCTATGGCCCTTGAAGCTTCGAATAGGAACTTGCCCTTACATGGAATGGCTGGCTTCGATTATGAGCAAGCAAAGAAGATCTTTAATCTTGGCGACAACTATAAAGTAGAAGCAATGGCTACGATGGGCGTGCCGGGATTTATAAAAGGCGTAAGTGATCCCAAGTTTGAAAGCGAAAAACCAAATACCCGAAAGACAATTGACGAACTGATTGCAAAAGCAAATCAGGCAAGTGATTTACTTGCCTGATAAAAGTTAAGTCGTTGTAGGGGAATTACTTATTTTCCGCTAACAGCAGCTTTTTTTCTGCGAGTAGTTTTTCTACGTGCTGTTCTACGTGGAGCAGCTTTTTTAGGAGCAGCTTTTTTTGCAGTCTTGCGAGTAGATTTCCGTGCTTTACGCTTAGGTGCTGCTTTTTTCTTAGTAGCAACTTTTTTCTTAGCAACTTTACGCTTAGTAGCTTTTTTCTTAGCTACTTTACGCTTAGGTGCTGCTTTTTTCTTTTTAGAAACAACTTTTTTCTTAGTTGCTTTCTTTTTAGTAGAAGCTTTACGTTTAGCTGGTTTTTTCTTCGCAGCAACTTTACGCTTAGCTGTTTTACGTTTTGGAGCTGCTTTTTTAGCAGTCTTACGTTTTGCAACTTTACGTTTAGCTGTTGTTTTTCTTTTTGCAGATGCTTTACGTTTTTTAGGAGCAGCTTTTTTCGCTACTTCTGTACCTTCAGCATGCACTTTTTTCTTAGCTGTTTTTTTTCTCTTAACAGTTTTCTTCGCTGCTACTGTCGCAGTTTTGCGAGCAGTTGCTTTTCTTTTTGCTGGACGCTTCGCTGCAGTCTTTGTTGAGGCTGCTCGCTTAGTAGTCCTTTTTCCTTTGGCCGGCATATACACTCCCGTTCTGAGTTACCATGTCTAAAGAAATTGGGAATCTTTAGAATTGATTCCAGTACTTCCTTAATTCGGAATATACAAATATTAAAATAAATTAGTTAAATTATTTTAATATTCTGTTTGTTTCATAATTAATCGATTTTACAGAATCGACCTCTGAGTCAACTGAGAAGTCAATTTTGCAATTTATTTTTTTTGTGT
>CAYGJD010000002.1:23517-155905 GCA_964350315.1 uncultured bacterium
AGTGGTTTCTACATTCTTGTGCAATTTTTGTAAATTAAAATATTTTACAACAAACAAACAGCCCATCCCATTGAATTTGTGTGATTTACAAAATGAATATTTTTTTAAACGCTATTTTTCCCGCTTAACTCACTTACTTTATGTTGGTTGCGCTCTAATTTTTTAGCGCGGTTTTTCGAAAAACTTTCAAAAAACAACAAAAAATTGTACAATCTTACAAAAATGCGGAGATTAATTTGAATTATCCTTTTTCAAACATTCTACTTGGAAGTTTTGTTATATTTAGTTGCTTGTTTTCTCAGGGAAACGCAAAATCAAAAAAACAATTTTCAAATTACGAACAAAAAAAATATCAAACGAATTCCGAGGAGCAAAACATGCAAGAAATTGTCTTATACATCAAAGCGAGCTGTCCGTATTGCAAAAAAGTTTTACATGCACTCAACCAAATGGAAAAATCTGTTAAGGTCATCGACATCTCGAATAATGACGAATTAACAAATGAGCTAATTTCACGCGGCGGGAAAAAACAAGTCCCCTGCATTTTTATTGATGGCGAATCTAAATATGAGTCCTCAGATATTATAAAGTGGCTTTTAGAAAATAAGCATCGCCTTTAAAGGGTGCGCTTTATGATAAATCTTAAAGTAATTCTTTCCTTTTAATCTTATATCCCTATTCATAAAGTCAAGAAAAGGAGCTCATTTTTGGAACTCGATATAAAAAGAAAAGGCCCAAAAAGGGTCATCAGCACATTCGTTCTCGTCATGCTTAACGTTTCGATCATGGCTAGTTTACGAAATTTACCTTTAGTTGCAGAGTATGGATATAGTGCGATTTTCTATTTCATCATCGTCGGTCTTTGCTTTCTTGTGCCATCGGCACTTGTCTCAGCTGAGCTTGCAACAGGATGGCCAAAATCCGGTGGTATATATATATGGGTTCGAGAAGCCTTTGGTGACACTTGGGGATTTTTTGCAATTTGGATGCAGTGGGTTCACAACGTTACATGGTATCCCGCGATTTTAGCATTCGTTGCCACAACCATTGGATATGTCTTCTATCCCCCACTTGCAACGAGCAAATATTTTGTCCTCAGTGTCGTGTTGATTGGATTTTGGGGAATGACTCTTTTAAATTTTTTAGGAATTAGAACATCCAGCTTGTTTAGCACCATTGGTGTAATTTGCGGGACAATTGTTCCTGGTCTTTTCCTTATATTGATGGCAGTAGCTTGGCTTATTGTTGGTTACCCATCTCATATAACATTTGATATAGCCGGTTTGACTCCTGATTTTTCTAGTATCGATAATATGGTATTCTTAGGTGGCTTGTTTTTAGCCTTTGCAGGTCTTGAGGTCTCCTCAGGTTATGCAAGTGAGGTGAAAAACCCACAAAGAAATTACCCAAGAGCAATCATTTTTGCTGCGATTATCACATTTTTCCTTTTTATGTTGGGCGCTCTTTCAATTGGTATTGTTATTCCAAAAGCAGACATCAGCCTTGTAAGTGGATTAATGGAAGCTTTATCTGTTTTCCTTGCAAACTTTCACATGTCTTGGCTTTTACCTGTTCTTGGCCTCTTGTTAGTTTATGGTGCCGTTGCTGAAGTTAACTCATGGATTATTGGTCCAGTAAAAGCTCTTTATACAACTACGGTACATGGAAATCTTCCTCCTATATTCCAAGTAACAAATGATAAGGGTGTTCCAGTTAATTTGCTGATTTTTCAAGCAATAATTGTGACGATCTCATCTTTTGTCTTCCTTCTAATGCCAAACTTAAGCAGCTCTTACTGGATATTAAGCGCGCTTTCTACACAGATTTATCTAGTGATGTATATAATGATGTTTTTAGCAGCGATACGACTTCGATATTCAAGACCAAATGTTCCGAGAGCCTATCGCATTCCCCATCCTCATAAAGGAATATGGTTTGTTGCAGGAGTTGGAATATTCACTTCTCTTTTTGCAATCTTTCTAGTCTTCATTCCCCCAGCTCAGATTAATGTTGGGTCGATTGTGTTTTTTGAGTCGTTCTTAATGATTGGGTTAGCTGTCATGATAGCAATCCCATTAATCATCACACGATTTAAGAAGCCTAAATGGGATGTTTCAAGGCAATTAGACGAATAATTTAAGATTCTAAATACTTTTATTTTAATTGGATTGATTCGAATTCTCCAACTCCGTTGGAGAATTTTTCTTGATTTTCTTGCGTTAATTTAAAGACTTGGTTAACATTTCTTAAATATTTCCCCCAGGAAACAACGTTTAAGGAAGTCTATGTCGACGATCCTATCCTACAAAGACCGTTCGAAACCACTCTCAATAAAAGAGATGCATAAAGCCGTCCTAAGTGTCTCAAAAAACTTAGAGCCTTATACGATCAAGATTAGAAGAGAACTTCACATGTACCCCGAACTGTCGTGGCAAGAGGAAAACACTCTTTCTATTATCAAACGAGAGATTAATTCCTTCATCTACAATTGTTCATTAGACTTTACCCTTACTGAAAAAAAGGGCGGCCTTTGGCTTGATTTAACAATTGATAATGACGCACCAAGAATTTTATTTCGAGCAGATATCGATGCTCTTCCTATTCAAGAAGAAAACAACATTGAATTTGCATCAAAAAATCCAGGAATTATGCACGCTTGTGGTCATGATTGCCATACAGCAATGCTACTCACTGCTATTCTTGGCATTTCCAAAGGATGCATAAAACCAGAGTGTAACATTCGATTTGTCTTCCAGCGAGCAGAAGAAGTGTGTGAGCGGGAATCAGGAGGACAGCTTTTAGTTAGAGATGGTGTATGCGATAATATTGATGCTGCCTATTGCCTACATGTTGGAGTGAATGATGCTCCAGGGGTCTTCTTCAGCAAACAAGGAATGCAATTTTGCAATCCTATGACTTTGGAAATTGAAGTCGAAACAAACGGTGGACACGTCGCCTCCCCATCTATTGGAACAAATTCTATTGATGTGATAACTACTATTGCTACCGAGCTTAGAGGAATAGAAAGACTTCTTTTCCCACCAACAGAGCCTGTAGTTTTCGTTCCCAGCATCATAACAGCAGGCACGGCATCAAATATTCGACCAAATCGTGCACGGGTTGTTTTTGCCCTTCGAAACTTTTTTTCCGATGAGAAAAAAAAGATGTTTCTAGCCCACATTCGAATGAAAATCGAATCGATCATTTCCTCATATGGGAATGCAAAGCTTTCTAAATTTAATATTACTAAGGGGTATCCTGTTTTAATCAACGATCCAAGAAGCTTTCAATTTGTGAACTCTTCTCTTAATGCGATTGGATTTGCAACAGATAGCGATGATTTAAGCTTTGCTGGAGATGACTTTTCCTATTATCTGCAAAAGGTTCCCGGATGCTATTGGGTGCTTGGAGCTTGGCAAGAAAACACCCTAGATCACCATACAGCTAAATTCAACCCTGATGAATCCGTCTTATACCAAGGTGTTGCCTATTGGCTCCTTCTTAGCTTGCGAATTCCTTGCTAGAGCGCTCTATGAAAGTTAAGCCTTCTTAGAAAGTTGCTCGTTTAAGTCTGGGCCACCAATTTTAACCACATACTCTCTAACTGCTTCAACTCTTGCATTCACTTCAGGGTGCGATAGTGAACCGAACCAAATTCCCCATTCACTTTGATCTTCTGGAGAGTTTGCTTGAAAAGCTTTTATTGCAAAGGCTCCAAGTTCTCCATTTTTTGTTTTGAAGATGTAAACAGCTCCGATCATATCGTGGTCAATTGCAGAAATTCCAAGAGGAGAATCTATCAACCCTTTTGGGAAAGCTTCTTTCACTTTATCAAATATGCCAAGTTGTTCGGAAGTTCTCAAATCTCTGCCGCCTTTTGGATAAACAACAGATAGATAACCACCTTTGCTTAAATAATCTCTTAAAATAGCAGGCCTTGTTTGAACTGTATAGAGGCGCTTCTTATCAACAAGTAGTTCAGCGTCTACTAAATCCTTTGAAATCTCCCCTTCTGTGCAAAGTGGAGTTGCAGGTGTTGGTGTATGAATCATCCCAATAAGCTGAACAATCTCGCCAGTCGAAAGGTAATATGCTAAAACTCGCTCAAATTCACCCTGAGCTGTTACAAATAGCGGGCGCATTTCTAAATCGCCACCTGCAGTAGCAGCCGATCGAATCTCAGACCCATTCTTTTCAAGAGAGTTCACAAAGGCAATTAGGTTTTCTTTATCTTGGGCATTTCCCGATAAGATATTTTCTTTCACATCTTTGAAACACAAATCAATCATCTGTTGCATTTCATTAACATGTTGAAATTTCGTTTTGTTTGTATTTTTTGAAACAGAAGCAAAACACATAGGAGTGAATAGTAAAGAGGCTGCTAAAAATCGGTGAAATTGAATCTGCTTTTTTTTCATAAAAATGAACTCCTAAAGTTCTCGTTATATTGACAATATAGATTTTCTAAAATCTAAGTATAAATAAAGTGGGTTTTTCTGGGAAACAAAATGGCCCACTTGCTTATTTCTTCAAATAATGTAATTAAATATTACAAAAATAAGTTGAATTCTCCTACTATACAAAAAAAACTTTTTTAAGAGGATCGAATGACTGTTAGCACACAAACTAAAGTGAAATTTTTTTTCTATCGTTTATCGTCGTTTACAAAATCATTTAAAGCTTTGTACACTTTGCCCCCAGAAAAGGTTGATGCTTTCATCAACTCCTATGAAATTTTCAATCATGATTGGAAAGATGAAGAAGAGCTTATCGCTAAAATGGGAGAAAATTATTACCAAGAAGCACAACAAAAAATTATTGATTACTATTCTGTGCTCAACCTCCTTTGCTCTCTTGGTCCTGTAGAAAAGATGTATATTCCACCTATTATGGATCCAACAAAAGGGGTGGTAGAAAATCAAAACTTGTTTGAACAAAAGATGGTAAAAGACCTTAAAATTAAGAAAGGTCAAAATGTTCTTGATGTTGGGTGTGGAAGAGGAAGAATTGCCCACAATGTTGCAAGAATAACAGGAGCAAATGTAATTGGTTTTAACATCGACAAGAGTCAAATAGAACATGCTAAGAAGTTTGCTGAAGGGACATGCTTAGACCATCTTTGCACTTTTCAACAACACGATATGAATGATCTTCCTTTACCTTTTAAAAGTGAATCTTTTGATGCTATCTACCAAATTCAAGCTTTTAGTTATTCAAAAGACATTCCAAAACTTTTAGATGAATTATACCGCATCCTTAAACCAGGAGGTCGAATTTCAGGACTCGATTGGATGACTCTTGAAAACTACGATTCCAAAAACAAAGAGCACGTAGAATTGATTAATCAAATCAAGCCTCTTCTTGGTGCGATAGGAACTCCGAATAAGGCTGGTTTTAAGCAGGACTTCTTGAAAGCAGGCTTTAAGATTATTGTAGCTGAAACGCCTAGTGTAGATGAAATTGAAGGCCCCCTTATTGAAAAGGCCTCAAAGCACTTCACTCTTGTGAATAAAATTATAACAGGTCTTGTAAAAGTGAAAATACTACCAAAACACTTTAAAACTCTGTTAGATCGTTTAAATCACAACGCAGATAAATTTATAGAAGTTGATAAAATGAAACTTGCTACAACAAATTACCATTTGGTTGCAGAAAAATAGCCCCTCATTTTTGAATCAATCTATTGTAAAAAATATTCACCTCACTGATATATTAACAATGAGGTGAATATTAAATGAGCAAAAAAAAATCCCTAAAATCTATATGGAAGTGGTTTCTTTCAGTTGTAGAGCTTCCAGGTAAAATTCTAAGAATCTCGCCAGAAGAAACAACAACTCCTTGTAATAATTGCAAAGAGAGCATTGACGCTCTTGAGCTTAAAAAGGCAAAAGCTTGTAAGGGTTCTTTTCAAAAGACATCTTGTGAATCAATTCAGAAAGACTTAGACAAGAAGCTTCACGAATATAAATCTCTGTGTGACAAAGACATCAATAAGCAAGCTGAATAAAAACAATCAGAACTTATGACTAACTAAGTCAATGCAAGCTCAGGCACTTCTGGTTCGATCCATCTTCCGTGCTCTTTGATTAAATCGATCAATCTTTCAACAGCATCTTCGTGATCGATATTGCGTTCAACACAGGTTTTTCCAACATATAGATCAATCATGTTTGTTCTTGATCCAACATATCCAAAATCAGCATCGGCCATTTCTCCGGGCCCATTGACAATACAACCCATAATAGCGACTTTAACGCCAGGCAAGTGGCCGGTTCTTTCCTGAACTTTCTTTGTAACACTCTGAATATCAAACAAGGTTCTTCCACATCCAGGGCAAGCTATGTAATCTGTTTTAGAGGCGCGCATGCGTGCAGCTTGCAAAATGCTAAAGCTCAGAAAGCGGCGCATTTTAACGCCTTGATTTGAAACCAACATTACGCCTTCACCCATTCCATCTGAAAGCAAAGATCCAAACTCTGTTGCTGCGTGGATTACTAGATCTTCATCTGATAAATTATAGCGCATTACCAAAATCACAGGAATTTCCAATTGCTTTTTCTTTAACCACTCAAAAAATGGACGGCCGCGATGCATCTTGGATCCAGTTAGCTCTAGAAGGATGAATGAAGCGCCTTTTGCAAGCTTCTTCTCCCAAAGGGCAGTATCACCATCAAAAATAGAAACAACGTCACCAAGATTATCTAAAGCTAATACTGATATACCTGATTCTTTCAATTTCTTAGCTTTTGCTGCCATCTCATCATCAAGCGTATCAACAACAACAATATCTGCTGTACCAACGACTTTTTCTGGAAGTCCAAGTTGAATTTTGGCGCCGATTGCTTCAAATAAACTGTTTTCTAAAAACTCTTTCTTTGAGACCTTAACTAAAACGCTTCCATCAGGATGAAGAGGCGTTCCTTCGACAACAACTTTACGTTTTTCAATCTCGCTGATATTGCGAGTCTCCTCAAATGGTTCAATGCCCTGCATTTTCTCATAAGATTCAAATAGATTCACAAGGCGTTTACAAGGATCGATTTCAAGCCATGGATCTTCAGTTAAAGAAACTCTGATAGTATCTCCAAGGCCATCCAGCAATAATGATCCAGTTCCAACAGAAGATTTTACTCTTCCATCCTCACCTTCTCCCGCCTCTGTAACACCAAGGTGTAATGGATAATTCCATCCAAGCTTCATCATTTCTGCAACAAGCAGTCTATATGCCTGCATCATCACAAGTGGATTGCTTGCTTTCATTGAGAATAGAAAATTGTGATAGTCATGCATACGACAAACTTTAGCAAATTCAATCGCTGATTCTACCATTCCAGCTGGAGTGTCTCCGAAGCGGTTCATGATGCGATCAGATAGGGAGCCATGATTTGTTCCAATTCGCATAGCGATTCCACGCTCTTTACACTTCAATACGAGGGGCGAGAAGCCTTCTTCAATTTTAAGAATTTCATTCGCATAAGTTTCATCTGTGTATTCAATCGTCTTAAAAACAGCTCTACGGTCTACGTAGTTACCTGGATTAACGCGTACTTTGTCTACAAATTCAGCAACAAGCATTGCAGCTGGTGGATAGAAGTGAATATCTGCAACAAGGGGGATATTGTAGCCTCTTCGAACAAGACCATTTTTAATATGTTCGCACGCTTCTGCTTCCTTTTTTCCTTGGACAGTCACGCGAGCAATCTCACATCCATAGTCTGCAAGTTTAATAATTTGCTCTATTGTGTGCTCAACATCTCGAGTGTTCGAAGTCGTCATTGACTGAATGCGAATAGGGTTATTACCCCCTACTTTAACATCGCCTATTTTGACAACCCGTGTTGGCCATCTCTTTGTTCGATTTGTTAATTCACAATACTTCATATAACTCCTCCTAAAAGAGGTGAATTATAGGGGATCGATATGATTACGGCTATTAAAAAGTCAGATATTCAGCATCAATCTTCTTTGCTAACTGAAAATCATTATTTGACACACCGCCAACAGAGTGGGTGGAGCAGCTTATTTCGACCTTACCCCAACTTAGATGAATATCGGGATGGTGATTCATTTCTTCAGCAATTGCTCCGATAGCAACAACAAAGTTAAGACCTTTCTTGAAATTTGAAAATTTATACTTTCTTTTAATGGATTTTGTACCATCTATCATCCATTCAGGAGATATCAATTCTTTAATTGTCTGAATTTCTTCCATATTCAGAAGATAAGGGGCTAGTCTTTTTTCAGGAAGATTCATAATACCTCTTGTACTTTTTTTAAAGATTGATAGATTTTAGCAATGTCTGGTTTCTCCATATAAGCTGGAACCGTGTATATTCTATTGTTTTTATCAATACAAGCCTCATCGATTTTGCAACTAACTGCATCAATCCCCATTGATTCTAAGATTTTGATTTGCTTTGCATCGCTCCCTACAGTCATTCTCACTCCGCTCCCCTGCAAAACTCTCCCAATAATCATCGGAGATATGCACATGCCAACGATCACTTTTTTTGCCTCAAAAAAACCTCGAATCACTCGAGAGACTTCATGGTTTACAGTGCAATCGGTCCCCTTTTCTGCCCAATCTGAAAAATTATTTGCGACCCCAAAACCACCTGGCATTCCTAATATGTCATAGTCCATCGCATCTAAGATTTTCATATTTAGAATTTTTCCACGCGCGATACGAGCTGACATTTCCATCATATTTTGTTTCTGAGCAGTTGGTTCTTTTGTCAGGTGAGAAATCGGCTGGTTCACTTCTTGATCAAGTGAAAAGAAATCAACATCTATCCCCTTCTCTTTCAACGCTAACATTAAAAGTGTTGCTTCGTGTATCTCCGCACCATCTAAAAATCCACACCCTGCTAATATCATTGCTGCTTTCATCAATTCCACCTCTTATATGATTCAAACTTTACCACTTAATTGATTATTTTCGCAAACTGACTCAGAAGGGGAACATCTTCACCATTGATCCAAAGAGACTTAAGTTAAAATGTGTTTCATTTAGTAAATTGAAAGAGTAGGGAATAAAAAAAAGAGATCAAAAATGGACCATAAAAAGCACCACGACGAGTTCTTTGAGTGCATAGCTTCAATCAAAGAAGCATTAGGTTCTTGTAAGAATTCTGCAATTCATCACTGTTATGTTCAACGATCATTATGCGATCACTGCATGAAAATTTACAATGATCATGGTTCTTTGTGCGCTCAAAAGCCAAATTGCAAAAAAAACTGCACTAAATCATGTAAGGCTTTCTTCAAGAAGTTTGACGAGAAATCTGATTAATATATGCATCTGTATCTCCCCAGGGAAAACGAACTCGAAGCTTTTGTGTTACCCGAAATCTCCTGTCGTATTCACACAGTGCATAGCTAATGGTCACAATTTTGGCCTCTTTTGGGAATTTGTCGCAAAGGTGATAAATCACTTTATCAGGTAGGCAGGTTCCATATAAATAGATCACCGTAGCGTCTGATGGGTCTACATCGCGAAAATCCTTCTCTTGAAAATCTATATCGATCTGATGTTTCTTGGCTAGGTTTTGAGCGCGTTTCACAAAAACAGGATTATGTTCAATCCCCGTTACTTTTGATGAAAAGTAATGCTTAAGAAAAAACGAACTTCTCCCTCTACCTGAGCCATATTCATAAATATGATCATCTTTTGTCAATTTAAGAGCTCTTGCGATCTTATTCATTGTTGTAAGAGGCGTTTCACCATATTGATGGATATCCATTTCACCCATCGCTTGGCAATACTCTCTGCTGATTGTGTAGGGATTTTTCCACTTATAATCACTTTTGAGATCCTTATCGATTTTTTGAAATTTAGGATCTGGAAAGATCTTATAAAAAGATCGATCTTCAAGCCATTCCCATATTTTTACAGAAAAATAATTTACCAATTGATCGTTACTCCAGGCTCTATTGCGATAAATTCTTTGTGATCAAGGCCTCTTTTCTTCATTTCGCAATAAAGGTCAAAGGGCGGTTGATTTTGCTGCTCATAAGAGAGCCGAAAAGTCTTCCAATGCATACCAAGAGTAAGTTTTGATGCAACATCGTGATGAATACTCACAGCATCTTCCGGACTTGAATGCACAGTTCTCATGAATCTCTCTGGTTTATACGTTCCAATCGGACATAAGCATAAATCAATCTTAGGAAATCTTTCCCCTATTTTCTTAAAGTCGTAAGGATTATAGGCCGTATCACCAACAAAATAAAGGGTTTTCGATTCCTCTTTTGGAGGATTTATCTCTACTATATGCCCCATCCAAAGAGTTTTATCACGATCAAAAAAACTTCTACCTGAATTATGTTGAGCTGGGACTGATGTGAAAGTAAGAGATGGTAACGAATTTCCAAGATCTAACCGTTCTTTATCCCACCAACCAAGTTCTTTAACATGTTTAATGCCAGCCTGATGAAACCATCTCTTCAATCCCTTTGGAACAACCCAGATGATATTAGGGAAACGTTTGTGTAGTCTCTTAACCGTTCTGTAGTCAAGGTGGTCGTAATGATTGTGGCTAATAAGAACAACATCAACTTTTTCAAGATCTTCTAATTCAACGCAAAGATCGTGTTGACGTTTCGGACCTAACATGGGAAGAGGAGAACATCTTTTACTCCATATTGGATCAGTTAAGATCGTAATTCCATGAATATTAACTATGAATGTACAATGATTTATCCAAGTGGCAGTAGGCAATGAGTCGCAGGCTTTTGCATGAGAGACAGGATAAATAAAATTTTCAGGGGGAACACAATGAGGCAATATATCTTCATAATACCCTAAATGCCAGAGCAAATAATGCAAAGACTTTCTTTTGACACAGCGGATATATTGATTCTGATAACGTTTGCTCATGATTTGGTCCTAACTCTCATTAACCAAATCAAATCGTTTATAATAAGAAAAAAGTCTTACTTATTGCCAGCTTCTAGACTAAGTGTTTTAGTCACAACGTTTTTACCCTCTCCAAAATATTGAATCGGACCAGGATTTTCATACCTATTATGTACGCGCCACTCTTCTCGGTGTTTTTTGAAGTATTTAAAAACGGCTCCCTCTAGTTTTACAACAGACTTTTCTATGACGCGTTTCTTCTCTCCCTTTCTCTCCTCTTCGACCATCATTGAATTGATGGGAACACCAATCGGAGTCCAATTCTCTACGTTTTGGTGAAGATTACTAAGAGCAGCCATCATTCCACTTTTTCTATGATTAACTAAGGCGACTGCAACAAAACCAAGATTATAACAATATGCTGCATCAAAAAATGATGGGCATGCGCAGCGGCCTTCATAGCCAAAAAAATGGCCCTGTGGATTGAATTTACCCTTGAAATTGCGATTCTTTAACTCTATATCGACCATTTCGAATATAAGCTTCTCTGTTTCAATCTTCGACACCTGAACGTTGCCGTGTGGGTCTCGATCTTTAAGCAGTTGTTTTCCTATCTCTTGAGGCAAACTCAGAAACAACTTTTTCTGCTGCTCGGGCAATGCATCAACGCTTTTATTTGCCGCCAATATGCGATTTAGATGAGTGATTAACTCCTTAAATTCTGGAACAAACTCGATCAAACCTTCAGGTAGAAGACAAACACCATACTCTTTGCCGCTATTTGAACGGTCAACTACCGTGTCTGCTATCAATCGAACAATATCAGAGAGTGATTGTTTCATCGCAGCAACTTCTTCTCCAATGAATGTCAAATTTGGTTGAGTATTCAGCGCACATTCAAGAGTGACGTGTGATGCTTTTCTCCCCATCAATTTGATAAAGTGCCAGTATTTAAGGGATGAGCATGCATCAAAGCAAATATTTCCAATCATTTCACTATAGACTTTACACGCAGTATCAAAGCCGAAAGAAGCCTCAACGAATTTCGTTTTCAAGTCCCCATCAATTGTCTTTGGAATCCCAACAACACAGCAACCAACATCGTTTTTTCTAAAGAAGGAAGCAAGGTGTGCTGCGTTTGTATTCGTGTCATCTCCACCAATGAAGATAATGGCATCTATTTTCTTCTCTTCAACAATTTTTGCAACACTTCTAAAATGATCTTCTGTCTCAATTTTACCCCGACCAGTTCCAAGTAGATCAAATCCACCAATGCCTCTATAATGGTCAACTAAATCACTTGTGATCTCTTTATGTTTTCCTTCAAGAAGACCTGCTGCACCTCCAATAAAACCAAGAAGTTGGCTGTTTGGATTTGTCATCATTAATCCATCGTAAATACCTGCAATAACATTATGCCCCCCTGGCGCTGGCCCTCCTGAAAAAAGTACAGCAACTGTGTGAGGTTTAGAGGCAAAGTCCCTTGAAGCAACGAGCGAAATAAAAAATTCATTATCAACCCAGCCCATCTCTTTTATGTTTTTTAGTAAGTTGGCTAGTGGCACCTTCTCATTTCTTCTCTCTTGCATAAAACTTGAAGTCATTAGATCTCCTTTTATCAACTTATAATATAGTATTTAGTAGCGATTTTTGAAAGTAGTTTGTATAATAGCCCACATGAGTAAATATATTTTTATCACAGGAGGAGTGCTATCCTCACTAGGAAAAGGCATTACTTCGTCCTCTCTTGCTCTTATTTTAGAGGAAAGAGGCTTAAAAGTTGCTTTAATGAAGCTCGATCCATATCTAAACATTGATCCAGGCACAATGAACCCGTTTCAGCATGGAGAAGTTTATGTCACAGATGATGGAGCTGAAACAGATCTTGACCTTGGTCATTATTATAGATTCACAAACTCCCCTCTTTCAAAAGTTTCAAACACGACCTCGGGTCAAATTTACGACTCTGTTTTGAAAAAAGAAAGACATGGAGACTATCTTGGGAAGACAGTACAAGTCATTCCACATATTACTGATGAAATCAAAAGCAAAATTTTAGCTTGCAGTCACCAAGAAAAAGATATCGATGTCACTCTTGTTGAAATCGGTGGAACTGTTGGAGATATTGAGTCCCAACCATTTTTAGAAGCAATAAGACAATTTCGTCATGAACATCATGACGTATGTTTAAACATTCACCTCACTTACGTTCCTTATATTGCACATGCTGGTGAAGTAAAGACTAAGCCAACTCAACACTCAGTCCAGAAATTGCAACAATCTGGAATTTTTCCAGACATGATTTTTTGCAGATCGCAGCTCCCACTTTCTGACGAAGTTAAAGCAAAAATCTCTCTTTTCTGTAGCGTCCGTAAAGAGGCTGTAATTGATGTTGTTGATGTCGAAGATTCTATCTATCAAGCCCCGCTTGCACTTCTTGAAACTGGTGTTGATCAAATAGTTGCAGACCTTCTTAACCTCCCTAAAAAGAAAGCGAGTTTAAAAAAGTGGCACCAAATGGTTGATGATTTTGTGAATGCAAAAAAGACGACAACAATTGGAATCGTTGGTAAATACCTAGAACATCAAGATGCATATAAATCGGTTTTTGAATCTTTAATTCACGGTGGAATTGCAAATAAGTCCCGAGTAAAAATTAAGTGCATCGAGTCAGATAAAGTAACTACAGAAAAAGAATTTGCAGAACTCGCAGCCGATTGCGATGGCATCCTTGTTCCAGGCGGATTCGGGATGCGCGGATGGGAAGGGAAAATTCAAGCTGCTAAATATTGTCGCGAAAATAAAGTCCCTTATTTTGGGATTTGTCTTGGCATGCAAGTTTTGGCCGTTGAATTTGCTCGAAATGTTCTTAACTTGCCTTGCGCAAACTCAACAGAAGTCGAACCTGAAACGCGTACAGCAATCATCTCTCTTTTATCTGAACAAAGAAAGAATCTCGATCTTGGTGGAACAATGCGTCTTGGCGCTTACCCTTGTACACTTGATCCTAAATCACAGTCCTACTTGATCTACGGTAAAAGAAAAGTTATTTCTGAAAGGCATCGCCATCGATATGAATTTAATAATGACTACCAAAAACTATGTGAATCAAAGGGTTTACATGTAGCTGGCTCTTATAAAGATGGGCAATTGTGTGAAATTGTTGAAAACCAAAATCATCCTTGGATGATTGGAGTCCAATTCCATCCAGAGTTTCAGTCAAAACCAACAGAGCCTCATCCCCTTTTTGCAAGTTTTATCGAAGCTTCACTAACGAATAATAAAAACCGCAAACATAAAGAGGAAGCTCTAGTATGATCAACAAAAAACGTCTTGTCGGCATAGATTTTGGAATGAAGCGAATTGGCGTAGCTATTTCTGATCCTTTCAGGTCATTCGCAACTCCCTTAGAGAGAATCGACAGAGTAGGAAAAGTTGACCATGATGTAGAGCAACTCATGAAAATGCTTGAAGATCGTGGTGAAATTGAACTGTTTGTCATAGGCCTTCCCCTGCACTTAAATGGCCAAGAAAGTACCATGTCTGCTGTAGCCAGAAATTTTGCAACTCTTTTACAAGAAAAAACGGGAATCCCCTGCGAGATGATTGATGAAAGAATGACTTCACGCGCTGCAGAAGGCATTCTAATGCAACAGTCTATGAACAGAAAGAAACGTGCTAAAGCTGTTGATGTTGTATCTGCCTCCCTAATTTTACAATCATATTTGGATCTCAACTGTTGCATTTAATGTCTATCTAAAGATACTAAAGCAAAATGTAGGAGGCCCACATGGGAATGCCAGAGAAAAAGCAACCTGAAGAACATAAGGGAGATGCAGCAAGCAAGCTGCCTATGGGAGATGTCAATCCAGAAGCTTTTAAAAACCCTTTCAGAGAATCTCACAGCTTATCTTCTCCAGAACCATGTATTTTAGTCATTTTTGGTGCTTCTGGCGACTTAACAAAAAGAAAACTTATTCCAGCCCTCTTTAATTTAATGAAAGATGGATTACTTCCGCAAAATTTTGTCTGCGTCGGCTTTGCAAGAAGAAACATGACAGATGAAGATTTTAGAAAAATCATGTCTGAAGGAATCAATGAATTTTCTAGAACGCGTCCTGAAGGGGAAGAACTTAAAAATTTCACAAATCGCCTTTTTTACCACCAGTCAGAATTTGGTGACGACAAAGGTTATGACAGCCTCAATGAAGCTCTTTCTAAATTAGACAAACAGTTTGGAACTCGCGGCAATCGTGTCTACTACCTATCTGTTCAACCGACTGCTTTTACCTCCATTGTTGAAAAGCTAAAAATGCACAACCTTGTCTATGAAGAAGAAGAGACCGAACGTTTCTCACGGGTTATTATTGAAAAACCTTTTGGCCACGACTTGAATACTGCCAATCAACTTCAATCTGATTTAACTCATAACCTGAATGAAAAGCAAATCTATCGGATCGACCACTACCTTGGTAAAGAGACTGTGCAAAATCTTCTCGTTTTTAGATTTAGTAACGCCATCTTTGAAGGTCTATGGAATAATCGTTACATAGACAACGTTCAGATCTCAGTTGGTGAAAGTATCGGAGTGGAAGGTAGAGGTGCTTTCTACGAGGGCGCGGGTTTAGTTCGTGATATCATTCAAAACCACTTAATGCAACTTCTCTCACTTGTAGCTATGGAACCACCGACAAGCTTGAATCCTGAATCTATCCGTGATGAAAAAGTTAAAGTCTTAGAAGCGATCAAGCACTATACAGAAGATGAATTTGACAAATATACGTGTCGAGGACAATACACAGAAGGGTATGTTGAGGGAGAACAGGCAACGGCTTACCGAAAGGAAAAAAACGTTAATCCTACTTCAAATGTTGAAACTTTCGCATCTATGAGAATCATGATTGAAAATTGGCGTTGGTCAGGTGTTCCTTTTTATATCCGAGCTGGAAAAAGGCTCCCTAAAAGATCTACAGAGATCGTAATCACTTTTAAGCGAACTCCTAATATCCTGTTTCATAAAGATGATAAACATAACAATCCAAACCAAATCATCTTTCGAATTCAACCAAACGAGGGAACATCCTTTCAGGTAAACAGTAAAGTTCCAGGCTCTGCAAATATTATCCAACCTGTAAACATGGACTTTCAATATGCAAGTTATTTTGGAAAAGAAGTCCCCGAAGCATACGAGAGACTGATCTATGACTGTATTTTGGGAGACAACACTCTTTTTGCAAGAGTTGATGAATCCTTAAATTCTTGGAAATTTCTCACCCCTGTTCTTGAGCATTGGGCAAAAAACCCTTTGACAGCTGATGATTTTTATCCTGCGGGAACTTGGGGGCCTTTAGGAGCTGACTACTTATTACGAAATGAACAGCGTACTTGGAAACCTTTATGACCCCTACAACGCCAAACTACATTGACGTAAAACAGATTGAGTCTGCTTTAACCGACCTCTGGGAAAAGCACCAAGGAACGAACACAATTCGTGCCTCTCTTTTCAATCTGGTAATCTATGTGAAAAAGGATTTACGCGAAGAGTATTTGCAGAAAATTGCAAAAACGATCATTCGAAAGTATCCCTGCCGTATAATTGTTATCACAGAGTTTGAACAAACAGGAGAAGAATTCCTCCGTACCTACGTTACCGATATGATACCGAGTGAGAAAAGTTCTATCTTTTGCGATGTCATCAATTTTGAAGTTGCAGGCTCATACAGAGATCGCATTCCCTTTGTTGTTCTTCCTCACCTTCTACCAGAGCGCCCTGTCTACTTACTCTGGGGCGATGACCCCCTAAAAAAAGATCCTATTTCAATCAAACTTGAAAACAGAGCAACAAGAACAATTTTTGATTCTGAATCAGCTGTAAACATTGTTGATTTTGCAGAGATGGTGCTTGCTCACCAAAATAAGGTTTTCTGTGATATCGCCGATCTAAATTGGGCAAGATGCGCTTCGTGGAGAAATCTTTTTAGCAACGCGTTCAATACTCCAAGTAATTTCGAGTGTGTCAACGATGCAAAAGAGATCCAGATCTTTTATAACACACTCGAAACAGAGCATTTCTCTCACACAAAGATCCAAGCCACTTATTTTCAGGGCTGGATTGCAACAAAGCTAAATTGGAAGTTAGATACTGTCTTAAGAACAAAAGATGAGATTTCCTTCAATTACATATCAGGCAAAGGGAATGTTGTTATACATCTCTCTCCTGGAAGAAATAAAAATGTAGCTCCCGGACGAATCCTCTCTGCAAATATCAACTCTCATCAAAATGAGACAATCACATTCGAAAGAGACAAGGACGACATCAACAAAATTGCCCTGCACCACTGCACATCATCGACTTGCGACATGCCCATCTTTCATTTATTTGGGGAAGAAATGGGAAGTCGTTCGATTATGCAAGAAATTTACAGTCAAGGAACTGACACAAGTTTTCTCAGAGTTTTAGAATTAATTAAGACTTGTAAAAAGGGAGGAATATCCTATTGAGCGACTCCAACATACATCGTTTTGATGAAAGAAGAGAAATAGCACTACCTGGTAATCATGAAGAGTCAATTGAATTTGCCGTAAAACACTTCATCTCATGTGCACAAAAGGCTGTCGAAAAACACAACCAATTTTCTGTTGCTCTTTCAGGTGGTTCAACCCCTAAGAAGATATTCGAAATGCTTGCCCTTCCTAAATACAGAGAAGCGATCGACTGGGCGAGAGTTTTGCTTTTTTGGGGAGATGAAAGACCTGTCCCTCCTGATCATCCCGATAGCAATTACAATATGGCAATGAAAGCCGGATTTTCTAAACTCCCCCTTAAAGAAAACCAGATCTTTCGGATGAAAGCAGAATCTGACATGGAAAAGCACGCTAAAGAATACGAGCTTCTTATTAAAAAAAATCTACATGGCAGAGGATTTGATCTTATCATGCTTGGAATGGGTGATGACGGTCACACTGCATCTCTTTTCCCCAAAACAAAAGCTCTTACTATTTCAGACCAACTCGTAGTAGTAAACCACGTCCCCCAGAAAAATTGTTTCCGCATGACATTCACATATCCTCTTATCAACAACGCAAGCAACATCGCTATCTATGTCATGGGAGAAGAAAAAAAGCACCGTCTTGCAGAAGTTCTCATGGATTCTAAAAACTTATTCCCATCAGCTCTTATCGGAACAAATTCACATAAAGCTCTTTGGATTATTGATGACGATGCAAGCAAGGAACTTCTCAATAAATGGAAATCTAAAGGCAACTCAGAAAAAGCTGTTTAACGCAGCCTCTTTCTGAAAATTGCCTTCAATATTTTCTATTACGCCTCTTCACCAAACTCGATATCGTCTTCTTCTTCACTATTATGAGCTAACCCTCCATCAAAATCATCAACAATTCCCAAATCCCCAAAAGCTGGCATCGTTGGATATTGACGCTCATCTAAAGGAATTAAACGTCTACGAGGCATTCTCACCTCTAATCTAGCCCCTCCATCAGGAGTCATAGACGATCTGGCTTCAGCTGCAAATTCCATATCCTCAAATTTATATCCCACTTCAGAAGCAGTAAATTGAATTATAATTCCTTTTTGAACAACTAATGGCAGCCCCATTGGATGAAGAAAATTTGAGCAATCAAAATATATAGTTCCATTAATACGATCTTCAAAGTCTGGAATACTAAGACCGGTAGAAATACTTCGTTGTACATGCCCTATTAAATCACTGGATTTTACGCGAATTGTCACAGGGGGAGCTACACCATCCGCTTGAAAAACCAATACATGTTCAAAATCAAGGTTTGCCATACTCGCTGCATTACAATAAACTATCGGAAAAAAGGATGGAATCAACCATTGCTGCACTCTATGATAACGCAAAGCATGACACATTTTACCTGTTGGAAGAGTCACACTCACTAATTCTGTATTACCTTTCCTTACAACAGAAGTTGCACTTTCACTCATTACTATGACTTGTCTTTCTGTTACTCCAAGAGGCCATAGTGTCGAATATTTAGGAGGTGACACACCATCATTTACTAAAGCTATGTATACATCATTATCAAGAAATGTTGAGCGATTTTGCAAAAAACCCCATTGCGGATGAGTTGGGTCACATAAATGAAGACCACCGGTCGATGGGTCAAAATTAGATATATGCTGCAGATTAACTAGCTTACACTTTGGCCAAGAAGCATCCTGGCTTCCAGGAGTCTGATGGTATGTGTCAGTCAGCTGATGTAATTTCCCACCCAACCAAGAACTCTTTGCTACAGCTCTTGCCATTGCACCTACTTTTGAAGGACTTCGAGCATCAAATTCAATAGCTTCTGGTATAATCCCATCAAGCAACCCACCTCTAAGCCTGTGACATAACTCACTTCTTTTACCAGCCCTTCTCGGAGACATTTTTTTTAATTCATCTATTCCACCAGATAAGGCCCTCTCTTGATCTCTTAGTAAATCATATTCAGGGTCTAAGCCTTCTCTAGTAACTTTAAGTGCTTGTCTAACTTTTTTAGGAGTTAACTTCAGTGGATCAGTCCTTGCGCCTGTGGTATACTTTCTTGGTTTTTTTTCACGCCCACCACCCGAAGATTGAAAATCTTGTCCTACTTCAAAAAAACCTGCACCCACTGCTTCTGCTGCTGAAAATCCACTAGGTTCCATTTAACACTCCGTATTTTACTATTATTGAGAGAATAGTTTACACTTGCAAAAGGAAAAAAAACAATGCAAATCATCTTTTCAAAAATCACCCAACCATTTGTAAAAAAGTGCATTGCACTCGCTAGAAGCATTTTAGAAGACGAGGTTAAAATTATTTTTAGAGGGAATCGCTTTTTTTATGGTGGTTACTACTACTCCTTACATTTTGTAGCGTTTGAAGGCGGGAAGAAATTAGGGTATTTTGATGCCTCGATAATGGAAATTGGGATCGCCAAGTCGTTAGCATTTGCTGACAATAAGCTTTTAGAAGACATTCTCAAACATGAAATTGCTCACCTCCTTTGCTTTCTTAAACACGGAAACCTTGAACTTCCGCACGGCGAGGAATTTAAGAATATTTGCAAAAAATACAATTGGGAAAGGTCAATTGCAGCTTTTATCCCAGAAAAAGAGGTTGAGGAAAGAAGTAAACGTCTGACAGACAAAATCATTAAACTATTTGATCTAAGCACAAGCAATAATGTACATGAAGCAAAAGCAGCTCTTGCTAAGGCACGCTCTTTAATGCTCGCTCATGGAATTGACAATTTAGAAGAAGATGACGATCTTGTTGTCATGCGCGTCATTGAAGAAAAGCGCACAAGTCAAAAGCTTAGAGCAATCTCTGAAATCCTCCGCTCTTTTTTTGTCTATCCGGTGATTAACTGTGGACGAGGCAAAGTATACCTAGAAATCTTTGGCGAGCGATCTAACGTTGAAATCGGCGAATATCTAGCACATATGCTCGATACTAAATTTGATGAACTGTGGGAGAAGGAAAGTGGGTTTTCAGGGGTTCGTGCGAAAAGCTCTTTTTTCCAAGGAATCGCTCAAGGATTTCTGCGCGAAATCCACACAAAAGATCAGGAGCCGGGAATCATTCGAGTGGAGAAAATTTTACGTGAAAACATAAGAATTGCTTATCCGCGACTATCTAAGAGCACATCAACTAGATCTATCGATCTGAGTGCTTTAAAAAAAGGTGAACGCATCGGATCTGAATTAAAACTTCCCAAAGGAATAAAAAAGTCCAAACTTTTTGGTTTTTTACCTTTACACAAAGGTTAAGCTCGCTAGTGTAGAGATCTATGGGAAAGACTCTACTAAGAGGCGTCATTGGATTGGCGCCGATCATAATTTGCGTTGTATTAATAGGTTGGATAGTAAGACAACTAGATACTATCTTTGGAGAACCGATCGTTTGGATCTTCGGAGAAAAGGCAAATTTCCCAGGCGTTGGGCTTATCGTTGGCCTTGTTGTCTTATACCTCTTTGGTTTAATCCTTAGCAACTGGATGATTCAACACCTCTATAACTGGCTCGAAAAAATTCTTAAACGTATTCCCCTTCTAAAAACAATCTACACATCAGTTACAGATTTAATGAGTTTTTTTAATACCGGAGAAAAAAAGGAAAAGGGAAGCTGCGTTATCGTTGAATATAACGGAGTTAAGATGCTTGGACTTGTGACGCGAGAAACTTTTGCTGATCTTCCTGAAGGGATTGGAACAGATGATGATATCGCCGTCTTTTTTCCATTCAGTTACCAAATTGGTGGGCTTACAATTATTGTACCTAAATCGAGCGTAAAACCAGTTGACCTTACAATTGAAAAAGGTCTTCGTTTTGCAATTACAGCTGGTAGTCCATCAGCAGACAAATCGACCTTTAAGCCTAAGAAAGAGTTCAAAAAGGCAGAATAGCTGCACTTTTTACATACTTTTATTAGGAATAATCTCATTTAGTAATCTCGTTTTCAGCCCAAACTTCTAAACGCTTAACGTACAGATCTGATGAGTGGTCTTTTGCTTCGCGCACAAGGCTCAAAAGCCGTGAGATTGAAGGGCTGTAAATCAGTTTTAAAATTCCAGATATAGACACCTGGCTTAACAATCGAAAAATATTTCTTTTACGTCCGTAGTTAACCGTAACTTTTCCCTTGTTGTTGATGTAATGCATTTTACCAGAATGATAAAAAAAAGGTGGCAATGGCACATTAGTTACAGGATCATGGTTATTTACCCAGCGATGGTGCGTGAGTTTTTTATTGAATTCATTCATATAGGTTCGATTTCCAACACGTGGACTTCCATAGGTGAACACTGCAACTGGATTTTGAATTTCTGCCTCCATCACACAATAATGTGCCAATAAGATCGCTATTGCACTACCTAAACTATGACCGGCGAACCACAGGGTTTTATTAGGAGAATTTTTCAACTTTTCAAGAACGAACGGCCGCACATCATCGGCATAAGATTTGAATCCATGATGGACTTTACCTTTATTACCAGGAAATGGATCCAATACAATACCGAGATCTGCTTGAATGTCATGCCATTGCGTAACCTCGGTACCGCGACATAATACGACAATATCTGTATCGTTTTGTATGACATAGACATCAGCTCCTTTGTTGGAATAGTAGGCTGTGTCAGAAAATCCCTCTTCTTTGAATAACTTGACTGCGACATCAGGTGATTTATAAGCCTGATTACTCAGTTTTGCAAATAATGCACTCTGTTGTGCAAATGACATATCCTTTATCATCATAACAAGGCCTCCCAATCACTTTTTTATTCAAATGATGCCTGTCATTGCACCGAATGATCCTAACAAACTAAATCACGTCACTTTAAACTTAAAAGACTA
The DNA here is from genome assembly GCA_964350315.1 of uncultured bacterium. Lineage (GTDB taxonomy): Bacteria > Chlamydiota > Chlamydiia > Chlamydiales > 2-12-FULL-49-11 > JAJZEO01. The sequence continues at coordinate 45,741 of CAYGJD010000002.1, forward strand.
TGTCTCTTTAAACAATACCATCGTATTTGGAATCTTACTCAACGATACCTTCTCAAAAAGGAAACACTTCGGAGTCAATCCACCAAAATAAGGACCAAAATAAAGATCCAAATAGTATGTGTTCTTATCTGACATCTTATGGTTTTCAACAAGATGCCTTTGCATTGTTAAACTCTTCTTTTGTTCCCCAAGCAAAACTAAATAAGGAGACTTTTTCAACTTCGCAAGCAAGTAGTAGTAATCTAACTGATCAGAAGGGACATAGTTTAGACCACTTTTATAATCAACATAGAGAAAGGCTGGTTTTACGATATGCAAGCTTTCAGCAGCATCGCCATATAAAACCGAATGCTTCTCCTCTTCACTAAGACCTGGATCTCGATCTAACGGAATCCAAGTTTCAAGCTTTGATGTCGGCTTTGCAAACTTATCCAGCTTTTCTTCAAACTGAAACTTAAAATCATGCATATAAAAACCTAACTATTATGTATTAATATAAAATGCGTCTTATTTATTTTTTTTCGCTTTCAGTCTTTCTTGGATAATTTTTTTCTTTTTTGCTTGATAATCAACCTCTGCATTCATCCACATTTGCATTTTTTGTTGTTTAGTCTTTTTTGCTGATTTAGCAGCCAACTTTGCCAGCTTCGCTTTCACTTTTAAGCCTTTCTTAATCTCACGTCTTTTGCTCGCAGCCTTACCTTTCACTGTTGCAAACACATACTCTGCTTCTTCGGGTGATCGAGCAATTTCTAAAGCATCAATTACTGCACTTGTGTGATTGCCAGAAGCACTTGAAAGCACCTCTAACAATGCCTCCATCTCAGCTTTTCTGCTCATAAAATCTGTGGAAGCAGCTTTATATTTCTGATCTATAAACTTTCGATGCTGTATCAACTCTTTCTTGTTCTGTTTATTCAATTGCTCTTTAAATTTCGAAATTTGGTCAGCCCCCTTCTTATTTTTCACAAAGACATTCCTCAATTTATCAATAAAAGCGACTCTTCTCTTTTTTTTACTTACTTGTTTCGGTTTATCAGCTACAAATTCACGTCGAGTCAGCTTTTTAGAAGAGCGTTTTTTAGCTACCTTCTTTGCCGCTTTTCTTGCTTTTTTTGCCATCACACACTCTCCGTATTATTATTTTCCTTTCTATTATTATACTTCTTGCGGCAGTGGCCACCTTAAGTGACCTAGCCTATGCTTTCATGAAACCTCACAAAACGCATAAAATTTTTATTTTTTCTTTCTTCTAACGACTTTATTACTTTTTTTGCTTTTTGCTCTCTCAGCCTTTAGAAGTTTTTCAACCTTCACTCTACGTGTTTTTTCACTGGCGACTTGTGCTTTACTTGAGCTTGTGACTTTTACGAGCTGTGTTCCTACATCTTTCATTCTTTTAACCAACTTTTTCACTGCTGCATCGAATTTTGTTGCATTCATAGCTATTGCTTTTCTAGCCACTGGTTTTCTAACGGCTCTTTTCTTGTTTGCTTTTTTCTTCGCCATTTTAATCTCCTTTTATGTGTTTTTGTTTTTTTATTTAATTATACCGAGTGACATTGTTTCACATCTAAGCGGTTTGATTTCAGTGACGTTAAGTTTTTGGCGGTGAAAGTGTCTTAATTTTTTCTATAGAAATAAAAACTTGGTGCTGTTAGGGTTAACACCTTTTTTTTATGAGGTGTTTATGAGAAAGCATGTATGTTACTTATTTATTTTAATCAGTGGTTTTCATTCTCCTTGTTGGAGTGATTCGCATAAGAGCGCAAAGGTATTGCGTGCAGAAAAAATTCTGTCAAAACTGGATGTAAAGGCCGAAGAATTTATAGAACTTTTAAATGTTCCAGGAGCTGCAATCGGCGTTGTTGTTGATGGTGAAATCGTATATGCGAAGTCTTTTGGTGCAAGAAACATCGCAGAAAGTCTTCCTGTCACATCTAAAACTCTTTTCCCTATTGGCTCTGCAACTAAAGCGTTTACGTCATTTTTAATTGGTCAACTACAAGATGAGGGATTTTTGCATTGGGATGATCCTATTGCAGAATACATTCCTGGATTTAAGTTAATAAATCCATTCACAACCTATGAAATGACAATCCGTGACAATTTAACACATGTAAATGGTTATTCGCGCAATGATGCTGCTTGGTTTGGGGCGAAAATCCCTCGAGATGAGATGATTAGGCGAATGAGATATTTTGAACCTGCTTTTGGTTTCAGAGAACGTTTTTGCTATGGGAATTATGGTTATTTGTTAGCTGGTCATGCTGCAGAAAAAGTAACAAATAAGAGTTGGGAAGATCTTTTAGATGAATACATTTTCAACCCAATTGGAATGACACACACAACAGGAGATCAAAAGGTCTTTCTAGAAAGTAAAGACCGTTCTCTTGGGTATCGAGAAACTGAAATTGGCCTGAGTGCCACACATCTTATTGACGCATATACAATTGGACCTGCCGCATCCCTACATTCAAACCTCGATGACATGTTAGAATGGGTGAAGCTTCTCACAAAAAAGGGAGATCGCTTAATTCAAAGAGAAACGTTCAATGAGATCATTAAACCCCAGGTTATCTCAAATATCATCCTCAACGGCCGATGGGGAATTGAAGACCTTATCATGATGGAAACATATGGGCTTGGTTGGTTTGTCATTTCCTATAGACACCATGAAGCAATATTTCATGGCGGAAATATTGAAGGGTTTAGCTCAAGCGTATTATTCTTTCCAAATGAAAATTTTGGCCTTGTAGTTCTAACAAACAAAAACTACACCCCCCTACCGCACATTTTAGGCTGTGAAGTTGCAGACACCCTGCTTGGCATTACTCCCATAGACTGGGTTGAGCGCTTAAAACAATTCAAAGATTACGATGCTGAATTCTACTTCAAAGATTCAGATGCGAAAAAAGCAGGCCAAGTTGAAGGAACAACTCCCTCACACCCAATGCGAGATTTTACCGGGTTATATGAAAATCCTGGATATGGAACAATTGAATTTAAGCTAAAAGATGATCGATTAGAGGCTAGATATAACAACACTCGGCTTGTGTTCGATCATTGGCATTACGACACTTTTGAGATTTCTAAAGATACAAACATTCCAGATATCACCTCATTAAAAGCCTCTTTTAGACACAATTTTTTTGGTGATGTTGACTCAGTTGTTATACCTTTTGAACCATTGGTTAATGATATCGTATTTAAGAAAAAGAAAGAAGATAAGCTCTTTGAGAAGGACTATCTGAATAACTTTTTAGGAACATTTAAATACCTTGGTTTTTCCTTCATTGTATCAATGGAAAAAAACAGCTTAGTAGTTCGCGCGCTGGGACAACCACCTTTTATCCTAATACCAGAAAAAGATGGACTTTTTTCCGTTGTTGATTACGAAGGGTACACAGTCCAGTTCCTTGTTGATGATGATGATGCGATTACAGCAGTTCAACTCATCCAACCAAATAACACCACCTATACAGCCTATAAAGAAGTCACAATAGATGTAAATGATTAGAGAGAAACTTGTTTTTGACAAAGGGTAAGACTCTCGGAGACGTCACCAATGTTTGGTGGCGTCTTTTTTTACACAATACTACTTTTCCTCTTTATCAAACTTCTTCGACTTTAGTCCTTTAATATATGCTTTTTTTATTTCTTGAAGACCTTTTACCATGTCTGGTTCTTGCTTTTTTAGATGTTCAAAAGCTTCCTGAAGAGATCCTTCAACAACTGCTATTGCTATGACCATTTTTATAACAGGTGTTTTTTTAATTAAAGGCGCGAGTGTCTTTATTTGATCATTTGAATTACTCACCTCTTCTAAAGCATCTTTCAGCGCTAATAATTCTTCATCTGATATATTCAAAATGGCATTTTTGTTTTCTTCAACCTTGGTCTCAACTAACTTACTTTGACCTTTTAAAACCTTCTCATAAACTTCTGCTTCTATTTCAAGGATCTCCACAAGAAGAGTATGCTCAGCAAGATTTAAATCATTAATCTCTTTTGCCAAGCTTTCAGCCTTCTTTTTTGCCTCCTTAAGAGTCAATTTAACATTGATATAATCCTTTTCAATATCATGAGAATGTGGAATGCCTGACATATGTACTCCCTAAAATCTTATTTCCTTATTACAAATTTTAACGTACTCCCTCAATTTGCGCTTAACCCGCTAACTCACAGAAGAATGAACATCTTCGCTTGACGAGCAGTTTTTTTGGGAGTATAACGTGGATATGAAGCTTAATATTGTTATTCTTGCTGGTGGGGAGGGAAAAAGGCTATGGCCTTTAGTCCATGAGGATATGCCTAAACCATTACTTAAACTAAGAAACGACAAGACGCTTCTTGAAGAGACCGTTGATCGGTTTTCATCTCTTGGCAACATCTTTGTTGTGATGACAAAAAAACAGATCGAGATGACAAAGAAGATCCTTCCAAAGGGATCGGTTGAATATATTGAAGAGACATCTCCTTCTGGTACAAGCGTTGCTATGCGGCTTGCGGCAGAGCAATTTCTTGGGAAGGAACTTTTGCTTTTTACTCCTGCAGACCAACTTATCAATCAGGTAGAAAACCTTCACTACTCAATTACACTTGGTAAAAATTTAGCAAGCAAAGGGCAAATTGTTCTTTTTGGCACAAAACCAACTTTCCCAGACATCCATCTAGGTTACTTTCGTACATCATCAAACAACTCTGTCGACGAATTCATAGAAAAGCCTGATAAAGAATCTGCAATTGAATTGATTAATGAGCCAAATGTCTTTTGGCATATGGGAATCACCCTTATGCGCGCTGATACTTTAATCTCTGCTTGGGAAAACCATTTTGATCCCAATATGAGATCTTTTGAGCACAGCATTTTAATGCGAGCACCGAATGTTAGTGCATTTTCTGTTGACTCGACCTTCAAGGATCTTGGAAATTTTGAATCAATCGAACCCTATTTAAAAAAAAGTGAGAACGTTAAAACACTAGATGTCAATCACTCTATCATCTACTCTGATGACTTGCCCATCAAAGCTATTGGACTTGATGAAATGGTTGTGATTGCAACAAAAAATGGCATTCTTGTCACAAAGCGCGACTCATCACAGAAGCTACAAAGTCTCTAAAAAATTTATAAAAGTTTAACGTATTAAAATCCTCGATTTACTATAGTGAGTCAACAAAGTAGGATTTCACAGTGAAGAAGCGTTGGATTTTCGGATCCCTTGGTATCATATTTGTCATATTTTTTTCTTTTCTTTCAAAGATCCGCAGCTACAACAACGTCTCAAACAAAAAAGAAGAAAGAACCTACCGAATCCTTGTTACTCACAGAAAAGGATTAGGTGAACGAGAGATGGCTGAAAGAATAAGAAAAACTGCTATCGATCTTGATGTTGATTGTACTGTTCTTACACTAACTCGCATTTCAAAGTTTCGCTCGATTGCAAAAAGACTTACCCACCTCTTTGTAGATTCTTACAGTCCTGACATTGTTATTGCACTTGAAGGAGGAAAACATGAGTTTTCAAAGGCAAGAAAATATGCTGCCTTAACTCACGGCAGTGACTACTACTTCTCACAACACGCTAAACTTCCCTTTGCCAAAGTATCACATTATGATGGATTTTTAGTCGGTTTTCCAGACAGAGGGACTCTTAAAACTTACTATTCTTGTTCTGAAAAAAACTGCAACTATATGAACTGGTTCTCAACTTGTCAAAATACAAGCTTTAACCCTCCCAAGAATTTAAATCTTTTTTATTGTGGCTCTAATATGGCCGGGACAAGTGCGGGACCTGATTTTATGGTCTTGTTTTCCATGTTAGATCAACAAGGATATTTGAATGTCTATGGTGGTAAATCTCAGTGGCATCATACTCCAAACTCTTATCGCGGATATATAAAACATGATGGAAATAGCATTATCCAAACGATTAACCAAACTGGTATTGCTCTTGTTTTACATGCTCCAGATCACTTTCAAGGCGGAACTCCAACGGGTAAAATTTTTGAAGCAGCAGCAGCATCATCTATAATTATCTCAGATAGACACCCGTTCATAACGAAATACTTTGGCGACACTGTTTTATATGTTGATCGTGGACCTGGTAAAGAGATGTTTGATCAAATCAATGAACACGTTGAATGGATTCGAAGTCACCCTGAAGAAGCGACTGCACTTGCAAAACGCTCCCATGAAATCTTTGTAAATCAATTTACACTGGAAGACCAGCTAAAGAATTTGATCTCTCTTCATGAGAATTTAAGTGAATGTAAAATTGATGTAAAAACACCACACGAAAAGGCCCCTGATTTCTCAGAGGCCTTATAAAATCACTCTTGATGAGTGTCAGGCTTAATCGTATATGACATTAAGTGTCTATTCTCAGAAAATGCTGCTTTAGCATACCCTTCGATTCTTTCCTTTGTCACTTGTCTCTCTATTTTACTTACATAGTCGACTAGATTATGAACATCGACATCATACATGTTTGATGCCTGATGAGCTCTTAGAAGGCCTACATTTGAAAGATATGAGACCCTTTCTCTCTCAAGTAGGATTTCTTTTGCTGTTGCGATCTCATCATCTGTAACTCCTTTTTTCAGGAAGTTGTCCAGCACTTCACGTGCAAAACTTTTCATGTTATCAGCCTTTTCTGGCTCACAGGAGAAATTAATAGAGATCATCATTTCATCAAGATTTGGCGCATAGGGAAAGTTAGACGATAAACGAACGCTATATGTATCCCCCATTTCTTTTCTTAATTTTTCTAACAATCTATGGCTAACAATATGATCGAATGCTGCGTATGTCATTGACATATCAAGCTTATGATCATAAGTAAATTCACCACCATAAAACATATAATTCATGCAATGTGACTCTGCACCACGAAAAACTGTAATGTCATCTGATTTTTCATGAGAAATATTTTCAGGAAAAGCCGCAACCACATCTGCTTTTTCTGCCTCTTGAGAAGAGAACAGCTCTACAATTTGTGTAATAACATCATCAACTGCAAAGTCACCTATCACAAGCAAAGTAAATTGTGACGGATCAGAAAACAATTGATTCAGAATAGCTACAGCATTTTCTTCTTTAGCTTCCCAAGGCTTATACTGCCTATACATTGGGTGGTTTTTATAATAGTGATTCGACACAAAAACAGAAAAATAGTAGTAAGGACTATTTTCTAAGTTTTTATACAGCTCTGTGTGTCTATCAATAATACCATTCCAAACATTCTCATCTCTTAGCCTTTCTGTAAATCCAGCTGCTGAAAGATTAAGCATCATTTCAAGTTTGTCATTTGTGCCAGAAAAAGTGAAGTAACGCTCATTTAGCCCTATTCCAAAATAAGCAGAAATGTTCATCTTTTTTAAGAAGCTATCAAATTGAGTGCCACAAAGGTTTCCAATGCCACTTTCAACGAGATATTCTGCAGCAAAACTCGTGCTAGGAAAAAAATCTTCTGCTAAAAGGGTTTTTCCACCTTCAGCAAAAAACTGAAGAGTCACCTGTTTTTTTTCTAGTTCTGATGGTTGTAAAACAACTTTCATCCCATTATTTAGAGTGATTTTTGTAAAACCAAGTTCTTCATCAAAAACCTTTGCATATTGCAAATCTTCTACAAAGCTCTTCTTATTGAGTTCAAAGTCTTCAATAATCATTTCTTCTTTATCAACCACTTCTTCTTTCATCCAAGATTCAATCGCTGATTCAATAGATGCTTTATCTATAAAGCTATGATCTGCTACTTGAAAAACAATGTGCTTGAAAGGTTCAAAGTTATTCTCGTTGAGCCAATCTAACATTTCTTCTTTTGTCAGTTCGTCATAGACTCCTAGCTTGAAATTTAGGTAGTCTTCTTCAAGATAGATAGCTGATTTTGCAGCAAAATGATCGGAAAGTTGATTTGCAAGCGCTGCATGAGTGATGCGATGCGTGTTTGCAAGCTTGTTCTCTGCCTCCACTTTTAAAGAATTTAACACGTCAACAAACTCATGTTTTGATGGACCAAATGTAAACAGACGAACCATTTCACGTATGATAGACGTCATACCTTCGTACGGTCTATCTTCATAAGGAATAAAACCAAGCCCACGAATTCCAAGACGATCAATATCAAAGTTCATCGGGAAATGTGCTGTAAAAGGAGCAGGATGTGTTTTAGCCATTTTATTTAATCTTTGCTCGAAAACTCTTTCAAAGACCTCTTCAAATATATCCTTTTTTGTTCCCTTTAAAGTAAGCTCTTTTGTCTTTCCTTCTTTCTCTTTGTCGTTATCAATCAATGACCACAACATTCCAATATTAAACATTTGCTCATCATCTTGAAACACTTCGAATTGAGAGTCCTCTGAAAGATTTAATGAAGTATCTGGTTCAACAAGTTCTTCAGTTGGTTTTTCCATAGAAGAAAAATATTTAACAATCATAGCCTCAACTTCATCTTCATCAAAATCACCCACAGCTACAACTGCCATTCGATCTGCACGATACCATTTTTTATAGAAATCGCGAATCACTTGAGGATCACATCCTAGGATGATGTCTTTAAGACCAATCGGCCAGCGAATATTGTAACGAGAGTCTGAAAGAAATGTATCAAAGATCTTTTTGAACTGTCTTGTGCTTGACTGCTTCATATTGATGTTATATTCATCAGCAACAACAGGACGCTCTTTTTCTACCAACTCATCTTTAATTGAAGCCTTACTTGCCCATTCAGAACAGATATGTATTGCCTTATCAAGAACTCCTTCTTTTTCAAGGGGAAGTTCTAACATATAGACAGTGCGGTCAAAAGAGGTGTAAGCATTCGTATCAGGACCAAATTGAGCGCCAATAGACTCTAAGAAGTTAATCACTTCCCAATCTTCAAAATTTTCACTTCCTCTAAAAAGCATGTGCTCTAAAAAATGAGCAAGTCCTCGTTGGTTCTCTTCCTCATGCAAAGATCCTGCCTTAACAAAAAGCCTGACAGAAGCCCGATTCTCTGGAAAACTGTTTTTTTTCACATAATACGTCAATCCATTCGGTAATGTATTATGCTTATATGATGTGTTCGGCAATGGGACGTCTACGGCAAAAAGGGCGCTAAAAAGAATGCACCCAACCATTAGACAAGTTGATTTAATCTTCATCAATCCTCCAAATAATTGAAATGTTTGGAGCTATGTTATAACTCTCTGAAAAACAATTCAATAGATTAAAGGTTTGATAACACCCATACAGGACGTCTTGTTTAGTCAAGAATTGGCAATTTACTATTTGTTTGTTTGTTACGAACTTCTGCTTTATATCCACACCCTTTCAGTGCTTGAGGCTTTCCAAAGATTTCAATCCTTGGCCATGTCCTACAGATTGTCGGCCTGATAAAATACCTAGAACAGCGTCCATCCTTTTTAAGATAGCGGCATCCCATCAAATGAAATGACTTTCCATCAATTTTATGCGCCTCTTTTGTTCTGGGGAAGAATCCATTTATTTGAGTGTGCCAAAAGAGGTCTAGCTTGCCAAAAATGCCTTTTGTTTTACGTATCAGAATAAAATAACAACAGTTTCCCCTCTTCTTACAGCTCCCTACCTTCTTGAATGGAGGTCGAATGATGAAGCGGGCAATCCTTTGTGCCGCTAAATCAAGGAGAACCATGGGAAGAATCAAGAGTCGAATAGGAACACTAATAAATTCTGGAAACCATTTTTTGGGGATTTTTTGTTTTGGAGGCTGCTTTAATTCGCCGGCATGGGCAACTAGATCTTCAATATTCATGCCATCAGTTTATACCACTTCCTGGCCGAATTACAAAAGAGGTTTTCTTTGTCCGATGGGGAAAAATCATCAATCATCTTAGAAAAACTAAGAAATTGCTCCTTACTTCCCATTCCGAACATCACCTTCTCTGGCCCAAATAAATCAATTGCTTCTAAGATAAACTTTCTTGATGCTTCATATTCTAAAGTTGATCCTAGGATCTTTAAAGCGACATTGTCTTGTTTTGAAAGATCTTTAATCGATAGGTCTTTATTGGACAAACCTTCTGAAGCTAAAATATAGTTCATCTCTGGATTTTTCTCTGTTATCTGTTGAAAATCAAAATACTGATCGTCTTTGATCTCCACTTCGCAGGAATATCCAGCTTTTTTAACCAACTGCATCCCATTTTCCCAAACAGAGTCTATTTCTGGATGTTGATGCCTAAATACATGAATTTTTGAAAAACCAATCACTGATTTAAGAATTGATTTTAGGGATGACTTATTGAATTCAGCAGCTCCTACGACGCCTAAGATCGAATCATCGTTAAGCAAAGCAAGAGATCGGGCTTCTCCAACGTTTTGAGAGACCGCAATGACACCATCTAAATGATCTTTTGGGGATCCCTGAATATAATGGGCATCTATAAATGAAAAGCTCATTACTTTTGGTTAACAAAGAGAGAAATTAAAGACAATATTTCTCAGAAATCTTCACTTTAATTAGGGCAAATATTTCACTCCCTTTCCCGCGCACCCCTTTTTCTTTTGCATTGTAATTTCTGTAGTGTGAGATGTTTATGCTTTTAATTTGTTGATCATCCTCACAAAGGGTGTAAAAAGGACCCTCACCTGACAAGGGCTTTTCATCCCTTACTTCATTCATTGTCTGAGCCATACGTAAACCATCGATCAAGACCTTAAGATAATTATCTAAGTCACCCGTTGGATGTTCCTTACAACACCCTGGTTCACAGTTGGATAAAAGAGTGATATCAAGATCTATGACTTTTCTTGAAGCTTTTGTTACTAAAGGACAAAACGTAAAAGGACCAACAACAATTCTATCCTCTGCCTTAAAATTACAGCTTTCAGGTGCACCATCTGCGATCAGATGTTCACGCAACTCTTTAAGTTGCTTAAGAAAATAACGTCTATAGGAAAACTTCATCTTAGTGTGAGACTGCGTTGACAATCTTCCATTAAAGATTAGAGTAAATTCAAACATATTATTTATTTTTCTTAATTATTATTAATTACTTAAGAATATAACATAATTTGAATTTTAAATTTACAAGTGACATGTTCCCTACCGAGTGAGACATTCTACTGGTAGGGAAAGAATATTATTTTTTCTCAGCGTTTATAATTTCTATATGAAATTGGGCTGGACCGCAAAAACCATCACATCTTTTTTCATAAACGATCTTGGCATCAATTGAATAGTTTTGCGCTTCAATATGAAATGCTTTTTCTCCATCATCAATAATAATTGGAAAATCTTCAAGATCATCGTCAATTATAATAGGAAAATCTTCAAGATTATCATCGTAATATCCTTCATCTTTAAGATGTTGAATAAGAGCATTCATTTCTCTTTCTTTCTGAGCCCAAGGAGGAAGAGCTTGAACCATTTGACTTGAATTTCCAGCAGAAATCACCGCATCAAGGTTGCCATCATCAAGAGCCTCTTGCAACATTTCCATCAAGGCTGCGGCAAACAATTGTTGTTGAGCAGTTTTGTTATCTCCTGCGAAATTAAAGATGTTTCTTTCAAAATTAATGTTTATTACTTGATTAACTGACATAAAACCCTTGTATTATGGATACTGAGGATTAGATTATAACAAGTCGGGGTTTTTCAAGCGATAGAGTCTTTGTTTTAATCCAAACGCCATAATTTCTTTTTCATATGTAAAGCCAAGCTTTTGGATTAAACTTTGAGAAGCAAGATTGATGGGTAGGGTGTGAGCTATCAAATCAGGCCTCTTATGGACTTTAAACCCGATCTCTATACTCTTTTCTCCCATCTCTGCTCCATACCCCTGGCGCCAAAATTTGGGCATAACAGCAAATCCCACCTCAACTTCTTCCCTAGCATCAATCCTCTTTTGAACTAACCCTCCTCGTCCAATGAATTCTTCTGTATCTTTAGCATAAAACATCCATAGACCAAAGTTGTGTTCATCCCAATGATCAAGATAAGTTTGCATTCGCGTCTTAACAAATTCATCTGTCCATATTCCACCCATCGTAAGTGCCACCTGCTTATCTTTATGTAGCGCATTGAGATCTGGAAAATGAAGCTTTGTTAAACGATAGCCAATCATTCTTTTTGTTTCGATTTGATCTAGCATTAAGACACGCCCTTGAAAAACACTTTCTTGCATTATATGGAATAAATAATAATCCTACAAAACATATGGTATCTTACTCTATGAGAAAAACAAACAAGGCGGCTTTTTGATGAATAACTTTTGTAAAGGGGCTTTTTCGCTGATTCTTTGGTATTTACCTGTCGCTCTTGTTCAGTTTATATCTGCCCATATAACAATCTCATCCCTTAACCCTTGGTACCAAACCCTTCAAAAAGGGATAGGGACGCCGCCTTCTTGGGTTTTTGGACCGACCTGGACAATCTTATACATCATGATGACAGTCGCTGTATGGATGGTGTATCGTGCAGAAACCACGAGAGCTAAACATGCCTTTGCATATGTTTTGTTTTTCACTCAACTTTTTGCCAATAGCCTCTGGTCATTCTTGTTCTTCGGATTTCACCTGCCAGGATGGGCTCTTATTGATCTTGGTTTACTCATTCTCTTAATCCTTCTAACAACCGTCTGTTTTTTTCATATTCGTAAACTAGCAGGTTTTTTGTTATTGCCCTATCTTCTTTGGAGTGCATACGCATTCTACCTCAATGCTGCTATTTGGTGGTTAAATTAGTGCATCTTTAATGATACTAAGCCAGAGCAAAAATGGTGCTAAAGAGCAATCCATTATATGTGACATGCGCCGCTGTTGATGCCGCGCGATTTTCTGTACAAACTCTTAGAGTAGAGAAGGCAGCACCAAGCAAAAAAATCTCAATTAGGAGAATGATGCTTACATGAGGTAGAAGTGCTGGAATATGATAAAGAGCAAACAAGAAAGCGTTACCTAAAACTTGAATCGCTTTCTTACATTCAGATCCAACATGATCATTTAAAAAATCATGCACTACTCCCCGAAAGATAAACTCTTCTATGTATGGGACCACTAATGAAAAAAAGGCAAGAAAGCTTACTTTTATTACAACACTTGCCAATGTTATCGGTAGTCTGGCTATAGATAAGGCTGTTCCAACAACACCCATGTCATTTGAAGAAATTCCTTGACCAAGAATAGATGATATTGCACCAAATTGTCCTAAGGTTATAAAGGCAAGAATCCCCACACCAACACCAAGGGCAATATTTTCAGCATTGATATCACAATAGTCACTTATAGAAATATTTTTAAGAAAGTCGAATTCCGCTGAGCAAGCATCCCAAATCCGATCAAATATAGAAATATACGGCTCTTGCTTATTCACATAGCCATGATTATACTGAGAATGTGTTGAGGATTGTATGTTTTCCATATATAGAATAATTATAATTATGATCTAAATATAATTAAACTAAACAATAATCTATAGATGTTTATGAAAATTTTAAATGGACACAAAAAAACGCACCCAGAATAAATTGGATGCGTTCAATTCAAATAATTTTTTAAATAAATTAAGCAGATTTAGCAGTCAAAGCCTTCGCTGAGATGATTGAAACTTCTTCAACAGGACGATTTCCCGCTTGCGTCTTCACGTTTACAATCTTATCAACGATCTCCATCCCTTCAACAACCTTTCCAAATACAGGGTGATTGCCGTCTAGGTGCTTGTTATCGACAACATTGATAAAGAACTGGCTTCCACCTGTATTAGGCCCAGCATTAGCCATAGAAATCGTTCCACGCTTATTCTTGTTGATCGCATCAGCCTCTAGTGGAAATTCATCTTTGATTTTATAGCCAGGTCCACCGCGTCCACTTCCTTCTGGGTCTCCACCTTGAACCATGAAATTCGGAATCACTCTATGGAAAATAGTTTTATCATAAAATCCCTGTTTCACAAGCTTTAAAAAATTCTCTGTTGTGATAGGCATTAGGTTTGTGTATAGCTCGATCTTGACATCACCCATTGTCGTTTTAAGGACTACAGTTTGATTTTCTTTAGACATAATTTCTCCTGATTTTAAGGGCTGCGTACTAAAAACACCCAAGAAAAAAAGCAAGGCGCAAAAGCCTCTGATTTTCGTGGGATAAAATAGTTTCTTGAATTTTTTTGACATAAACTGATTCAACCTCTTGTTAATCGATAGGTTCATGTGTTGTTTAACAGAGACATATTGACACATCGATCAAAAGAGGTGCAACTTTTTTTATCACAAAAAATGAGCATTTTCGAAGAGATTGCCTGTTACAAGATGAAAAAACTCTTCACTAAGCTCATTAATAACTCTTTTCTGCTCTGCTGTAGGAATTCTTGGTGGCGTGATAAAGCTTCTTAAAAATTCCCTACAAATCTCCTTAATCCCCTCATCCCCTATCAATGAAAAAACTTTTTGATAAAATTCTATTTTTCCATCAGTTGACATTTCAGTTTTATAGGTCATCATCAATGATCTTAAACAACTCGGTGAAACACGATTAAGTTGGAATTCAATAAAAAAAGGCATTGTTCGTACTTTGCGCTTTCTATTTATATACATAAGAGAAGCATCGTCTACAGACGTAAATGGAGTCTTTTCCATTTCCTCTGTAACTTCTTGTTCGCGGATCTCCCTTACTGTCTCAAACGCCATTTGCATAGCTGCCTCTAGAATATCGGCTCTAAATGATTGTCGCTGGCCTGCTTCAGCTTGAATGTAGTCAAACATTCTAGAAAACAATCCATTTAGAATTTTCGTAAGAAATTGAACATCCGCGTTGAAATCTTCCTGCAAGACAGGATCAATATCCTGTGCAGGCGCTATCTTTTCTGTGGAAATTTGCAATGAGGCCTCTCTTCGACAAATTTCTGCTTCACAAACAAGTCCATCTGAAGAAACGTGTAAAGTGTAACCAGATCCGGGTTGAATCACCTCAGGCAATTTCACTAAAATTCTTTTAGTTGTTTGTGTGAAAAATGGAAAATCTTTTATATCATCTGGATGATTTGATTGGATTAGAACAGGATTTCTTAGAGCAACTACATTTAGATAAATCTGAGTTATTTTATCACTACTAATCCCCAAAAGATCTATGATAGGACCAATGTTATGCCCACTTCCTCTAAAAGGCAATCTTACAGATTGATCTAAACTTGGTAAAGTTCGCAAACACACTTCTAAGGCAATATCATCTCCCTTAAAGCGAATTTCAACCCGCTTCATTTTTGGAGAGTTACCACTGAAAGTTGGCCCACTCCATGAAAAATCTAAATATACTCTAGCATTTCCAGGCAACAACTCTTGCATAATGAGCTCCTAAATCTCAATCAAACAACCTGTTTAAAAACAATTTCTGTAAATTTCTTACAAATATCTTCTATTTTGACCTTCACTTGCGGGGAGAGATCTCCCGTAACTCCAGTTTGAATATTTTGCCGGCATATATTCGTAACACTTTCTCTACCCATCAATAGAAGAAATTGCTTTATTAAGACTCTTTGTAATTCTGGGGTTTGATGTGTCGGAATTTTGCTGACTAAACCTCTTAATCCAGCAGGATCTATTTTTTCTATTTCGCTATCAATACAACTTTTTGCTGCTGTAAGTGGCTTATAAGCAGAATTGACGTTTAGCATGTTCGCAGAAGGCATTGTCATAATGCTCATTGAAAATTCAAGTAATTTCATTCCCAATAGTCCAGTAAGGACTCGATTTAGAATCTCAGATAGTTCTTTTCTGTCTGCTGCTAATTGTGCATCTAAGACGCCTTCAGCAGAAGCTTCTTCCTGCTGTGTAGCCCCAACTTCGTTTTTAATAAGTTCTGCTCTAAAGTTAAAATCATTTGATGTGACTCTAAGTGTATATACTCCCTCTTGATCTATATCTTTTGGAAGCTTTATTTCCACTCTTCTATCACTTCGTCTTACCGTTTCTCCTCTTGTTACGGTTCCATCAGGGTGAAGAACTGAAGGTCCATAAGAGGGTCCTCGCTCAAAAACACCAAGATTTAGCACAAGAGAACGAACTCTTGCAATAGTTACGTGTAAAGAGTCTATATTGAGTGCGTTAGAAGCACGGTAAGGGGTAATACAAATTTTTGCAGGCGTTTCGGGATGAAATCGATCTGGCAAATGAACGTTATAACGTTTCTCGGAAGTCTGACTATTTGTTGGATTAAAAATTAAATCAGCAACTTTAATCTCAAGCCCACCGTGAGATATACCACCACGCCAGACCGAAGGTCCTTCCCACTCAAAATTTAAAAAAATCTTACCACTAGTTGCTGCTGATGCTTCTGCCATGCCGTCTCCTTACGATTAATTTTTCGTAAAGATCCTACCATCCGCTTCAATTTATTTTAAATAAAAAGTTAAGTTTCAATACTCCGTGGCCATTGAGAAACTTCACTATCGTCAATGTTTGTATCAATAAATTCTTTTAGAAAAAGTCTAAAATTTATTAGTGCTACATTTCTTGGATCTGAGGAATCGCCATCTTTAAAAAACAGCTCTTGTTCCACTCCTCCCAAAGGTATCGCGGATTCATACGGTGCTGAAAAACAGAAGAGCGAACCAAAACTCATCATTCCTCCAAGAGTCCCCGTATTAGGCATATATTTCATTAATTCACTTGTACTTAATTCACTTTTCGGATCAGGTAAGTCTTTTTTTTGTAAACAAGGAGGGAAATTTCCGGCATAGATCATTCCTGGATTTACTATTCGAACAAATCTACCTGCACCATGAATGGTAATTCTATAGAGATAACTTGTTAACAAATTAACCAAGGACTCTTTTGTTTCTATTTTAGAAATCCCTCTGATATTTCCTTCCTTTTTACTCGTAGCGTTTTCTATCCACTTTTGTATTTGCTTGTCCTCTTTAACATCCTGATCTGATGAATATGTGTTCTCTATCACCGCAGAGACATACTCTTTAGTCGCACTCCAAAATTTCAGTTGATTTCCAACAAGTTCATATTGATCCCAATCTTGATTACTAGAGAAATCACCTTTTTTAATCCCATTTTGTTCTAGTTGATTCAGTGGATCGTCGTCAAAAATTTTTCGATTTATAGAATATTTTTCAATTAAATCTAAAAACGTTTTTGCTTTTGATATTGATGTTGGTGGAGTTGTTTCTTCCCAAAGAAGCAACAAAACCCCATCAAATCCAATCAAATATTTTGACATTGGCGCTAATAATTCATAAATCGGATGATCCTGCGAAAAACTTTTGAACATCGTCATTTGGAGTGCGCCAGTCACAATATGCAATTGATATACATGTCCAAGCCATATGCCATAAACTGTAATGGAGACCTTTGCTGCTTGTAAAGCATACAACCATGCTCCATCTGTACAACTTCCAAACTCATAACACTGGATATGTTTTCCTTCATAACCTGAGATCCATACAGAAATCGGTGTAAGTTTCTTTGTGTTTGGATTTTGCTTAAGAAAAGTACATGTCCCTGGTGTAAAACGCGTGACACCATGAATTTGTGCTGATTCAAAATCCTCAAAAATCGTCATGTCAATTGCATAAAGCAATCCTTGTTTCGAGAGTTTTTCAAATTCAGGATTCCAAGATTGACTGTATTTTTCTTTGAATGCCAAAAGCGTTTTTCTTTCAACTTTTTGTAGCACAGATAGATTAAATGGAGCACCATACTCAGTGATTGTTGCCCAGAACTCTTCATTTGCTATATCTACATCAGTTAAAGTAGCGCTCCATCTTTTAAGATCACTTTTACTTGTTTCATAAATCTTACCATAATTTGTGAGGGTGATCGACAATTGATCGGGTGATTCTAAACTTAAATCTTGTAGGACAATATCTTTTCTTTTAAGCCTATTGGGCACTGATTGCTCATTTACAATTCGACTCTTAAGCAACTTGAGTAATACCGGCTTATTCGTAATAACCATTTTCATCGCTGTTTTCTCTAAGTCTCTTGCTAGCTTGTGTGTAGAATCAAAGGAAATATGGGTGCTATTGTTTCCATAAATAAACTCATATCCCGTTGTCTCTATTCCATTTATTGTGAAACGATTTGAGAGGGCATATTTAGCTTTATAGGTTGCAACAGAACGACCAGAAAGTTTATAAACAGCATCTATCGTTTCAGCAATTTGAAGTGGAATAGCCGGGATGTTTTCATACCCTAAGTCTTTGATTGGTAATACATGAATCTTCTTTATCAAAGATTGATAGAGCTGGTTTGCTAGAAAACCCAACACAGCTAGAACTACAAGCGTAGAAATCACCCACAAATAAAACATTGAAAACCCTTTTATTTTTATGGTAACAAATCTACAACTAAAACAATTAACTCACTGACCCACAATAGTAAATATATAAAATCTTTTATGGAGTTTTTATGAATAATTGGACTAAGATTTTTTGTCTTCTGTTTTATCCAACCTTCTTATGTGGAACAGATATATCCATTACAATCGACGATTACCCCATGAGAGACAGCTGCATTTTTTCAAACAATGAAAGAACTGAGTCCTATATCGCTGCTTGCGAAAAACACTCTTGCAAAGTCGCATTCTTTTGCATAGGAAAAATGTGTCTCAAGAAAAAAAACACACCACTTCTTTCTCAACTTGATGAAAGAGGGCATTTTCTCTGCAATCACTCTATGAATCACCTGCATTTAAGTTCTCAAGATATCAGGATATTTGAGAACGAAATTAAACGACTCGATACCGTTTTATCAAAATATACAAACATGAGAAAATGGTACCGATTCCCCTATTTGGATTATGGAAATCGCATTGCAACAGGAGGGTCAAACACAAAGATGCTACAATCCCTCCAAATATTAAAAGATCTAAACTACACAGAAGGATTTGTTTCCATCAACACTTTTGACTGGCATATTGACACTCGGCTAAAAGAAGCTGTTCAAGCTGGGCACACAGTTGATTACACGTCACTCAAAAACTTGTATCTACGCTTGGTGAAAATTTGGTGTGAATATTATATCACTTTTTATGAAAAAGAACTTCCAGGCAAGATAACCCACACCCTACTACTTCATGCTAACGACTTAAATAGCCTATTTCTAGATGATCTTTTGATGATGATTGAAGATTCCAACTGGAATATTGTTTCTCCTGAGAAAGCCTTTTTTGATGTAAGTTGGAGAAGTTTTTTTATTGATCACCCAAGCAAGTTATCTAACCACCCCCCATTCCTAGACTGCAGTGAAATAGATCGATTGCTCTTAGAGGAAAACGTGTTTACAAAATAGAAAAAAATCATTCCGGCATATTTGAAAAAAGAAGAAACATTATTTTTTTCATCAATTTCTTTCCATAGGATTTCCCACCAAATGAAGTTGTCTTCTTCGTTGAGTTTTTCCAATCTTTAACAGGTAAAATGTATCCATGCGCACCATTGGTTATCCCGAAAATCGTTAAATTTTCATATCCCAGCTCTTTCGCTTCTTTTTTTAAAAGATGATCATAGGAAGCAAACATCTCTCCTGGAATCGTTAAAAAAGCATGTTTTTCATTAATTACAATAAGATTAATCTCTGATTCAATATCTCCTAAAAAAGGTAACGGCATGTCATTAACTTTTGGGTGGAATTCGTAGATGTATTTTTGTGTTTTGATCTCAACTTCGTTTGAAGTTTCAATATTTTCCGCTATTTCTAAGATCTTATCTGCTATTGCACGCCCGTAGTCACTGCACATTTCTTCACCCATTGGTTTATTCCTACAGCAGGCTAAATCACCTTGAGCTCCATTTACATATAAAACTGCAATATCTTGTCCATTCTTATCCTTAAGTTCCTCTCTTGCATACCCTATCCAATCAGGTGAAAATTTCATACAATGAGTCCCTATTAGATAAGGATGGGTTGCATAACTAAATAAAATTGAATAGAGTTCTCCATTATTCTTTTCAAGTTTAATAACACTAATCTCCTCACAAGGAGGAAGTTTGCCTCTAACGGAATTACGGATTTGCGTCATTCCTTCTGTAAAACCATATCCACAACCTAGTTTTACTTCTGTTAGATCTTTTGAAGAATTAATAATCACACTTGCTATAGACTCAATGGTCGACTCTACCGCTTTTGTGTCATATTTTCCCGCAAGCATCCATCCTAAAACAGGAAGATCGATATAACCTCCTGGACCAGAATGTGTATGAGATGATGAGATAAATATCTCTGCGTTTTTAAGTTGATCATGCATTTTTACTCTTTCAACAATCTCTCTGTGCATAGTGTCAAGAATTCCTAAATGATCTACTGAACAAAAGACATATTGTTTCATTCCAAAATCAAGATATAAAGCGTTTGCTTCCAGATCTTGAATCACCCCTTCCATTCCTCTTCCCAATCGTGTAAGAAAACCTGCAGAAGGCTCTCCTATTTCCGGAGTTATAATGACTTTTGCCCGACCCGCCAAAATCGTTGCATGAGCACTGTTTACAAATAGAAGTAAAAGCAAAACCAACTTAAAGGCTCTAAAAAACACACAATCTAAATCTAGCTTTATTTTCTTAGTCATTTTCACCCTAGTGTAGAAACTTATATAGTTAAATAATCATACAGAACAACATACTTATGGTGAAGACTTTTAAAAACTTTTGCCTAAAGCAATCTAAGGAAAAATAAGTTTCATTATCCCATTTGTCTTGCAGCCTAAGGGCTGAATGAATGCTGCAGCAAACCCACTCCGTGAGTTCTCATCCAGGTTTTTGCCAACAAAAAAACCAAGCCATAAGGCTTGGTTTTATCGGAAGAGGTAGGATTCGAACCCACGGTCCCTTGCAGGACTCCTGTTTTCAAGACAGGTGCAATCGGCCACTCTGCCACTCTTCCGCAGATATTCAATGCGTGAAGTATACTTTATTTATGGCAATTGTTTCAAGGAAATTGCTCTAGAAATCGTATGTCATTTTCCATAAACAATCGTATGTCTTTTATTCCATGCATAAGCATGTAGACTCTTTCTATTCCACCGCCCCACGCAAACCCTGAATAGACGTCAGGATCGAGTCCTCCAGCTTTCAATACTTCAGGGTGAACCATTCCAGCGCCAGCTACTTCTAACCAACCGCTATTTTTACAAAGTCTGCAACCATCGCCTTTGCAAATCAAGCATTTCACATCAACTTCGCATCCAGGTTCAACAAAGGGAAAATAACTTGCGCGTACTCTTATCTCTGCATTTTGACCAAGTATGCGTGTGTAAAATTCTTCCAAAGTAGATAGAAGATCCGCAAACGTAACTCCCTTATCAATGTAGAGGACGTCATTTTGATGAAAAATTACGTGTGATCTTGCTGAAATCGTTTCATTTCGGTAACACTTGCCAATATTTGCCATTCTAATTGGTGGCTCATGACTTTCCATTACTTTTTGTTGAAAGTTCGTTGTATGCGATCTAAGCAGTGTTTTTTCATCGAGGTAATAGGTGTCTTGCATATCACGTGCTGGATGATCATCTGGGTAATTCAATCCGCCGTAATTGTAGTATTCAGATTCGATTTCAGAGGTGTAGTAGATTGAAAATCCCATCTGGGAAAGAACATCAGCAGTTCTCTCTATTTCTTTAGAAATCGGATGAACGCGCCCTTTATAGCTGCGTCTACCAGGAAGTGAGATGTCAATTTTTTCCCCAGTAAGACGTTTGTTGATTTCAGCTTCTTTTGCAGCTTCTACAGACAAATCAATCTGGGATTCAATTCTGACTTTAAGTTCATTAATTACTTTACCCATTTTAGGGCGATCTTCTGAAGAACAGTTTTTAAGATTCTGCATCAAAGAAGTGATTGATCCCTTCTTTCCAAGAAATTTAATTCTTAGTTCGTCTAACTCACGGCTATTACTAGCTTTTTTTAAGCTTGCTTCAAATTCGTTATGTAGTTGATCGACTTGATCTTGCACAGAATACTTCTCACTACTAATCTAAAAAGAATATGTGCACATCTGTCTATGTAGATGCGCACGAAATACTATCTCTCTTATACGAGAGCTTTCTTAGCCTCATCACAAATAGCTTTAAATGCTGATGGGTCTTCGTTTGCTAATAGTGCAAGCATCTTACGATTAATCTGCACTTCTGCTTTAATCAAACCATCAACGAGTCGGCTATATGACAAACCATTTAATCTTGCTGCCGGGTTAATACGCTGAATCCAAAGAGCTCTAAACTCTCTTTTCTTTTGCTTTCTATCACGGAAGGCGTATGACCATGCTTTCATCACTGCAGATTTAGCTAGTCTATGGTGATTTTTTCTATCTCCAACAAAACCCTTAGCCGCTTTTAAAAGTCTTTTAATTCTACGCTTTCTTGCTGGCGCTCTTGTGACTCTTACCATTATAACCCCCGAATCATTCGTTTAAATTTCAATACAAAACTATTATCAACCAATGTAGGTCTTGCAAGAGCACGTTTTCTCTTTGAACTTTTTTTGGTCATTATGTGTCGTCTGCCTTGCTTCATTCTCAGAAGTTTGCCACGAGCAGTCAATTTAAAGCGTTTTGCTAGCGACTTATTTGTTTTCGCTTTGTACACTTTTATTCTCCTTATCTTTATCTTTAGCTTTTCTGTCTTTACCAAGAGGCGCAATCATCATCGTTAGGACTTTGCCGTACATTCTAGGTTCTGATTCAACTTGAGCAACTTCTAATAGAGCTTCTATAACTTTTTTCAAAACTTCTCGCCCGTTGTCAGCGAACACAATTTCTCGCCCACGGAACATACAATTAAACTTTACCTTGTACCCTTTTTCAATAAAATCTTTTGCCTTAGAAATCTTTGTATTCAAATCATGCTTATCAATATTCGGTTTAAGCTTGATCTCTTTCAGTTTCGCTTGTGATCCAGATTTCTTTATGACCTTATCTCGTTTTGTCTGCTGATATCTAAACTTACCGTAATCGATAACCTTGCAAACCGGTGGGTCAGCTGTAGGAGCTATCTCGACTAAATCTAGTCCCATTTCAGTAGCTTTTTTTAACGCGTCAGATATAGCAAATATACCTAGCTGTTCCCCGTCTTCAGTAATCAATCGCACATTTGCCGACCGAATATCTTTATTTACTCTCAAATCCGTTCCTATAAATCTCTCGCCAATTTCATTTTGTGACAACTTTACTAAAAGAAGGCTTTTTTGACACGTATTTTCTTCAAATTCTACTTTCAATTAATAAAGCGACAATCCGATCAATCCAAATTTTTCCTGTTTCAGAAAATTCAATTAACGGCCACTTGATGCCATAAACATCAATGTCACTCTTAACAGGCAATGTTTTCAATAACTTTGCTTTTAATTTTTCTTCATCGCTTGCATTTATCAAACGAAATTTTATCCCTCTAAAGAATCCATTTGACTTTAACCCAAATTCGTCTTTTACTCCAGTCTCTTCGTCATATTCAGCAAAGCGACCCTTTTTTAGATCACTCCCACGCCACTCTTCAACGTACCCCTCTTCAACCAATGCTTTCGCAAATTGATCATAAACAGATCTCCACAATGCAATCTTTTCCCCTTCAAAGGGAACTTGCCTATGATCGAATTTTGATCCCTCTTTACAAGCTTTTTTATGATCCTTTAATTCCTGAGTGGATGAAAACGCCAACCCTTTGATCTGATAAAGTGGTGTTTTTTGTTTTCGAAAAAGTTCTTCCCCAATCAATTTTGGCATTGAAACTTCGATTACTTGTAGTTTTTTAAGATCTTTCTCAATTTCTCCATCCAACACATCTGCATAAACATGATCAATTTTAACGACCTTAGTAAATTGATGGGCCGTATTCACAGCTCTTGCTCGAAGAGGCTGTTTTTGATGTTTCATATAATCAATTACATTTGTTGAAACCATTTCTAGGACTTCAATCTTGACCTTTTTTTTCACTTTTTCTTTCATGCGGGTAATAGCAAGATCGATGTGATCTTTATGCAACGGTTCATCGAGAATATATTCGCAAACGAACCCGAGGAAATCTGCCTTTATCGTTTTAAAGATAATTTTTGGACAGATCTCTAAAATAGACATGGCAAACAACTCTGCAGCCGTTTGCCACGCACCTTTTGTATTTTGTGTCATTGGGATATAGCTGACTCGAACAGCTGACCTCCACGATGTCAACGTGGCGCTCTAACCAACTGAGCTAATACCCCACAATCTCAAAGATGCCTTTGAAAAAAACTTCGCTAAAGTTATACTACACCTGAATTTCTATCAAGAATAAACTGCATTTTATGAATCATATAGGACTAGCACACTACTTTTGGAAGAAGCACCTGCACAAGGGTGATATAGCTGTCGATGCTACCTGCGGGGTTGGCAACGATACTCTTATCCTTGCTCAAACCTGTTTAGATGACCATCAAGGACATGTTTATGCGATTGATATTCAAAAAATTGCCATAGAGCGTACCGAAACGCTCCTGTCAGACTCTCTTTCTCCTGCTCAACTCGATCGAGTCACTCTAATTCACGCGTCACACGCCCCCTTGCCCCAAGAGATCCCTCCAGCGAATCTTTTCGTCTATAACCTTGGATATTTACCAGACAGCGACAGATCGATTAAAACCTTGTCTCCAACAAGTATTGTAAGCCTTGAATCTGCTCTTGATCGCCTTCTACCACGCGGGATGATCTCTATCATGCTCTATCCTGGCCACTATGAGGGCTTATTTGAAGCTCAGACTATCTTAAATTGGACATCAAGCCTCTCAAAAGAGGCGTATTCGCTCTCACATCACTATCGTCCAAATAACGCAAAATCGCCAAGTTTGATCATTATTCATAAAAAAAAGAGTTAACAATAAATCCAAAACATGCTATAATTAAGGGCTTAAAGAGATTAAATAAGAGGAAACAATGGATTCACCGATTGTGAGCACAGAGACAGCTATTGAAAGAAACCAACAAGCGATCGCAGAATATCAAGCTTCTTTAGATAGAGCTAAAGCTGCAATAGCCTCATGTAGCAGTGAAACTTGTGATGAATTTGTTTTTGTAGATAAACCCAGTCCAAAAATCACACCCTTTGAGAATGGACTTGTTGTCTTTTGCAACTCTATTTCTCAAGCTTTGAAAGAACGAGCGACCTACCCTCTTTTATCCACTCGAATGCTCTCGCACGCATTAAATGCTCTACACTCTAAACTCCAGGAACTAACTGATCTATCTCCAGATTTTCTAGTTATACTGCGAGACACCACTCAAAACCTTGAAACCCAGACATCCGGAGAAGATCAAGAGAAGGCAATTGCTATCCAAGCAAGGGCTAGAAGCGTAAAATTGGGGGGCCCTAGCAGTGCCTTTAAACCACTCGGGGCAAAACCTCGACCAGCATCTTTAACAAGTCCGGCTCGCGCAGATGAAATGGGCGCAAAATCACCTTTTCAACCTAAAATCAGACAATTACTACTAGATTTCCAGCCAGAAAGATCTGCTGTTGATCTATTAAAGACTATTCTAACTCTACCTAAAGAAGATATTCTTCGGCTTGAAACCGACCGATCGACAAATCCGAAAATTCACCTCCTCTATCAAACTGCAATTGCAGAAATTCAACTAGATTTAACTGAACGCAAAGAGAGAACTCCTGCTGAATCTATTTTTTTATTAAAAGCTGGAAATCTTATTCTACATTACCCTGATTTTGAATCTTTATTTCCGCTTGGACCTTATAAATCCCTGGGATCTCGAGCTTTTGCCGCTCTTATCTTGGCAGAAACATGCCCACTTGGAGCAGAAAGTGCACGACTAATTATTGAAGATGAAGCAAACCTTAAACCTTGCGTAGATTTCTTATGGTATGAAGCATCATTTCATATCTTTACTGTATTTTCTGGACATATGCAAGAAATCAGAAATAGGATGCCTGAGGAGACAAGACTTTCTATTCATAATGATATAGAGTGTTGCGTTCACCTGGCGACTCAATATGATCAAATGTATGCACAAATGAGCAAAGCTAAAGGGTCTCATATCAATCGTTCTGTTAGCACTCTGTTTTGCATGATCTATGCTTTGGACCGTGTTGCAAGAGTTGATCCTGCTGATTTGGATAGAGCAGGACTGAGACCTGCCGAATTTATGAGTCATTGCTCACAAACATGTGACCAACTAAATGCTGCAGCTCAATTTTCCACACCTGCACCAGAAGTCAATCTTACAACAATTTCTGATCGATTATCGCAACATCAAAAAAAGACTTTTGGAAAAGAGTTCAACAAAACAGAGTTATCGACAGTAGAGCTTCGGAACTTATTCTATGCTGCCCGCGAAACAAGAAAACATGCAATTGAGTTTCTTGATACTGACGCAAGACAAGATGCCTTTGAAGCTATTCGAAAGTCTGACGGTTGGATGGAGCAAATTATTACAGCAATGATGCAAGGAAGATTTACGAAGGATGGTGAAGGTGCAAGGAAATGTAACTTCATTCAGAGCATTCTATTGGCGCTAGATTCAATCGAAGTTGACCATCCATTTGATGTAAAGATGTCTCTTTTTTTAAATCTTGAAGTTTTAATCCATTCAAGACTAAATGTATACGACACTGATCGAGTAAAACTTCAACAGCAACTTGATATATCTAAGTCAAATGCTCTAGGAACTGAATTTGCTCGACTAAAAGCTTCTGCAATTAAATATGAAAACCACTCTTTTTCGCAATTTAATCGACCGACTCAAACAGCGCAAAAAGATTGGTGGCCGCGTGAAGAAGTTAGCATTACAACAGGAGAGACTCAACTTGCACCTTCTCCTGCAAGCACAGCATGCTCTTGCAATGCGACAATGACTCTAGTTCACCTCCTGACACCCGGACGTCCAAATGAGGAGGCCTTTGACTTCGACAGAGTTTTAAATGAGGGTCAATTTTTGTTTTATGATGTGTTAAAAAGAGAACCCCAAAGAGAGGGAGAAAGATACCAAGGTCAATTTTTATCCGAAGACAGGACAGCAGGCATATACCTTGACTTTGAAGCTATAGAAAGAAGTCCTGTATTCCAGGGTAATTATCTTTCCGTTGTAGAACAAGCTGGTACTATTGATGGCAAATACATCCAAGTCTCTTTAAGCCCTGGCAAGGAAATTGATCAATATAAGAGATTGTTTACCCAATTAGAAGCTAGAATTCCTGAAGGCAAAGATGCTATCGGTGGATTAATTCAAAATGGCGTAAGCATCTATGCTGTCCATATCCAGAAAACACCCGTGGATGGAACAACTTACACAATTATTGATTCCCACGGACTGTATCAAGGAATCCCAACTGCAGAATCAGACTTCAACAGAGCTTTTAAAGTAAGCTTCAAATCTATCGATGATGCATCAAGATTTTTACAGCTTCACCACCCCTATAATGGAACAGATATCCGTACAAACACTTGTACAGTTTTACCTGTAATCGGACCTGACATTGACTTAGCAGCACACCGCGATCGTGGAGCTGGACTAATGGCAGAAGCTTCTGCATACCACCTTGATTTGCAACAAAAGCAAATAGAACATCTTCAGAAAGACAAAGCTCTGCTCCGTCAGTACAGGAATCTTCCAGTCGAACCCGGGCATACTTTTTCACGACCTTGGACCTCAAGTTCATCGACATCATCCCCTCTTGCTATATTTAAGTCTCTCCAAGAAGCTGAGAGATCAGGGAAAACTCATGAAGCTCTTAGAAAAGCTGAAGAGCTTTTAAGAAACCAGAAAATTTCAGAAAAAGCTAAAGCCGCACTGAGCGCGTTTGTAGCTGCCTCTAAAAGAGATAACTCTACGCTAGTAAGTTTGAAAACCTCACACCTAGAACTTAAGAGAGAACTTGTAATTGATCAAGGCAAAAGAAGCGCACATGGAACTGCTCGAACGCCACAAGAGCGGGAAACAGTGTTACGGCAAATTTGGGCTGATCATCGAAGAAATGCCTTAACAATTGCAAACCGCCATATAAAGTAAGACTTTTCGTTATAATTTTTTTTTTGACGCCTTATAACTAAATTGACAATTTAATATTTCTAGCATATAATACTCTTATAGTGATAAACCCTAATGTTCGGGTTTTCAACGGTGGGGCTAGGAAAATCATGTCTATGCAGCTTACAAATCACCAGGGCGATTTGGAAAATATCAAGGCGCTGCTCAAAAGACGGTTTCTTCCTGAACACAGAGAATTAAAAGAATTTTCACTACAACTTGAAAAAATAGATCTTTCTCTTTCAAAAGCACTAAAAAATCCCCATGCATCGTGTAAGAAAAATCTTGAAAAGCAAAAAGAGCTTGTTAACACTTTAACAGGTCGTTGCCACCAGCTTGAAATCAGACGTAATGTAGTTATGCTTGCAGAAGACGCTGAACATCTTGCTAATACAAGTCCTGATCGACCTCAAGAAGAGATAGCCTCAAGCGCAAACTTGCTGAGAACACGCATCGAAGATTTCTTGCTACTACACAGACCGTCTAAAACAAACACAAAGTTCATACGTTTTGCAAGAGCCTGCCTTGTAAAGGCTGAAAAAAAAGAGCCCGTGCTTGTTCGTGGTAGTGATGGTCGCATGCGAAAAGTGATTTCTATTGAATCATTCAAATCGAAACATGTAACCCTTGAGATGTTTGATTTGGCAGAAAACTTATACTCGCTTGCCAAAGAGCTTTATGCAGAAAATTTTGACATCTTCTCACAAACACTAGAGCAATCTTTTTCCGATGAAACAAAAAAGGAAATTAGATTTCATATTTCTGTTGCAAAGGGAGATCTAAAAAATCTTCAAAACAAAGAAACTCGCCTGCGAACAATACAGGGAATTCTTGGTTATGCTCATGATTTAACCGATTACTATATGGATGATTCTCCCTATCCTGGTTTTACAGAGATTCACTCTCTTTTTAGAGACCTTGATCTGATCAATCACATAGAAGCAGAAGATCCTTCTCTTCAAGAATCCCAAACTTAGCCTGCAGCTCACCCATAATGAAAAAGCTTCCTGTTACTAAAATAACTCCACCTTCTGTTTTTGCAGATTGAATGAAATCATCTAGATAGGAACGCTTAGCGTTTTGCAGGTGGGGCATAAGATCCTCGTACGAAGCAAGGCGAGCATGATCTCCTTCATAATAGAAAATCTCACTACTTTTCTCTTTGATCAAGGGTATAATGTTTTGCGCATCTTTAGTTAGGCAAAGAGAGAAAATTGTAAAAATCTTTCTATTTTTGTATTTTCTTCCCATTTCTTCAAAGAGTTGTAGAAAACCATCTTCATTATGAGCTACATCAAATATTACTACCTGACCTTCTATTTCATGCTCTTCAAAACGACAGGGTGGTTTGTTCAATGATACATTAATTTGTTCTGATGAGAGAAGGACTTTCAAAGTACACTTGGCTATTTCAGTATTTTCCTCGAGCCAATTATCACATTTTTTAACAAAATATACTGGAGCCTGTTTTTCAAAAGCTGCTTTTAAAATTGGCCCTCTTGTTGCACGTGATCCTAATACTACTGGTGTGTAGGGCTTGATAATCCCTGCTTTTGCCTGAGAAATTTCATCTAAAGTTGATCCTAGAATATGTGCATGGTCTTTACTTATATTTGTAATGACTGACACTTCGGGCTTAAGTATATTTGTTGCATCTTTTTCTCCTCCGAGCCCTGTCTCAAAAACGGCGTAATCTACTCCATTTTTATTAAAGTAGAGAAAAGCAAGGAGAGTTAATGTTTCAAAAAACGTAAGTTCTGTTGAAGTATTTTGAATGATTTTTAGCTCTTTCAAAGCATCTTCTTCTGAAATCATCTTTCCATCAATTTGAACACGTTCTCTGAAGGAATTTATGTGTGGCGAAGTAAACAGCCCAGTTTTGAACCCTAAAGATGTCAATGTGTGAGCAATCTTTGTTGATGTAGTTCCTTTTCCATTTGTGCCTGCGACATGAATGGATCGAAACCTTTGCGATGGAGAACCAAGAGCTGCATCTGCAGCTAAAATTGCATCTAGCTTTAAGCTCATGCCTGAGGTCTCTTTCAACCTTTTAAAAATTTCATCAAAACAGCTCATAACCTTCTCAGCTTATTCATTTCATCATCATTTGTATAAGAAGCGCCAATTTTAATATATGGTTTTGTTTCCCCATGGAAATCAGAACCTCCTGTCATAATCAAATCGTACTCTTTTGCTATCTTGACCATTTGATATTTCTGACTTTCCGAAAAGGCTGCATAGTAACACTCCATACCATCAAAATTGAATTGGTTTAGGATGTTTTTAATTAAACCTTTTTTCTTAAGAAGAATCGGGTGAGCAAGCACTGCTAATCCGCCTGCACCGTGAATGATGTCTATCGTTTCTTGAGGCTTAAACTTTACTCCTGCTGCAAAACACTTCCTATCATCACCAATCCAGATATCAAACGCTTCCTTAATGGAACTGACAACCCCTTTTTCCATTAATGCTTTTGCTATATGTGGTCTTCCAATAACGTGCGAACCTGGAAGAAGAAGTTCCTCATAAGAGATGTCAATGCTATGCTTTTTTAAAGAAGCAAGAATTTGATCATTTCGATCTTTTCTTCTATTTATATGAGCTAAACAAAGATCTTTTAATGACTGGTTTTCAATATCATAACCATAAGCAAGAATATGAATCGGGGTTTTATCAAGAAACGTAGAAAATTCTGCTCCTTGAATAACTCCAATGTTTTGCTCTTTTGCGTAATCAAAAAGATCTTTAGTGTATGCCGCTGTTGTATCGTGATCGGTAATTGAAATGCCTTTTAGATTCGCAAGCTTTGCGCCATCGATCAATTCCTTAGGCGTAGCAGTGCCATCTGAACATGTCGAATGCATATGAAGGTCGTACCCTTTTTCACTCATGATCGTCCTCTTGATACGGAATAAATCGAACTTCTTCTTGGAGGACAATTCCTGTTTTTCTTTCAACTTCACTTTTTATGTATTTTACAAGCGCTTTAATATCTTCTGCCTTTGCCTCTGATTTGTTGATCAGAAAATTTGCATGCATTGGAGAAACTGCAGCACCACCGAGAGAGAATTCTTTCAGCCCGCAAGATTCAATCAGTCTTCCGGCAGAGTCCCCTTCTGGATTTCTAAAAACACACCCACACGTTTTTGCTTTATAGGGCTGTGTTGACATCCGATAATCTAGGATTTTTTTTTGCTTTTCTTTTGCATCTGGAGCTTTTTGAAGGTTAAATGTTGCTGAAACAATCGCTCCTTTCATGCTCTGAAAGTTCGAAAATCGATATTTAAATTCTAGCTCATCTTTGCTTAATTGAATTAAGGCTCCCTCTTCTGTGATATAATCAACTGATTGAATCACATCAGCTACTTCCATCTTATTGGCCCCAGCGTTCATAAAGATGGCACCACCGACACTCCCTGGAATTCCTGAAGCAAACTCAAGACCTGACAATCCTTTTCTTGCTGTTTGCACTCCCAAGAGGGCAAAGCTATACCCCGCGCCAACTTTAACCTTTGTCTCTTCCCACTCAATAAAAGAAATCTTATTTAGGATGACAACCCCATTAAATCCACGATCATCAAATAGAAGATTTGATCCTTTTCCAAGTATCATATAACGCTGTTTAGTCTTTTTGAGCGTGTGAATAAGAGCTTGCAAGTCTTCTATTTTCGACACTTGCACAAATTTTCTAGCGGGACCACCGATATTGTATGTAGAATATTTACTTAGTGATACATTCTCTTCTAGTTCAAACAGAACATGTGGTTTGACTTTCACTTTTCACCTTATCGTCCAAAATTGCATGAATAAATTTACTCGCTTCAACGCTGGAAAATTTTTTTGATAGTCGAATTGCTTCATTAATCAAACTTCTTTTATCTATTTCTGCATCTCTAAGCAAGTAAAATGCCCATCGTAATATAGACAAATCGATTTTTGAAATTCGATCGAATTCATATTCTTTTGAAACATTTGATATCTCTGCATCAAGAGAATCTAATTGGTTACAAATTTCTATAGTACTTTCTCTAGCTTCTTCAACTTTGTTTTTTGAGACAAGTAAAAGTTTCATTGTCATCTTTAAATCAGAAGGATCAATAAGAGTCCCTGATATCTCATAGCCATAAAGAAAGTGCACGACACATTCATTTGATTTTGTAGACTTTCCCTTCATACCACATCCTATTTTCCAAAAAGCATAGCATAAATGCTATCTTGGGAAAAGAACGAAAATTCAAAAAAATCCTACTCCTTAATATTTCGCTTGGATATGATCAGAAATTTGGGGGTGAAACGGTTGATTGGGATATTTTTAGATACAGAAGCAAACGGGCTAAATTACAAAAAACATGAGCCAGTTGAGATAGCAATTGAACTTATTAATTTAGAGACTGGGGAAAGAATTGATTCTTACAACTCTTTGATTCATATCTCATCTTCTGCTTTTGAAAAGAGCGATCCTGACTCTCTTGCTTTTACTGGCATTACCTATGAAGAGCTTAAAAAAGGCAAAGACATCTCAACGGTGAAAAAAGAGCTCCTCAATTTTTTTCTAGTACACAATCTAGAAAGAAAAAAAGCCCTGTTTATTTGCCAAAACCCTTCTTTTGACCGGATATTTTTCTCCAAAATTATTGATCCCGATCTACAAGAAGAGTTGAATTTTCCTTACAATTGGCTCGATCTTGCATCAATGCAATGGTCAAGGCTTGTAAGAGAAGGAAATGTTGCTACAGACATCCAACTCTCCAAAGATCTAATTGCAGAGCATTACGGAATTCCTCCAGAACAAAAGCCTCATAGAGCCAGAAATGGCGTTCGTCACCTTATCGAATGTTATAAAATAGTGGTTGGATTCAACTGCTCCGAAGCGGAAAAAGGGCCATCGTTTCAACCAAAGTCTTGATTTTTACATGCCTTTGATACCCTAAATGAATTTTAGTTGCTGTTTGGGTAAGCTCTTCAAAAGTTGGAAGATAGACATCCTTCATTTGCGCAATGATCTCTTTATACTTCGAATTTGGGTGGTAAATTGTAAGGTCTCGATGAAAGGCAAAAACGATATCAATAAATTCTTCCAGTCTTGCAACACCCATTTCTTCAATGATCTTTTCAATTTTTGCAACCCTTACAAGTGACTTGCCTATGTGACCTGTCCAAGCATGAGCGACCAAGTCAATCACATTTTGCTCAAATTCAGCATCAATTTTTTTGTCCTTTGCTGCCTCATCAAGTGAGATGGTCTTACATCTTGAGACAATGGTAGGAAGAAGGTGTGTTGTTTCTGTTGCCGTTAATAATATAACTGAATGCTCTGGCTTATCTTCTAAAGTTTTCAAAAGAGCGTTTGCATGAACAGGAAGCATCGCCTCTGCATCTGTAATTAAATAGACCTTATATTTACCCTCAAAAGGCGGCATGATCGCATCATCAATCAAACGCTTAATGTCACTAATTGAATGCATAGAGCGAGCCCCTTCGGGCCTGAAGATGAAAAAATCGGGGTGACTATTCTTTTTTAACTTAATTTCAGAAGTTTCTGAGCTGTACTGCAGAAGAATTTCATGTGAAAGAGCCATAGCTGCGTCAAGCGTGAACTCACGATCTGGTCCTTTAATAATAAAGGGTGAACCAAAAGACTCGTTTTTAACAATATTGGAGAGCTGCGCGAATAATCGTGGCTTCAAATTGAGCGATTTTAAATTAAGTAGTGCCACGAAACTCTTTACCTTTGGTGTTATAAACTCAGGTCTTGCTCTAAACCTCTTTAATCTACACGAGCGCTCTTATCTTCTTTGCTCTAAGGATTTCTACTGCCTCTTGAAACACTTCATCTGTTGAGCGGTTAGCATCTAGTATTGCAAATCTCTTAGGATATTTCTTCGCTAACATAAGGTAGGATTCTCTGACTTGCTTATGAAAAGAGATATGCTCTTTCTCTAAACGATCCTTACCACCCGTAATACGCTCTAGTCCTTTCTCTGGATCAATGTCTAGATAAAATGTTAAATCAGGAACCAATCCCCCCGTTGCAAAAAGACAAACTTCTTCGAGCTTTGAATCGATTTGGGCAATTTTACGCGCCCCACCTTGATATGCTAAAGATGAATCTGTGAAACGATCACATAAAACAATCATGTTTTGCTCAAGAGCTGGTTTGATAAGGGTTTCAACATGATGAGCTCTGTCTGCTAAAAACAAAAAGAGCTCTGACTTACTTGACATTTGGATTTCATGTTTGTCAAGAAGCATTTCTCGAACAAGTGCACCAAAAGGAGTTCCCCCAGGTTCAAAAGTTTTAACAACAAACGCCTCTTTCTCATCGGTCAGATATGCGTAAAGTCGATCGATCAATGTTGATTTACCTGATCCTTCACCACCTTCAATGGTAATGAAGGACCCAGCATCACTTCTTTTCATCAAATCTTCCTATTCTTCTTCTTCGTCGTCTTCAAAATCATCTTCGTCGTCTTCAAATTCTTCATCGTCTTCGTCTTCGTCTTCGTCTTCCTCGTCATCGTCATCGTGTTTTTTCGCTTTCAGTAAAAGGTCTACCTTATCTTCTTCAAGCTCATCCAATGACTTCACGCTTTTTTTCATTACAGGCATAGTTTTTTCCTCTACTTCTAATGTTTCTTCTGGTTCTATTGCTTCAATTTTTTGAACTGCTACTAAAAAATCTTCAGGTTGTAACTGCACAAGCCTTACTCCCTGAGTAGAACGGCCCATTACGCGAATATCTTTCATAGATGTTCTTAGAGTTTGTCCTTGATTTGACATCATTAATAGACTGTCTTCATCTCGCACAGCGATAACTCCTACAACAAACCCATTTCGTTTATTCGTTATAATAGAACGAACACCTTTTCCTCCTCGATTTGTCTGTCTAAAGTCTGCAACTTTAGAACGCTTGCCAAATCCATTCTCGCATACAACTAGAACTGAATGGCCTTCGCTGACAACAATAGATGAGACAACTTTATCGCCTTCACCCTTAAGAGTTACACCACGAACACCTCTTGCTGTTCGTCCCATTGCTCTAACCATACTCTGATCAAAACGTACGGCCATACCATTTTTGGTAAAGAGCATCACTTGTTCGTTTTCACGTACAAGTTGCGCTTCAATCACTTCATCATTCTCATCAATCGTGATTGCAAAAACACCTTTTCTACGAGGAGATGAGTAACTAACTAAGTTTGTTTTCTTAATTACCCCTTTCTTCGTTGTAAAAATAATACTAGCCGTGTCTTCAAAACTTGAGACGCGCAATACTGCGGCAATTTTCTCATCTTTTTGGAAACCTTCTATAAGATTGACAAGCGCTTTTCCTTTTGAGCGTCTTCCAGACTCTGGTATTTGCCATACTTTAAGCCAGTAGCAACGACCATAATTTGAAAAGACAAGAAGATGATTATGAGTATTTGCAACATACACATCTTTAAGCCCATCAGATTCTTTTTTCATATCAAGGCCAATAACACCATGACCACCTCTTTTTTGCTCTCTAAAGGTGCTTATAGGCATTCTCTTGATATAATCATCTGTTGAGATAGTGATAATCACAGGTTCGTTTGTGATCAGATCTTCCATCTCAAAAGATTCTTCCTCTGCAGGAGTAATCATTGTCTTACGATCATTTTGTTTTTCAAGCTTTCTCAAAGTTCCAAGTTCTTCTTTAATAATAGAACGAACTTTTAACTCTGATGCTAAAATTCCACGTAGTTCTTCAATTTTCAATAGAAGGTCTTTATATTCGCTTTCTAGCTTCTCTCGCTCAAGACCAGTTAACTGGTATAATCTTAGTTCTAAGACTGCATCAGCTTGCTTTTCTGAGAGTGTATACTTCGCGATTAAAGCAACCCTTGCTTCTTGACGATCGCTTGACTTCTTAATCAATGTGACAATTTCATCAAGGTGATCTAGCGCTTTTAAGTAACCTTCTAATATATGAGCTCTTGCTTCTGCTTTTTTCAACTCAAATCGAGTACGACGTCTTACAACTTCAATACGGTGGTCAACCCAAGATGAGATCAGTTGTTTGATATTCATCGTACGTGGCAGTCCGTTTTCAAGTGCAAGCATATTACAGCCAAACGTCACCTGAAGATCTGTATACTTATAAAGCTGATTTATAAGAACATCCGGAATTTCACCTCTTTTAAGATCAAGAACGATACGCATTCCGCGTTTATCAGACTCATCACGAATATCTGCTAAACCTGTAATAATTTTATCATTAACAAGGTCAGCAATTCTTGTAATCAGCATCGCTTTGTTTACGTTGTAAGGGAGCTCATCGACAATAATTTTCTGCCTGTCGTTTTTGTCCTCTTCAACGCGCATCACGCCTCTTAATCTCAACTTCCCACGTCCTGTGTGGAATGCTTCACGAATCCCCTTCACGCCACAAATAACACCGCCTGTTGGAAAGTCAGGTCCTGGCATTACCTTCATGATTTCATCAATTGAAAC
This sequence comes from uncultured bacterium, assembly GCA_964350315.1. GTDB lineage: Bacteria > Chlamydiota > Chlamydiia > Chlamydiales > 2-12-FULL-49-11 > JAJZEO01. The sequence goes on from CAYGJD010000002.1 coordinate 82,179, forward strand.
TTTAGGATCATCGATCACAAGCGTTGTAGCTTCAATCAATTCATTTAAGTTGTGAGGAGGAATATTTGTCGCCATTCCAACTGCAATTCCTGAGGAACCATTACAAAGAAGGTTTGGGAATTTTGATGGAAAAACAACAGGCTCTTTTTTCGTCTCATCGTAGTTAAGAACAAAGTCAACAGTCTCTTTATCAAGATCTTCCATAAGCGCCATTGAAGGGGCGGTTAATCTTGCTTCAGTATAACGCATGGCAGCTGGTGGATCTCCATCAACAGAACCAAAGTTTCCTTGGCCATTAACAAGAGCATATCTCATCATCCAAGGCTGCGCCATACGCACTAGAGTTGGGTAAATAACCGTCTCACCGTGGGGGTGAAAGTCACCAGATGTATCACCGGCAATCTTTGCGCACTTTCTGTGTTTTGCTGTTGGAGCTAAACTTAAAAGTTTCATCGCATACAATATTCTTCTTTGTGATGGCTTCAATCCATCTCTTGCATCGGGAAGCGCCCGCGAAATGATAACCGACATCGAGTATCGCAGGTAGCTTTCTTTCATCTCTTCTTCGACGTTACGCTCAACTATTGCGCCATCTTTGTACTGATCTTCGCCTTCCATGACTTTTCCTGATTCCTTAAATATCTAAGTTTTTCACACTGAGCGCGTGGTTTTCAATAAACGCACGCCTTGGTTTTACTTCTTCTCCCATCAACATAGAGAACATATGATCTGCTGACGCAGCATCATTAATTGTAACTAGAATCAATGTTCTTGTATCAGGATCCATTGTAGTATCCCAGAGTTGGTCTGCGTTCATTTCACCGAGACCCTTGTATCGTTGAATTTCAATTCCTTTACGACCATTCACTCGTAAAAATTCAATAATCTCTTTAAGTGTATATAAAGGTGTCTCTTCTCCATGCTCATCGATAACATCAAGAATTTTTCCCTCTGCTTTAACATATTGATCAAGAGTAAATGAAAACTCTGCTAAAACTGATTTTACGCTATCTAAGAGCTCTTGTTCGTAAAGCTCAAGATAAGGGAAAGGTTTAGCTTTGAATGCTTCTATTTTCTTTGTTCTGTCTTCTTCTGTTAAATCAGGGCCGAGCATTTCTTTGAAATTCTCTTTCTGATCTTCTCTGTCTTGTTCTCTTAATTGAACAAACTCTTCTTTTGAGTAGACCATGATCACTTCGTCTTTTAACATCGCCTGAAATTTAGGGAAAAGACCCTCTTCATTTCTTAATCTTATAAACTCTCTAAAAGGAACACCTTTTCGCTCTAAGCCAGAAATCAACTCTTCAACACGCAATATCCCTTCAAGAAGAGATTTTGCTTCAGACTTCTCTAAATAATTGTTGTGTGATGCCATTCTTAAATGAATATCACTAATCCCTAGATTGAGAAGGTATTCATCCATCTCACGCTCTGAGTGGATATACTTTGACACCTTTTTTCTAGAAACGCGATATAGAGGTGGTTGAGCGATATAAACATACCTATTTTCAATCAATGCAGGCATGTGTCGATAGAGAAACGTCAATAAAAGTGTACGAATATGAGATCCATCGACGTCGGCATCCGTCATCAAAATGATTTTGTGATAGCGAAGTTTTTCAAGATTGAATCCATCTTTTCCAATTCCACAACCAAATGCTGAAATCATTGATCCAACTTCTGTATTTTGCAGAACTTTTTGTAGACGTGATTTTTCCACATTTAAAATCTTACCGCGGATTGGCAAAATTGCTTGGTATCTTCTGTCACGGCCACCTTTAGCCGATCCTCCCGCTGAGTCTCCCTCAACAATATATATTTCAGATTTTGCAGGATCTTTTTCTGAACAGTCTGTCAACTTTCCAGGAAGTCTTGCTCCATCTAAAACAGATTTTCGTTGTGTTAGTTCTCTTGCCTTTCTTGCAGCTTCTCGAGCTTGCGAAGCAATCGCTGCTTTCTCAACGATTGTTTTAGCAACTGAAGGGTTTTCTTCTAGAAATATTGTAAATTCTTCCCCAACAATTTGTTGTACGGCCGATCCAACGTCTCCATTTCCGAGCTTTTGCTTGGTCTGCCCTTCAAATTGAGGGTTAGGAACTTTAGCCGAGATGATTGCTGTCATCCCTTCTCGAACATCTTCACCTGTAATCGTTGTCTTCGCATTCTTTAATAGACTGTGATTTTTAATGTATGTGTTGAGAACGCGAGTTAATGCAGTAGAAAATCCAGTTAAATGCGTACCACCCTGCCGAGTTGAAATATTGTTCACATAGGAGAATACCGATTCTGTATATGATTGATTCCATTGCATAGCCACTTCAAATTCAAGAGGTCCATCATGCAGCTCTTTTCTACCACTAATATGAATAGGATCTGGGAACAATGGTGTTTTCGTCTCATTTATATACTGAACAAAAGAAACAATCCCTCCCTCGTAATTGAAGGAAACTTCGTCATGCTCTGTATTTCTCTCATCTTTAAAAACAATTTCTAAATTTCTATTTAAAAAAGCTAGCTCTCGCAATCTGTTGTGGATTGTTTCGTAATCGACATTTGTTACAGAGAAGATTGTTTCATCTGGATAGAACCTTACAGCTGTTCCTCTTTTCGTTGATGCTCCAACCTTTTTCAAAGGAGAAACCACTTTCCCTCGAGAGAATGAAATTACGTACTCAGTCCCATCTTTATGAACAAAAACGCTCATGTCTTTTGATAGAGCATTCACACAAGATACTCCGACCCCGTGTAAACCACCTGAAACTTTATAAGTATCTTTATCAAACTTACCACCGGCATGAAGAATCGTCATAACAACTTCAACAGCAGTGACCTCTCTTCCTTGTTTTTTTGATTCCTTTTCATGTTTTCCAATAGGAATCCCGCGACCATTATCTTCTACAGTAATGGCGCCACCTTTTTCAAGTGTAACAAGAACTTTGTCACAATGACCTGCCATTGCTTCATCGATACAGTTATCCACGACCTCATAGATCAACTGATGCAAACCATTTGCTCCAGTATCTCCAATGTACATACCAGGTCTTTCTCTAACTGCCTGAAGCCCTTCTAAAACTGTAATTGAGCTTGCGTCGTAAGCTTTTTCTTTGCCTTTGCTATCTTTATCTGTCATGGTTGTCATGCCTTATCTCTTTCTCACCTTCGAAAGTTAAGTTTTTTCAACTTTAATGCCGGTATCCTCTTTCTCATTTCACTTTCTAGCTTTGTTTTTTGTTCAGCTTTTAGAATGCTAAATAGAGGGGCCGAGTTGATCTTGATCGTTAACACGCCATCGTCAAAACTTATAACCTCGGTCATGGCGGAATACTTCTCACCAATTAATTCTGACCAAGTATTTCGAATTTGTGAAATGTTAATTTTTTGTCTGGTATCAATCTTTTTTAGAACAGACGATAAAAGGTTTTTTACTTCCTTACCTGCTGGAAACTCCTCGAACTGGCGTTTATAAGCTAACGTCTTTTTTCTCAAAGAATCCATTCCTGTACAAATGTGCTTAATCACATTATCCTAGCAAAAAGCGCTCTAAAATGCTATACTTTTTTCCAGTGAACAGTTTATCTAATGAGGAACATGCCAAAACCAAAATTCATAAGAAATGTAGCTATTGTAGCACATATCGATCATGGGAAGACAACATTAATTGACAGCCTTCTCGCTCAAACCCAAGCCTATCGTGAAAATGAACAAGTTCAAACACGAGCTATGGACTCTTTCGACCTTGAAAGAGAGCGTGGGATCACAATTTTTGCAAAACATACAAGTCTTCTTTTTGATGAGTATAAAATTAATTTAATCGACACGCCGGGTCACGCCGATTTTTCAGCAGAAGTTGAAAGGGTGCTCGGAATGGTCAATTCAGTCCTACTATTAGTAGATGCACAAGAAGGACCGATGCCTCAAACGCGTTTTGTTCTTTCTCAGGCATTAAAAAGAGGACTTAACCCGATTGTCATTCTAAATAAAATTGACAGACCACACGCAAACCCAGAAAATGCTCTCAATAAAACTTTTGATTTATTTGTCGAACTTGGAGCAACAGACGAACAACTCGATTTCAAATATGCTTTTGCTTCTGGTTTAGGTGGATTTGCTTTCTTAAATGAAGGAGATCCAAGGGTTGACATGAGACCTTTATTTGAAATGATCATCGAACACGTTCCTCCTCCAACGGGATCAGAAGAAGAACCGTTTCTTATGCAGGCAACGACTCTTTCATATAATGACTTTACAGGACGATCTGCCGCTGGAAGAGTTTTACAAGGAATAATTCGTAAAGGAGATCCAATCGCTTGTATCGATAAAGATGGGCACCCAACAAATCACAGGGTCACTTTGATCGAAGGGTATTCAGGATTAAAGAAAATTGAACTTCCTGAAGCTTCTGTTGGTGATATTGTATCTATCGCAGGGATTCCCGAGGTAATGATTGGAGACACACTAACTCACCCAGCCCACCTACACCAACTCCCTCCAATCGAACTTGGTGACGTAACGATTTCTGTTGAAATTCTAGTTAACACTTCTCCTTTTGTTGGAAAAGAAGGAAAGCATGTAACAATGAATAAAATTCGCGATCGTTTGATGAAAGAAAAGCGCTCTAACGTCTCTTTAAAAATTGAACCTGTCGACGGTCGTGAAGATTCGATTCGGATGTCAGGTCGTGGAGAACTTCACTTATCTATTGTTATTGAAACAATGAGACGGGAAGGATTCGAATTTGCAGTTTCAAAACCTAAAGTCATCACAAAAATGATTGATGGAGTGAAGTGCGAACCGTTTGAAAACATCCACATCGAACTTCCAGAGACATCTTCTGGTGGCGTAATTGAAGAACTAGCAAGACGTAAGGGTGAAATGCGCATGATGAGCACAAACGATCATGGCATCTCTACACTTGAGTTTTTCATGCCAACTAGAGGAATCATGGGATACCGCTCAGAATTTATGACAGCGACAAAAGGAGAAGGTATTTTAACTTCTGTTTTTGACAGCTTTAAACCAATGAAAGGTGAAATTCCAGGACGTAAAAGAGGTTCCTTGATTTCAAACGCAAAAGGCAAATGTACTGGATACTCTCTATTTAACCTTGTTGACAGAGGATCCTTCTTTGTGGACCCAACAATTGAGGTTTATGAAGGGATGATTATCGGAGAACACAATCGAAGTACTGACCTTGTTGTTAATCCAGTTAAGGGAAAACAATTAACTAACGTTCGCGCATCTGGAACGGATGAAAACGTTGTACTTCCTCCTCCAAGAAAACTTAACCTTGAACAAGCTATCGACTTTATACAAGACGATGAATTGATTGAAGTAACACCTTTAAGCATTCGGATTAGGAAAATGTATCTAACTGAAGCAGACAGGAAAAGAGCGCCTAGAAAATAGACGCCCTAAAAACTTCAAACGTTAGACGAACAAACTAGATCCAGTGGGAGGGTAATTAACATTCCCTTCCACTAATGCTCTGCCCCCCACTGCTGCTACTGCAGCGTGAGCACCTTGATCTCCGTCTTCTGCTCGAGAAACCCGTCCAAGCAACATTTCAGCCTCTCTTCTTTTTTGACCCTCAACTTGTGCTAATCTTTTTAGCACGGCACGATCAGCTTCTAATCTTTTCACTTGGTTTGCTAAAAAGAGCTTTCTTTTCGCGCCAGTGACAGCCAATCTTTGTAAAGAATCAAGTTTTGAAAGCTTTTCTGCTTGATCTTCTAGCTTTGCAAGCAACTGAGCTTCCCGCGCGATGAGACTTTCTTGCTCATCTTGCAGTTTTTGCCTCTTCCCTTGCAGCTCTTTTTGCTGAGAGATAATAGCTCTTTCTTCTTCTTGCAACCTAGCAGCTTCTTGATTTACCTTTTCATCAAACGCTCCCTGTATATTAGCATCTCCTTGCACCTTAGAAAGGAGTTCAACGGCTCTTTGTAAACCGAGTCTTGTTTTCTCAAGACTGTCAATTTCACCAGTCAGCTCACCTATTTGAGTGCCTAGCTGATCAACCCTCTCCTCGAGCTCATCAACCTGACCTGTCAATTCATCAACCTGTCCTGTCAATTCAAATACTTGACCTTTCAATCCATCAACTAATGCCTCTAGTTTTGGAAAAAGAACATCTAGTTGCAGCTTCAGCTTCACTAAACCATCAACAGCACCTTCTATTTCATCTGCCGAACCAGAAAGCTCAGCATACTTTGAAGTCATTCGGGTGACTATTGACTCCATCTCTGCTTGCATAGCTGCATGCTGCTGCAGAAGTTGTGTATACTGATCATTCTGAGCAGTCAATCGATCTACTTCAGGCGCAATCCTATCAACCTCCTCTGACAAACGCGTTACTTGTCCTCGCAAGCGATCAACTTGGTAGCTAAACCCAACAAGTTTGTCTGTTTGACGAGCGTAATAACCACCAGCCCCCGCTGTATAAATAACAATCACATTGGCCGCCCACCCGGCTGCCTCTAGATTTAACTTTCCTGTCGTTCCTTCAACAATCACAAGTGTGACTGCACCAACGAAGAATATCCCTTCTAGCGCGATATTCACACGTGCAATTTTTTGTTCAAGATACGTTCTTGCTTCTTCATTGCCAACAATTGCGCCTAAAACAGCTGCTGATGCTGACATTTCCTTCTGTTGCTCAACCCTTTCTTCTGGCTGGCCCCTGCTTATTACTACCTCTGTCATATCCAATCTACTATCTCCTTGAGTTCTGCTTAATAATGGGTAACTTTCTTCCACCTCTCCTCCTTAAATTAATTTTTAATGAGTCAAATTTTAATTTAAATTTTACGCAAATTCAAGTCTTTTTTTGTTGTGCTTTGATTTCTCATCTGATAGATTGTTCGAATATGAAGCATGAAAAATCTAGACACAAAATTGCGCAAATGTTTGATCAAATAGCAGATAGGTACGATCAAACGAACAGGTTTTTATCCCTTGGACAGGACCGTAAGTGGCGTAAAAAATTGATAAAATATTTACCAAAACTTGATTCTTTTTTCATTGTTGACCTCGCTTGTGGAACTGGCGATCAAATTCTCGCGCTGCAAAACGTCAATGCAACTTTTTTTGGACTAGACATCTCAATGGAGATGTTAAAAATTGCCCGAAAAAAATTCAAAGATAACCAAAAAGTCAAACTCATGCTTGGGTCAGCTCTTGAGGTACCTCTTGATGATGTATGTTCTGATGTCGTTACAATGTCGTTTGGCATTAGAAACGTCAATGATCCCAGTCTCTGTATCCGAGAAATTTCTCGCATATTAAAACCCGCTGGTAGAGCTTTGATTTTAGAGTTCTCTAAACCGACAAATCCCCTCATAAGATCGCTTTCTGGTTTCTACATCAATTCCATCGTTCCCTGGATAGGCACAAAAATATCTAAGAAGAAGCTTGCATATTCCTACCTACCCAACACAATAGAAGAATTTCCATCAGGTGATGAATTTATAAAAATGATGGAAGACAACGGACTAACAAACTGCCGTCAAGTAGCTATGAACTTTGGCACGGTCTCCCTATATATTGGTGAAAAATCCTCAATGAAAGGTGATTTATGAAAAAATTGGATGTTGGATCAACTTATCCCACAGTATTATTTAGAAATCGATGCGCTATCGGCTCACTAAAAAACATCGATCCTTCAGCGACTAGTTACTACGCTTGTGATTTTCCTATTCCACGTAAAACAAACTTATGGAATGCTTTTCCAGAAAAGTTTCACCTTCAACCGGAACATGAATACATTCTTGACATTCCACACGTTTCTCCAGCAATGCCATCTCCTGTATACAGGGAAGATTCTCCAAATTTTGAAGAATGGCGTGAGATGATCGCAAAATTCAAGAAGCGTGACATTCCGAAAGTTGTACTAGCAAGAAAAACTACTTTTGTATTTGACCACCCTCTTGATCCTCTTGAAATGTTCACGATGATTTATAACAAATGTGGAACTTCAACTCCATTTGCTTTTCTAATGGGCCCACATACTGCTTTTCTTGGAGCGACACCAGAACTCTTATTTCATCGTGACGGAGCTTTATTAAAAAGTGAAGCATTAGCAGGAACAAGACCAATTGCACAAGCTGCTGAACTACTCACTTCTTCTAAAGATTTGCTTGAGTTTGAATTTGTAAAAAAGGACATTGCAGCTAAACTATACACAATAGCAAAGCCTTTTAGCGTAGAAGAAGAAGTTTACCTAAAAAACACGCCGAACTTATGCCATTTAAGCTATCCATTCTCGGTTGAACTTAAAGAGCGTTATAGTGATCAGTTTCTAATCGATCATATTCACCCTACTCCTGCAGTTAGTGGATACCCAAAAGCTGAAGCATTAAAAATAATTGAAGAGTTTGAACCGTTTGACAGAGGATGGTATGCATCCGCTCTGGGTGAGATTTCCAGTGATGAATCGAGCTTATTTGTTGGCATCCGTTCAGCCTTAATTGTAGAAAACAAATTGCATCTTTTTTCTGGCGCGGGTATTGTGCACTCCTCAATCGCTGAGAATGAATGGGATGAGTTGGATCACAAAATAGATTTATGGAGAGTTGGTCGATGTCTGGATCAAGTGTAGAAGAATTGAACGAGATTCAATCAAAAATGATTATCGCAGAGCTTGTGAAGTGCTCTGCTGATAAGTTTGTTATTTGCCCTGGTTCAAGATCAACACCGCTTGTTTTAGCAGCCATTGAAAATCCCATGGCAACAACTTACGTACATTTTGATGAACGAAGTGCAGGGTTTTATGCTTACGGAATGGCTAAAGCATCAAGAAAACCTGTTTGTATTATTGTAACTTCAGGAACAGCTGTTGCAAATTTAGCTCCAGCAGTTGCAGAAGCTCAAAAAGACCAAGTTCCATTAATCATTATCTCTGCTGACAGACCTCCTGAACTGCACGATTGTGGTGCAAACCAAACAATGAAACAAACTGGTTTTTTTCACTCTCTTGTGAAAGATGAGCTAAACATCATTCCTCCAAAAGACAAAGTCTTTTTAAAAAGTTTGCCCAGAAGAATCGATCAGGCTTGCTATCAAGCAGTTCGATCTCCTATGGGGCCGGTACATATTAACGTTATGATCCGCGAACCTTTTTTAAATAAGGAAAAGAAAAGCACTCAAGAAGAATTTTCCCATCCTCTCCCTCAAACACAATACCAAATGGGCTCCTTTTCTTTGTCAAAAGAAGAAATCGAATGCTTGGCAGCTGAATTTTCTGAAATCGAAAAAGGGTTGATCATCGTTGGAGAACTTCCTACTGATGACTCATCAGATGCAATTTTAGCTCTCGCTATGAAATTACAATGGCCTGTATTCGCAGATCCTGCTTCTGGATTAAGATCTCTCGGACGGGACTCAACAGTTATTCCATTCTATAACCACATTTTACAAACAACGTTTTCAAAAGAAAAAATGCTTCCTGAAGCAATCTTATATTTAGGAGGAGCTGTTGTTTCTAAGCCTCTTTCTACTTGGGCAAGCTCTATGGGATGTTCGCGTTTTTTTCATGTTGTCAATTCCCCTCTTTCATACGATTCGATCCATTCGATTACGCACCATATTGAGATGAAGGTTGGAACTCTTTGCCATGAGTTATCTCGAAAATGCTCTCCTAGAACACCTAGTTACTGGCTAAGTTTATGGAAAGAATACTCGCTTCATATTGAAGAAATTTTGAAGAGTTTTTTTATGGATTGTCCCCAGCTAAACGAGCCTTACACTGTTTTTTCATTAATATCTCAACCCATGGCTCATGTAGATCTGTTTTTTTCAAACAGCCTACCAATAAGATATGCTGACTCGTTCTTGTTCCCACAACAAGAAACGGGCTGGATTTTCTCAAAACGTGGATTAAGTGGAATTGATGGCGTCTTAGCAATGGCAATTGGTATCGCAGAACACACTCAACGACCTCTGATTTGCGTTATTGGTGATGTCGCATTTATGTATGACTTAACCTCTCTTGCTCTATTGAAAGAGCGAAATCTCCCTGTAACAATTGTATTACTAAACAATGGCGGAGGTGGCATCTTTCATTTCTTACCTATTTCAGTAAAAAAGAAAGAATGTTCAGAATATTGGGTTCAAAAACATAATCGTAATTTTGAAAAATATGTAAAAGCCTTTGAAATCCCATACTATCAAGCAAAAGAAAAAACCGAATACGAAAATCTTTTATACAACACCTCCGAAAGACAAGGGCCATGTGTTATTGAAGTGCAGAGTAATGCAGAGCAAAACTTTCTCTTCCATCAAGAAATTGAAGATCACCTGAAAAAGAAAATGATGCGAAGTAAAAAAGAGAAGGAACTATGCTATTTTGCCTTAAACGGCCGATAGAGCCACTTCCTTCAAACAACAACATTGTTTTTCTACACGGTTTTTTAGGGAAAAGTGATGATTGGGAACTCTATCTAGACCATTTTTCAAACTTAAGATTCAATGCAATTGCAATAGACTTGCCAGGACATGGAAAGTCTCCTCTTTGCGAACTTGAAGATTTTTTCAACCACATCCCATACCGATCTCATATTGTTGGCTATTCTTTAGGAGGTCGCATTGCACTTATGCTTAGCGCACTTAGGAACAGTTGGTTTACCTCATTCACCTTAATATCGACAAATCCAGGTCTAAGAACTCAACTTGAAAAAGAATCTCGTTTAATCTGGGAAAATCAATGGGTTGAAAAACTCAAACAGGAGCCGATAAACCAGTTTGTTACAGACTGGTACTCACAATCTTTATTCTCGACTTTCACGCCACCTGAGAAAAGATTTCACCAAAATTCTGAATTACTTGTCTCTGTCTTTAGAAAATTTTCTATTGCTAAACTTCCCCCTTTATGGGATCATTTACAAGAGATTTGCCAACCAATCCAAATGATTTTTGGTGAAGTAGACAATGCATATATGAAGCTGAAAAAGGAAATTGAAAAGATTAACACAACTAACCACATAAAACTAACTTCACTAGAAAACTGTTCACATCCTGTTCACTTAGAAGCTTCATCGCTCCTTATTAAAGAAATCGAAAAATTAACAAAGCAGGCTATGTGAGAACACAAAAAGTTTCTCTATTCTATTTCAAAGAATCACAAAATTTGCTATTCATTTCCAAATTATTTAAGAAAACAGAAAGGACCTAATATGCCTGCAGTGGTAAGAACCATCTTTGAAGACTACGTTAAAGAAAAATTCGACTTAAGAGACTGTATTGCTGTTTGCAATGGCACATGCGCTTTAATCGCTGCACTTTATTCGCTTGATCTTAAGTCTGGTGATGAGGTTATCGTGACTCCGTTTACATTTATCGCAACAACAAATGCAATACTTTTTACTGGTGCAACCCCAATTTTTGTTGATATCAATCCAGACACCCTTCTTATTGATGAGACTCTAATTGAAGAAAAGATCACAGATAAAACTAAAGCTATTCTGCCAGTTCATCTTTTCGGAAGAATATGTAACATGAACTCAATTATGAGCATTGCAAGAAAATATAACCTTGCTGTAATCGAAGATACCGCTCAAGCATTTGGAGCAATCGACGAAGAAGGCCGTGCAGCTGGAATGATAGGAGATGTTGGTACATTTTCTTTCTATAAAACAAAAAACATCTCAACCTTCGAAGGTGGAATGGTTTGTATTCCTAAGCACTCGATCTTACAAGCAGAGCGAATCAGAGCTATTTGTAATCAAGGACAAGATGGCAAATACAACCACGTTTACTTAGGCTTCAATTTCAGACTTGCAGAGCCACTTTGCCTTATGGCATACGAACAAATGAAACTTCATATGGTTGGAATTAGAGCAGAGCTTGGCCTTCGCGGACCAGAGTCTGGGCACTACCCAAATGTTGTGTATGATCAACCAATCTATAAAAAACTTGGGATTAAAGGAAATTGCCCAGTTGCAGAAGCGATTACGACCGAAATCCGCAAAGGAACTTACCAGTATGAGACGTGCTAAAATAGGTATTTGTGGTTTTGGTGTGATGGGGAGAAATCACCTACACCAACTCAAAAAACTAAATACAGTCGAGGTGGTTACAATTTATGACCCCAAGGGAAATGAATGCAGTAATGACCACAAGAAATTTCTCACTGATTGTAAAAAATTAGATGGGTTAATTGTTTCTTCTCCAACAAATACACATGTAGCAAATTGTATTGAAGCTCTCGAACAAAACCCGAACCTATTTATTCTTTTAGAAAAACCTGTTGATACTATTATTGAGCGCGCAAAAGACTTGCTGATGCATAGCGACAGGATACTTGTTGGCCATCTTGAGAGGTTCAACCCTGTCATAAAAAAAGTTAAGAGCATGATTGATGAAGGGCAAATCGGGAAAATTATTTCTGTAAACTGTAAACGAGTTGGCAACTCTCCAAGCAGAGAATCTATCAATGTTTACGAGGATCTAACTGTCCATGATATCGATCTTTGTCTATACCTACTTGCAAGTCAGAGTAAAGAAAGTGGCAACAGAACACGAAACGTAAATCTATATAAATCTTATAACGACACGAACACAGAACTTTGTGACTATTCAACTCTTACATTTAACTTGGGTGACGCTTTTTGTATACTTGAGTCAAGCTGGCTCTACCCCTACAAATTAAGACAATTCGATATTTTATCTGAATTTGGCCAATTTCGAGGAAACTTCTTTGAACAGAGCCTACTTTTTTGCAATAAAGGCGGAGAAGAAGTTTCAATAAAGATAGAAAATCAAGCTCCTCTCGAAGGAGAACTAGAACATTTCATCTCTTGTATTCAAAATAAAGAAGAACCAAGCGTGACTGTTCAAGATTCAATAAATACACTTCTGTTTTTTCAATAGTTTTGTTAACCTTCTCTGAAGCAAGGAGGCAAAAATGCAAATGGCAATGACTAGTACATTCCCTTGGGAGCGTATCGGAAAATTCGAAGATATTCTTTATCACAAGTTCAACGGTGTTGCTAAAATCACAATAAACAGACCGCGTGTTCACAACGCATTTACACCGCATACTGTAGAAGAAATGAGACGTGCTCTATATGACGCACGGTTTGATGAAAACATTGGCGTTATAATTTTCACAGGAGCTGGTAATTTAGCTTTTTGTTCAGGTGGAGATCAAACTGTCAGAGGTGAGTCTGGCTATCAGGGTGAAGATGGAAGAGATTTTTTGAATGTTCTAGATCTTCAAAGAGAAATGAGAACATGCCCAAAGCCAATTATTGCCATGGTTGGTGGATATGCCATTGGTGGTGGTCATGTATTACATCTTGTTTGTGATCTAACAATTGCAAGCCAAAATGCAATTTTTGGTCAAGTTGGGCCCAAGGTTGGCTCGTTTGATGGTGGATTTGGGTGTAGTTACCTAGCAAGTATTGTTGGCCAAAAAAAAGCTCGCGAGATCTGGTTTCTCTGCAGACAATACAGTGCAGTAGAAGCATTAGATATGGGCCTTATAAATTGCGTTGTTCCGCTTGACCAATTAGAAAAAACTACGATGGAATGGGCAAACGAAATGCTTAACCACTCTCCTCTTGCTCTTCGATGCATCAAAGCCTCCTTCAATGCGGATTGCGACGGCCAAACTGGCATTCAACAATTAGCTGGCGACGCAACAATGCTTTACTATATGACTGAAGAGGCAAAAGAAGGTCGAGATGCCTTCCTTGAAAAAAGAACCCCCAACTTCAATAAATTCCCTAAACGCTCATAGGAGTACATATGTATCCTGTAAAAGCCTGGATAATTGCAGCAAGACCCAAAACTTTACCTTTTGGAATAGCTCCAGTTATTCTTGGATCTGCACTTGGTTTAAATTTAGGGTATTTTTCTTGGGTAACTTTTTTTATTTGTTTCTTTTCAGCTCTATTTCTTCAAATTGGGGCAAATTATGCAAACGATGTCTTTGACTTCGAAAAAGGAGCTGACTCCAGCGAACGTATTGGTCCTTTGAGAGCTGTTTCCTCAGGAATGTTGAGCGCAAAGGATATGAAACTCGGAATGGTCTTATCCTTTTCTCTGGCCTTTCTTATCGCAACACCTCTGATATACCAAGAAGGTTGGATCTTAGCCTTGATATTCCTTGCTGTTGTTTTAATAGCCCTTGGATATTCAACAGGTCCGCTACCCTTTTCCTATTTAGGTCTTGGAGAAGTAATAAACACTCTCTTCATGGCAGGCCTTCCTACAATGCTTATGTGTTACATGCAATGTGGTAAAATTCTTCCAGAGAGCTTTCTGATTGGTATTTGTCTTGGAGGACTCACCTCAGCTGTCATGTGCTTAAATAATTTACGCGATGAATTCACTGATAAAAAAGCAGACAAAAGAACACTTGTTGTTCGATTTGGCCGTCGATTTGGTCAATATGAATTTGCATTTCTCACTCTTTACCCTTTTTTCCTCCCTCTTGTTTTGATTTACTTTTTTGCCCTACCCATTACTGTTGGTGCAATAACCTTACTTATATTTCCTTGCATACCTCTAATCAGCGCTACATTTGCAGCGAAACGCTCTTCTGAATTTTCCCAAATTTTCCCAAAATCAGCACTACTTGCTCTTATCTACACTTTGACATTTACTTACGGATTGATTGTATGAAAATTTCTCAATTTTTCATCTACACAACTCTAAGATTGAATAAAAAACTTGGGAAAAGACAAAGTCTAATCGTCCATCTAGTTGATGAAAATGGAAAATCAGGAGTAGGCGAGATAGCACCGCTCCCTGGAAGAAGTATTGAAAGTTTTGATGAAGCTCTTTCCCACACTGTAAGAATTAAAGAGAAAATGTTAAGCGGGAACCCATTTCTTCTCATCTCTCCTCCTTCTGTCATGTTTGGAATAGATTCAGCTCTTTGTGACTTAAATAATAATCAAAATGAAACCACATTCGAGAAGACAACTCTTTCTTTTGAAGGCGATCCCATAGAAACTGGCATTAAAGACGTCAAGGTGAAAGCATCCGATTCTCAGAAAGAGACTTATGAAAGAATAAGGAAATGGCTTGATAGTGGCAGTAAAGTTCGACTCGATGTGAATACTAAATGGAGTGTCCCTACAACCATTGATTTTGTAAATCGCTTTAACAAAAACGAAATTCTCTATATCGAAGACCCTGTACCATATAAGAGTCTTGATTATTTTATCGTCAATACTGATGTTGCTATTGCCCTTGATGAAGTTGTAAGTACAAACCCCATTGAATCCCTCCTTAAGCATGATAGAGTTGGCTACATCATCATCAAACCAACCTTGATTGGTGGAACTGCTCAATGCCAAAACATCGTTTTACAAGCGAGAAAGCACAATAAAACTGTGGTGTTTTCAAGCGCATTTGAATCTGTTATTGGTTTGTCGCATATTGTGAGAATGGGGAAAACCTTAGGCTGTTCATCTCCTTTTGGGGTTGATACTCTTAAATATTTCTCAAATGGCTTTTTTCCAGGAGAAAACCAGTTTCAAAATGGATCTATAATACGTTTTGACATAGAAGGTCTTAAAAGAAATGAAATGTTGCCCAATTTACGAAGCGTCTAAAACTTGCCCAAACAATATTGCTGTCTATACTGATAATCGATCATACACGTATGCAGAACTTAATCAGATGATTGATCGAGCAGAAGATCGAGCAGAAATTTTTTATGCAACTTTTCAAATTGATAGCATAGTTTCCTTTTTCTCTATTATTAGACGAGATAAAACCCCTCTTCCCATTTCTATCAGGGAACCGCATTTACCCCATTTGGATATCAGTTCTTTAGAGAGTAGTGTTGACACTCTAATGTGCACATCCGGGACAATGGGTTCCCCAAAAATTGCAATGCACTCCCTTGAAAATCACCTCTACTCAGCAAAAAATCCCCATCCCGATCTTGCTCTCAAACAGAGCGATTCATACCACTTGTCTCTCCCGATTAATCATATTGGAGGTATTGCTATATTATTTAGAGCCTTTTGTGCAGGAGCATCGATTATTATTGGAGATGTTCATAAATGTTTTGCCACACATTTTTCTTTTGTGCCAACGCAACTCAAGCGGTTTCTTGCATCTGGGGAGAGGTTGCAGTACAAAAGGTTGAAGGCGATTTTAGTTGGTGGAGCCCCAATACCTGAGAAAATATGCAATTGGGCGATAGAACTTGATATCCCTCTTTTTCTGACATATGGAATGACAGAAACTTCCTCTCAATTTGCAACAGCGAGGTATGAAAAAGAGTTCGGCGTTCATTTCGGCATGCCATTAAAAGGAAGGGAGATAAAAATCGATGCAGATAAAGAAATTTGGGTACGAGGAAAGACTCTCTTTTTAGGCTACCTAAACACCAAGACACAGCGAGTAGATGGATGGCACAGAACCAATGATTTAGGCTTGGTTGGCCCAAATGGTTTAGAAATATTGGGACGTAGAGATAAGATGATCATCTCAGGAGGCGAAAACATCTTCTTAGATGAATTAGAAGCACTCTTTTTGCAAATACCTCAAATAAGCAGTGCATCTATTTCTTATAGATCATGTGATGAATTTGGTTGTAGACCTGTCGCCCGAGTAGAAACCACATCACCAATCAGCATCTCTAACATAATTGCTCAACTAAAGGAGCTTCTTCCTAGATATAAAATCCCAGATGAATGTGATATTCATCTACTTTAGCCCTACGAAAACTAATCAATTTAATCTTAAAGACAAGCGCTTTGTTGCACGAGAGACTCACAATCTTTTAGGAGTATTTTTTTTCCTGTGAGTTTTGATATAGCTACATGAACAATCGTTATTTTAGCAACGATTGTCTCCCCCTTCTTTATTGTAGTGGTAGCGATAAGAGAGGTTCTTTTCTTTTCTAGCTTTTCAAGAGAAATAGAGACTTTATCACCTGTAGTGATTTGAGATAAGAACACTCCCTTCACATCAACTATTGGCAAGGCAATGTTTGTCGTATGAAAAGTATGACCGCCCCTTTTGAGTTCATTTTCTAAATACTCTTCAAAAGATTCACACGCATACTTGAATAAATTCGTAAAATAAATAATTCCGGTTGCGTCTGTTTCAGACAAACGTACAGTTCGCTCTTGTTGCAAAATCATTTTTCTCTCCATATTTTTTAGAATTAATTTTATGTAAAATACCTATTTTCTAACACCTTATTCTTCAAAAGCCAACTACCTATCAATTTTTATTTAGAGTTGTAAAACGACTTTTTTCATGGGAGAACTCATTGTGGTAAATCATGCGCTACCCTATAATCACAAACTTTCCAAATAGGAAAATTGAGAGAGGATATGCGAAAAAAAGGTTGTGACAGTTCAAGGAATAACCAAGAACACACAAACAGCGAACTATCTGACCTAGAAGAAGTTAAGTCAGATTCTTCCTTTCATCCCTTGTTATTTGAACAAGACAATTACAACCACGCAGACTTTCTTTTGCGTGAGGGTCAAAAAAAACTTGTACAAGGCGACAATGAAGGGGTGAACCTCTTTACTTTAGCAGCATCTTTAGAGCCTCAAAATTATAAATTATTCTACGAACAAGGGGTCGCTCTTTTTCGATTTGGTTTAGAAACTCGAACCAAAAAAAATCTACTCCTTGCAAATAAGAAATTTAAAATTGCCTCAAAACTTCAACCAAACTCACCATTAGCTTGGTCTGGTTGGGGTAAATCTTTATTTATCTTAGGCCAATTTACAGAAGAATTTCACTATTTCCAAGGTGCAAAAGAAAAGTATCAAAAAGCTATTGAGCTTTCCTCAGATTCAATAAATACTAATTTTGCCCAAATGTGGTGGGATTTTGGACAAGTTTTGTCCCATATAGCAACCCATTCTGGCGAGTCATCAGACCTTAATGAAGCTCTCGAAGCACACTCAAAAGCTGCCTCACATAACGAAGATCTCCCTGCGTCATTTTGGGAAGATTTCGGGATGATCTCCTTAAAACTGGGAGAGCAGATCAATGACATCAGACTTTACCTTAAATCTATCAATTGCCATAAAAGCGCAATTGCCAAATCTATCTCAAGCCATAAGAGTTGGTACCTGCTCGCAGTTTCTTTAAGTAAGCTCTACAATATTACTCATGATGAAGACCATTTCGTTCAAGCAAACGAATGTTTTACAAATTCAGCAAAACTTCATCCTCAAAATGAAACTATTTGGTACAACTGGGCGAAACTACTCCTTGATTCTGGCACACACGTCTCTGATGCAAAAAGACTCCACTCCGCGATTGAAAAATGCCATAGAGCACACACTTGTAAAGATGATCAAGAAGAAGTTATGCAGGTGTGGACGATTGCTCTTGCAACACTTGGTATAATTTCAGACCGCCTTGACTTAATATTTGAGGCAAATAACAAAGCAATGGAAGCAATCGATCGCTTCTCTGAAACACCAGAACTTCTATATGCAGAAGGCAGAGTCCAATTTGCATTTGGTCATTACTATAAAGATCCAGATTATTACTACCAAGCCATAGAAAAATTCCAAGCTGGTCTCACAATCGATCGATCAAAACCTTTCTTATGGCATTATCTTGGCCTAACTTATTCAATTCTTGCAAAAGATGAAAATGATCCAGCTCTTTATGAACGCGCTGGCAAGTTTTATCTTAAAGCAATTTCTCTTACTTCTGAAAGTCGTTACTATTATGATTATGCATACTCACTTTTTAAGATTGCAGAAACCAATCAAGATAAAGTTGAATTGCAAGAAGCTCTTCTTAATTTTGAGCAGGCATTTAATCTACAAAGAAACGCTGTTCATTTAAATTCTCATTGGCTATTTCAGTATGCAATGGCTCTTGATTTAATGGGTGATCTTGCTGACGAAGATCACTACTACGTTAAAGCTATTGAAATACTTAAGCGCGTCTTGATGATTAATCCAGACTATCCAGACATTCACTATAAAATAGCTTATGTTTACTCTCATCTTGGGGAACTGATTGAAAGCCCTGAAATTTACGAAAGAGCCTCTTCTCACTATAAAATAGCTTATCAGTCAAATGAAGAGAATGAACTTCTAATCCTTGACTGGGCCTTATCGCTAATCAATTTATCTCAGATCACACCTGATGCATCTATGCGAGAGCAAAATTTACGCGAGGCTGAATACAAATTAATTCAATCAGCAAAACTTGGTAACGTTGAAGCATACTACCATCTCGGGTGCTTATATTCGATTACCACTCAATTTGAAAAAGCAATCTATTTTCTTGAAAAAGCAGAATCATATGATGCTCTTCCTTCAATTGATGATGTTCTCTGTGATGATTGGCTTGAAAATTTACGTAACACTGAATCCTTCAGAATTTTTATCTCTCATATTGATGCCTCAGAATCATAGATTCTTCTATTGCATTCAATAAATACGAATGAAAATAAAATCTTTTTAACCAATCCCGGTTTTATTACCGTTTAATCTCTTTTTTTGCTATACTATGCCAAAGGAAAAAATTTAGGATACCTATGAATAAACGATCATTTCTATTTATGTTTGTAATGACAACAGCTTTTCTTATACTAAATAACTTCATATTCGACAAACGCCCTAGTAAAGCTGAAAATCAACAAGAAGTTGTCATAAAAAAAGTTGACTCACCTGAACGTCATGTAAGCATTGAACACAGAAATGAGGATTTCTATGTTTTACAAAACGACAAACAACAAATCGTTTTTTCAACACTTGGTGGAGCCATCTCAGAGATCAATCTAGGAGTTTCTGACAATGGTCAAAAAGAGGGTAAAATAGAAACTATTGCGATCGACAATGAAATTGCCGAAAAAGCTCCTCAGAATGCTTATTTTCCAAATTTTTCTTACCATATTATTGACGACACAGGTACAGATGTTGTCAAAGAACCTTCATTCGGTGGTCATACACCACTACTAAGAAGAAGTTTAAAAGACAGTGACGGAAAAGTTATTTTTCAAATGCCATCTAGTCTATATGCAACATCTCTTATCGATGAAAACTCAACTTCTACTACAACATATAAAGTACATAACTTCACAAAAAACTCGATTGAATTCATCGGTAAAGAAAAAGATCGCACAATTCATAAAACATACAAACTAATTGATGATGCCGCTTACGCGCTTGAGTTAGAAGTACAAGTGACTGGAGAGACAACTGGTTTATGGATCTCTTCTGGTGTAACTGAGGTTGACCTTGTTAACGGTATTTACTCCCCCATTCTTCAATACTTAAGCAAGGATGGAAAAAAGCAAAAAGTGAAAAAAATAGGGCTTCCTAAGAGTTTAATTTCTTATGACTCTTTAAGACCTGTTTGGAGCGGTATTTCAAATGGCTATTTTGGCATTATTATAGATCCCCTTTCATCTCAGACAATGGGATTAAAAGCAGATAAGATTAATGGCGAACATGCTTTAACTCGCTTGAGTGCGATTGACCCTGAATTTAACACTTATCCTGCAAGCAAATATCCTGGGTATGAAATCTTGACTCCTTACAAAGCCTCATCTAAAGCAATGAAATATGTTGTTTATGCTGGTCCGTTTGACAAGAAAACATTAGCAAGTGTTGATGCATTTTTAGCTGTTAGCGGTTCATCAAGCGATCAATTATCTGATGCAACATCATATACAAGTTGGATTTCAACAATAGCAGAGCCTTTTGCTAAGCTACTCTCAATTTTTTTAAATTGGTTCCATGCATTGACAAATTCATGGGGTATTTCAATCATCTTATTAACCATCGTTCTTAGATTGATTATTTATCCATTAAATCAATGGGCGCTAAGATCACAAAAAAGATTGAAAGAAATAGCACCTCAGAAAAAGGCAATTGAAGACAAGTATAAGGGCGATCCAAAAAGAATCCAGATGGAACTTGCAATGTTATTCCGCAACGAGAAGGTTAATCCTTTTATGGGTTGTTTACCTTCTATTCTCCAGCTTCCTTTTGTTTTTGGAATGTACCAACTTCTACAATCTAGCTACGCTCTGAGAGGCGCAAGCTTTATTCCTGGCTGGATCAACAACTTATCTGCTCCTGACACTCTATTTTCTTGGTCAACGCCTATCATTTTCTTTGGCACTAGCTTCCACCTTCTTCCATTCATATTGGGTGGCCTGACATTTGTACAGGGTAAGATGAACACCTGGATGCAAAAAGAAAAAGGCGAATTAACAGATCAAGAAAAACAAATGAATAGCATGACAAAGATTCTTCCTTTTGTAATGATGTTTATTTTTTACAATATGGCCTCAGGATTAAATATTTACTGGATCTTTTCCTCCTTGTTCGGTATTGTCCAACAATGGCTTGTAATGAGAAGTTCAACTAAACCTAAAAAGACAAAGAGAGCGAGATAACAGGGGCGCTCCCCAAAGAGGGAATTTGAGCTATGCGGGCTTGGGAAGACTTTCTAATTGAATTAGAAAAACCTTTTGGAAAAGACACAGTCGACAAATGGTTGAGATCTCTAAGAATCCAGAGATTTGACGCATGTAACCTTTACCTTGAGCCTGCCGATTCATTTCAAGCGATGTGGATTGAAGAGCACATCGTGCCACTTGCAAAAAAGACCTTCTGCAATAATAACGGCCACCGAATACATCTTCATATTCAAACAGCAGAAAAAAAAATCGGGAAAGAAGAACCTCCTCCTGTTTTTGGGTTCGAACTTAAATTTGAAAGTGATGTAGTTTACCCTCATTGCACTCTAGGTCAATTTGTTGCAGACAAAACAAATGAAATGACTTATAGAATTTTTTCAGACCTACTTGGTTATAGCCCCGAAAATGACTCCTTCAAGGAATTTCCCGAAAACAAGCTCAATCCTATATTTCTATATGGACCAAGTGGTAGCGGGAAGACTCATCTACTAATGTCTGCAGCCAATCATTTAAGTCATCGAGGACTCAAAGTTTTTTTTGTAAAAGCTGAAACCTTCACTCAACACGTCGTAAATGCAATTCGCTCCTCTAAAATGCAAAATTTTCGTGAAGAATATCGAACTGCAGATGTTTTGATTATTGACGATGTAGAAGTGTTTGGGAGAAAAGCTGCTACACAAGAAGAGCTTTTCCACACCTTTAATGCCCTTCACACCGCCGGTAAGCAAATCATTTTGGGTTCTAGATGTAATCCTCGTCTTTTAGAATATATTGAAGAGAGACTCATCAGTCGCTTTGAATGGGGCATTACTCTTCCTCTTGAAAAAACCTTTGATCAATCAATTTTAACAATCATCCTTGAAAAGAGGCTCAAACTTTACCACTCTGAAATGAACCGCTCATTAACCGACTATCTATTAACGCATTTCTCTACTCCAGCATCTTTAAGTCGAGCGCTTGAATACCTCCAAAGCCACCTTCAATCCTCGTACCAAACTCTTGAACTATCTCACGTTGAACCTATTTTAAAAAAACTCTGCGAACAAGAGCAAAAACTAAAACTCAACCCTGATCATATTTTAGAAGGGGTTGCCAATGCATTTGGCATTCGCAAGGAAGATATCATTTCAAAATCACAAACCCGTGAAGCGGTTCTTCCAAGAAAAATTGCAATGTTTCTTCTAAGAAAAGAACTTAAACTACCATTTATGAAAATTGGAGATATATTTGGCAGGGACCACTCAACTGTAATGTCCTCAATCAAGCAGATTAAGAAAGATTTAGACGGAAATAATCCAGACATTTCTTACTACCTTAATCAAGTTCAATCTTCTATAAGAACTATCTAACTTGTGCTTAAAAGACGCCACTATTTCACCTTAATAAGAACTATACATTATCTCCTGAACCCGTATAAATATTGACAAACAAACCTTCTCTTTGTATGCTTGCTTGAAAAAACTAATCAACTTTAAGAGGGTTTATGAAAATACCAACTTTGCTTACCGTGTTAGCTCTTTTCTCTGGACTTAACGCAGCTTCAACTGACTTTGACAATGAGGCTCTTACTGCATTAAACAACGAAAGTTCAATTTACGATGTCAACTACTCAAGACGATTTATTCCTTACGTTAAACTTGGTCCTGAAATGACAAATATTGGAAAGCAAAATACTGTTATGCCAGGATTTGGTGTTGGAATACGTTCTGAAAGCCCTACTAGTGCAGTTGACTGTTCATTTTCATACGCAACAGTAGAAACAAAAAATGATGAGCAAATCTTTCACTACTTTACTCCAAAACTTCTTTATCTAAAGTATCTAAACTCTCATTCTCCTAGCGCTATTTTCCTAGGTTTTGGTTCTGCTTGGGCAGGAATTGAAAATGATTCAAGCAATGAAAGTTTTCATGGACTAGCTGGAGTAATTTCTGCTGGTATTGAATACAATAGAAGCTCCAGAATAAGACAAATTTATCAAATTGACATCCATGAGCCATTACTTGGTCTAACTCCGATGGATTCTATTATGATGCCAATTGTTGAAATGTCTTTTTCACTCGGTTTCTAAACTACTCGATCACTAAAACGAATTTTGCAAAACTCCACAAAAACTGTGGAGTTTTTTCTTTTTGTAACGTATAAAACTCTTAAACATATAATTTTAAGTGGCACCAATGAATTACAGGCTTTCTGCCCATTCTCTATTTTTTATAAATACAATCAATAAACCGAGGTAAAACAAATGTTCTTAAGACGCTTTTTTCTTGTCCTTTTTTCAACAGCAACGATTTTTTCATTTGCTGCTGTAGACCCAAAACTTCATGTATGTACCGTCGCAAACTATACATGTCCGAACTTAGACAACTTAATCAATAGTGGACGTCATTTTGGAATTGAAGTTGAGGTTGTAGGAATGGACCAACCTTACAGAAACCATTTCTATAAACTTACACGAATGCTTGCCCATTTAAACACTCTTCCAAAAAATGACATCGTTCTATTTGTTGATGGATTTGATGTTCTGCTTTTAGCCCCTCCAGAAAAAATTTTAACTACCTTTGCACAAAAACATGTCCCGTGCATCTTTTCTGCTGAAAGAAGATATTATCCTAATAATTCTGTAGCCGATTTGAAAATTGAATATCCTCCCTCTGACACCTCTTTTAGATACCTAAATTCAGGTTCTTATATTGGGCACGTGTCGTTCTTAATTTTGATGATTGAAGAAATTATCTCGGATCACTATTCAATCCCTTGGAAAAAAATAAGCCGAATCAATGATGATCAATTTCACTGCCATCGTTATTTTATACAAAATCAGAATTTAGTTTACCTTGATCGAACAAATGAATTTTTTCTTGCATTAGCTTATGTAGATAAGAGTGAGCTAAAGATCTCAAAAGAAGATAAAAGCGTATTTGTTAAAGAGACAGGCAACTTTCCTATGGTTATTCATGGCAATGGCCCGGGAAGGCCTCTTTATGAAGAATTTGCAAGAACATTCTTCTAATAAAAAAAGCCTTTGGGTTCTCCCAAAGGCTTCCATAACTTTTATCTAATAATAAAACGTACTAGATCTTGATATAAGAATCGCCTGGCTTTTGGCCTGGTCCTTGTCCTCCACCGCCTGGTGTAGGCATTCCTGTTGGAAGCTTAGGTCCATCACGCTCTTTATCATATCTTCCTTCAACAATCTTAGTTGCGATATCTCTCCATCTTTCGACAGCTTCAACAAAAATTGGAGCAAATCTTCTTAGAGTTGATGGATCTGCAGTAGCCATCTCTAATACACAGTGCATTAATATGAGCTCTTCTTTCGTAGCTACTCCAATTCCACCACCTGCCATCTGGCCACCTAACATCGATCCTTCTAACAAAGCTTCATAAAGCTGCAAACGAGCTTTACTGTCTTGCGGAAGACCATCTAATATTGGTGAATACAGATAAAGTCGGTCAGAATTAGGCTCAAACGTTAAATGCAGAGAGAACGTATTATCGATCCCTAGTATACATGTATGGTTTTCATCAAACGCTAAGCCATCTAGATTCAGCTCTTTGCCAAATTCTTTCAAGTTGTGTTCGGCATTTTCTAGTGACATTCGCCCTCCTTAGGGATTTTTATGTTTCGATTGCGGCTCTGTATATTACGAAAGATTTTACACCCATAGTGTTCAGCTTTCTTAAAGACTTGCAATCACAAGACTCTATTATACATGCTTTGAGTTTCATTCTCAATAATTAAACTGGCTCATTGATACCAAATTAAGCAATTTTTTTCTATGATTTTTCTAATTCATTCTGTAGATTCAACCTTGATGGACAATCAAAAGGCTTCTGAGGAGCCGTTTAAAAGCCCTTTCAACCCTTTAAAACAGGGTCTGTTGCAAAATGGAGGCAATCTAGAGATTGCCATTTTCTCCTCTCAAGCAAGCTCAATTTATTTTCAAATTTTTTCAGAAGATGGTCTCAATGAAATTCAAAAAATTTCATTAACAAAAGATAAAGACCAGCTATTCAAAGGATCGATCCCCCTGCCTGACCCAAGCCTCACATACTCTTATGTTGTTGACGGCGTGTCAGTTACAGACCCATTTTCTAAGTCTCTTCTTTTAAATCCTAACAGATCAGCACCATACGAATCGAAAGGCCGTTTCACATTCGATCATACTTTTGACTGGGAAGGGATCACGCCGCCACAAACTCCTTATGCAGAGATGGTTATTTATGAGATGCATGTAAAAGGGTTTACACAGGATCCTTCAAGTCACACTTCTAACAGTGGCAGCTACCTCGGACTTATCGAAAAAATCCCCCATTTAAAGAGCCTTGGCATTAATACAGTCGAACTAATGCCTATTTTTGAGTTTGATAGAAGCATAAACCCCCGTGTCAATCCCTTAAACGGCGAAAGACTAGTTCACTACTGGGGATATGTCACCTCAAACTTCTTCTGCCCAACAAGACTCTACACAGTTTCTAACGACCGATTGGCCCATATACATGAATTCAAGACTCTTATCAAAGAGCTTCATAGAGCAAATATTCAAGTTATCCTCGATGTCGTCTATAACCACGTCTCTATTAATATGCAGCTCGATCAAATTGACAAAAAAGCCTACTTTGTTCTCACAGAAGAAGGAGAACACACTAATTACACTGGCTGCGGGAACACAATTAACGCAAACTCTGATGCCTCTATGAACTTAATCTTCTCTTCTTTACGGTATTTTGCAGAGGAGTGTCATATTGATGGATTTAGATATGATTTAGGGGGCGCTCTTACGCGTGATAAAGATGGCACTATTTTAGATAATCCTCCTTTTTTTCAAGCTTTATCCCAAGATCCTATCCTTTCCAAGAAAATTCACACAGCTGAACCTTGGGATGCTGGGGGTGTCAATCTTTTAGGAAAGTTAGGAGGACCTCTGATCTCTGAGTGGAATGGTGAATATGCATCAACTGTTAGAAATTTCATTAACAAAAGAAACTCCTCTGAGAATCTTTTTTCTGAAGCTCTTAAAGGCTCACAACAATTATTTAGCGAAAGCAAACCCTATTTAAAGCAGATCCATTATATCACCACACACGATGGCTTTACTCTTGCAGATCTTGTTTCATATAATTCAAAGCATAATGAAGCTAATGGAGAAGATAACCAAGATGGTGACAATGACAACATTTCAAACAACTGGGGTGCTGAAGGTCCCACTGATGATTCTTTTATTATAAACACACGTAAACAAGTGCAAAAAAACTTCCTGGTCGCAAACCTTCTTTCCCGTGGAATTCCACTGGTCTTAATGGGAGATGAGTATGGATTAAGTCATGGTGGAAACAATAATACTTACTGTCATGATGGTCCAATTAATTGGTTCAATTGGGATGACCTTGAAAAAAATAAGGATCAATGCAATTTTCTTTCTCAGTTATGCAAGCTCAGACAAGAACGTATTGTGTATGCACAAAATGTGACTACTCTTGTTGAAGCAGACGGCGTTGTTGCTGTTCTTTATGACGACCATACCATTGTAGCTTTTAACATTAGCGATAATACTATTGATATTTCTTCTTTAGCCAATGGGCAATGGGTCTGTGCGATTTCTTCTATGGAGACCCCCTCTTTACTGCTCACGCCAAATGCATCTTTGGTTGCTATTCGCGCACAGTAAACAGATTTACTTGTCGAATCATCACTTTTTTGGTAGGATAATGTTTTTTGCAATACTTGGGGTTATACTAGATGGCAGGAAGTCATTTGATGCGTTCAATATCAATCATCATCTCCGTTTTTTCTTTATGTGCCTGCACGCAGAGAAGCACACAGCTTGGACAGCAATTTCACTTTCATGATGATGGGAAAGCAAAGCCTCAGGTTGCTATTGTACCGCTCTACGATCGCAGTAGTGCAAAAATGCCTTGGAATCTTTCTCAAGAACTTACTGAGGCCTTCCAAGAGAAGATTGCTTTATCTGGGCGATTTTATATGACAAAAGATTTTGATATGTTAGGAGTTCATCTTCTTTCACTGCAACAAATTAACCCTTTTCTAGATGATATTAATTGGCTTTCTGAAGTTGAAACAGGAACTGAGTTTATCGTTTTCTTAGAACTTGTCAGCCACCATCTTACCCCATCAGGATCTGGAAAAACCTTTTTTAATAGGAAGCTTTTCCAGTCATATTCATTAGACATGACTGTTCGGGTTAAAGTTGTCGACATTAGACAAAAACAACCTAAAGTGATTCTACAAGAAATCGTAGAAGAACAATATTATATTCCTTGGCGTTTTTCTTCTCTCAATTACCAAAAAGGTGGTTGGAGCAAAACTGCATTTGCGCTCTCTCCTATTGGAATGGCTCATAATAAAATGGTTAAAAGGGCCTCTAAACAAATTGAAGAGTATATCTTGCTCGCTAAAATGCATTGATAGTGCTCGAATATTAAAAAGCTTAAAAACTACAAGAACCTAAGTTGTTAAAAGGTATTAAAAATGGAAGATGTAACTCTTGGTCAATATCTACTCGAGAGCCTTACTTTATTTATTATCTTTCTTTCAGTTGCTGTAGCAATCAGTTGGGTTGCCTATCTAAAAAAATATTTCGATCTTCCGTTTAAGGATTTCTCAGGACCAAACATATCCTTAAAAGATGTAATGGTTTCCTTTTTGGTTTTTCTTGCCATTTATATGATCCTTGGAAGAGAAATCATGAAATTGCTCTTTAGATTTCCAACTCTTGCTAGTAATCCGTTTATTCTTGGGTCTTTATTACAATTCATTGTCTTCTTTTTAACGGTTATCTGTTTATTCGTTTATGATCTTTTTCAAGACCGGACAGAAATATTAAAAATATTCAAAGATTATGACTTCCCAGGCAATAAGCCTATTCAAAACGATATTTCCTTAGGCTTCATCACATGGTTTATAGCAACACCTCTTGTCATAGCGCTTTCTCAACTCTCTGAAATGTTAACTAGTCTCTTTTTCGGAAAACCTGAGGCGCAACAAGTCGCTGTAGAATCTCTGAAGAGTGCTACTGAGTCTCCTATTGCATTTGTTACAGTCCTTATTTCGATATTAATGTTCGCTCCTTTTCTTGAAGAATATCTCTTTCGTGGAGTTCTTCAATCATGGCTAAGAAGAAAAATTGGATCCATCAGTGCAATTTTTATTGCTGGTGCAGCCTTTGCTTTTTTACACTATGCTCCTCAACAAGGATGGACTAATATTCCACTCATTATCAGTCTCTTTACCTTTGGTTGTTACCTTGGTTTTATCTACGAGAAATCACGCTCACTCTTTGCCCCAATAGTTTTACACGTGACATTCAATTTAATTAGTGTTATGAGAATTATTTTAATTGAGGGGAAATAGTGGTGGGGAAAACGTGATGCCAACCCTTTTTGCAAAAAGTTTTGGAATGTCTGATGTTGGTCTTAAAAGACAGAACAATGAAGATGTATTCCGAACTCTTGAAAAGGAACACTTTTTTATTCTAGCTGATGGAATGGGTGGTCATAATGCTGGTGAAGTCGCAGCTTCAAAAGCAGTTGAGTATATGTGTTCTGCTATGCAGACCCTTATGGGACCAAGCTCTATCCTTTCAATTGATGATTTAAAATCACACCTTTTTGCCCTTGTTGAGAACACCAATTTATGGGTTCACCATCTAGGTGCAAGCGATCCAACCTTATTTGGAATGGGCACAACTCTTAGTTCATGCATCCTCTATCAAAATAAAATTGTCTATTCTCACGTCGGAGACAGCCGAATCTATCGCTATAGAAGCGGAAGATTAGAACAAATCACAAGAGACCAAGTCGTTTCAAGAGATATCTATCCTGGATCTGATGAATATGACCCTTTTCAACAATCAGACCTTCAGGTACAATCTGGCCGAAAAATGCTCGCACAAGCTATTGGAACGTCAATATTAGTTGCACCAGAGGTAGATGATGTTGAAGCCCAGGAGAATGATCTTTTTTTGATTTGCTCTGATGGTTTACATGACTGCGTTACTGATGAGATTATTGAGGACACCCTTGCAAGAAGCAATACTCTTCTTGAATGTGGAAATAGCCTTGTTGCACTTGCCAAAGAAGGTGGTGGGCATGACAACATAACCTTGGTACTCGTACAAATTGTCTCATGATTTATTTTGACAATAACGCAACAACTCCCCTCCTCAAAGAAGTTATCCAAGCGATGATGGAAGATCTCGACTCTATTCCTCGCAACCCATCAAGCATTACAACATATGGCCGAGAAGCAAAAGCGAAAATCTCATCTGCCCGTAAAACGCTTGCTGACTTATTTGGTGTGAATCCCGCTGAAATTACCTTCACCTCAGGTGCAACAGAAAGCAACCTTTCAATCATCAATGGATTTTACAAACTTAAACCTGGTCATATAGTCACAACCAATATTGAACATTCTTGCGTCCTCAAGCCAATAGAGAATCTTGGTGCTGATGTCACTAATATTGAAGTGGGTACATTTGGCGCTCCAACTCCTGAGCAAGTATTAGCAGCAATTAAACCAAATACCTCATTTATCTTTCTAACAGGCGCTAATAATGAAACAGGTGTGAAAATCAATCTTGATGCGATGTGTCAGATTGCAAAAGCTAAAAATATCCCCCTACTTATTGATGGTGTCGTGCTCCTAGGTCGAACAAACATCTTTCCGCTCCCCAAAGAAATTGCAGCGATCACCTTCTCAGGTCACAAAATTCATGCTCCAAAGGGCTCAGGCATCATGATTGTCCGAAAAGGCCATCGTATCCCCCCTTTATTCTATGGAGGGCACCAAGAGCATAATATGCGTGCTGGAACAGAAAATACACCTGCAATCCTAGGTCTTGCCAAAGCAATTGAAGCAATCGACGATAACATCTATTCTCATATGCTAAATTTACGCGATACATTTGAGATTCGCTTAAAAGAAGAAGGGATAAATTTTTCCATCAATGGCGAGGGAGAAAGAATCTGTAATACTACTAATATTTCTTTTGACGACATAGATGCAGAACTCTTGTTAATCAAGCTCGATCAACTTGGACTGATCGCTTCTGTTGGCTCTGCCTGTTCTGCAGGAACTCTCTACACATCTCATGTTCTCAAAGCAATGGGATATGAAAAAAAACGCCTTCACAACTCGATGCGGTTTTCCTTTTCCAGGCTTAACACACAATCAGAAATCGAAGAAGGCGTCCGACTTATTAAAAAAGTGATCGCTTAAACCTTGCAATCACAAAGTTCATTTTTGCTTATGAAGGAAATTTGAATTTTTTTTCAAAATTAGCATAGTCAACATCACCCTGCAATCCAGAAATGATCGACATACTAGCTATCCCCCATTTCACTAAAAAATCTTCTACTTGACTTCCAAGCGGTGGTGCTGGTGGTTGATTTTCTGCAGCTTTAATAATAGTTTGTAATCCCTCAAAACCCATTGCAACTGGATTTGCAGCAACAATTTGTGTCGATTCTAAATTTAAAAGAAGCACATAACAGGCGAAAAACAAAGGCATCAATTCTAACGTAGGCGTTTTGCCCACCGTCAGTTCTCCCACAATTGTTTTAATATAAGTTTCAATTGTATTACGAGTATATAAAGGCCACCCATCAACCACAGGGGCTATACAAGCGCTTAATTGCTCACTACTAGTTCCATTTATCTGTAAATTAATCAAGTCTAGGTTTTTTTTCGCTTGTGCACTTACAGCCGCAAAATTCGATTGACCTTCAGAACTGCACAATTTGAGAAATGTTTCATTTAAATAATAGATAAATGTTTTAGGATAACTTGGCGTTAACTGTGAAGTAAATTTTGTAGAACAAACCTTAAATTTTTTCATAACCTTCCTTTTGTGAATTTATTTAATTCTACACAGAAGGAGGAATTTAACTGTAACAGGCTTATTTAGAGCGACTCGATACGAATCTTTTTATCTGCCAAAAGGGGAACTTCCTCAAGAGTTAGACGGAAATTTCCGATACGAACAGACTCTTTTTTTTGAGCGCCTCTACCTAAAAATTCGCCCATAAGTTCCTCAAGCGTTTCCTTTTTAACAGTAGGAAGATCAATCTTTAGTAACTTGTTAACCGTTTCCACTCTTGTTTCTGCTGAAAAAGAACGATTTACGGCAATCTTTGCTCTCAATAGTGAGGGCTGAGTCTCTTCTCTGTTATGAAAAATTAACTCAATAATCGTATCAAGAGTTAAAATACCAGAAGCGCTCCCGTTATCATCAAGAACAACAGCAAGGTGTTGATTATTCCATCTAAATTGTTTGATGATTTGTAAAAGGGAGTTTTTCTCTGTAATAAACCAAGGAGATCGCGCTATATCACGAATTTGCGCTTTGTCATCGAGCCTTAATAGATCTCTTGTATAAATGATCCCTATTACGTTTTCCTCTCTTATGTAGTAAAGAGGTAAGTAAGGATAATAGGCCTTTGCAAGAACGCTCTTCACTTCTTCTGCTCTGCAATTATAGGGGATCATTTGTACTTGATCAATTGGAGTCATCAGCTCTACCGGTGACTTTCCTTTAAGATCAAATATATTATGTATCAACATATCTAATTCATCTGCATGAGATGTAAGGAGGTGGTCGTCCTTTCCCTCTATCGCTTTTTGAAGCTCTTCTCTTGTAAGGTAATTTTGGGTTGAGGGAGGCGAGCGAAAAATCCAATCTATAATTTTGCAAATAAAATCAAGAAACCACACGAAGGGTATAAGTACTTTAGAAATAAAATATATCGGCGTAATTCCAAGCATCGTGACATGTTCTGCATGCCCCCTTGCTGCAAAAAGAGGAATAAGTTCAGCAAAAATAACAACAAGAACTATTTGCGAACCGATAGCATAATCTGGATTGAGCCCAAGATCTGTATAGAAAAGTCTTGCAGACTCTGAGCCTAGTTGCAAAAAGAAATTTACCCCAATCAGCGTTGTTCCAAAAAGATAGGTTGGCTTCTCGATAAGTTTTGAGAGCCAAATCGCCTTACGATTCTTTTTTGCTACAAAATACTCTAGACGAACGCGATTGAATGAGACTATCGCCATTTCCATCATTGAAAAATAAGCTTCAAGAATAATTGCTAAAAAGGTCAGAAGAAGGAAAAAGAGCCAATTAGGCATTTTTTGTCCCCCGATTCTTCGTTTCTAATTTACGAATATAAACACGAGTCACTCGCGCCGGTGTCGCTGATAAAACATGAAAGAGAAGTTGATCTGTTACGTATTTTGCGCCGCTTTTAGGTATATCACCAAGCTTTTCAATTAAATATCCTCCGATTGTCACCATGTTGTTTTCTGTTTCAATGGAGACATCGAAAATTTCTTCAAGTTCATGAAGTTCAAGTTTACCACTTGAAATAATCACGTCCTCTCCTTGTCTTGTAAAATGGACCTCTTCATCTATTTTATCAGAAATCTGTCCAATAACAACTTCAACGATATCTTCTTTTGTAATTAAACCAGAGGTTTGTCCATATTCATCTACAACAATCGCAAGGGTTTCTTTTCTCTCTTGAAAAAACGAGAGCAACTTATGAGCAGTTAATGTCTCTGGAACAAAGTAAGGCTCTTTTACAAATCGCTTCAAATCAGCTGGTTGTTTAATTTTCTTCCGATGAAGAAAGAAAAGATCACTTGTTGCAATACCAACAATTGTATCAAGACTGTCTTCAATTACGGGAATTTGACTGCATTCATCATCAATAAAAAGTTTAATCAACGTCTCAAGAGGCTCCTTTAAATCATAGGTCAACATTTCTTGCCTTGGCCTCATAAGCTCTTTAACAACAAGCTCATCTATTTTTAAAGTTCCTCGAATCAACTTAGCCTCATCCAAGGAAACAACCCCCCTTTTTTGCGATGCCTCAAGAACATGGATCAATTCATCGATGGATATTTCTTTTCCTTTTTTTAGAAAAAAGAAAAAAATTCTAGATAGAAAGGATGCAATTACATTCATAACTACGCGAAAGGGCTTTAGAAGAGTCCTAACTAATATAATTGTAGGAGAAGCCATGCGCGCTATTTTTTCATTTCTTGAAATAGCAATCGATTTAGGTATCGCTTCACCAAGAACAAGCGTTAGCGCAAGCGGGACACCAACATTCAATAACCAACTTTGATCTGATCCAAAAATAGATGAAACAACGTTTTGAGCAGCAATGTTTACTGCTACATTGACAATAAGAATCGTAATCAACAAATCAGTTGGACGGTCAAGAAGATCTGCAACAAGTCGAACTCTTTTAATTTTTGAAGTTCGATAAGAACGTGCCTTCATCGATGAAAGTGAAAAAAGAGCCGTTTCTGCAGCCGAAAAAAAACCAGAGATTACTAAGCAGAGGCATAAAAAAAGAATCAGTAGAGAGAGGATCATTATTTTTCCCGAAAGATAATCTTCTTTTGTCCCTCAGGTACAAGACCAAGGCCACGCATTAATGTTTGCTCAATCCACAGTGGATCACTTTGACTCTCAATTTGTAATTGAAGATCGTGTCGAATTGAAATTGCTTCTTGCTTCTCGCAAGCAAGTCTTTCATAGCGTGTCATTAATTCTTCAAAACAACAAGCTTTTTTCTTATGTGCATGAAGATATGTTCCAAAACAAATCGCTATAAAACAAACAACTGGACCCCAAGATATCGCTAAGCTTCCAAGCCAGAAGCGCTCTTTATCCCCCTGTTGCAACATTGCCACCCTCAATTAGACCCTTTCTTTCGCTATATCATACAAAAGGATTTCACAATACTCCCAAAATGAGGAAAAATCAAGGGGTAATTACACAAGAGCCATCTATTTTTGATGCTTTCAAATCTTTTAGTGCATCATTCAGTTTCTCAAGAGGATAGGTTGTAACTTTAGTCTGGATGTCCAATTTGGTTGCAAGTGCAAGAAATTCAATCGCATCTTCCCTTGTTGCATTGGCAACAGAACGAAGCACTCTTTCACCATAAATTAAATTGTATGGCATTAGCGGAATATTTGAGGTGTGAATCGCATTTATAGCAAGAGTTCCTCCCTTTTTGAGAGAAGAAAGACCTATTGGAATGAGTTCTCCTGCTGGTGCAAAGATGATTGCTGCATCAAGATTTCTACCCTTTGCTGCACCACTATCCTCTGCTAGGCTTGCCCCAAACTCCAGCGCCAATTTCTTATGATTCTCTGATCTTGTATAAACCTCTACCTCAACGTCAAAATGCTTTGCTACCTGAATTGTCAAATGAGCTGATCCACCAAATCCAAAAAGACCCAGTTTTTGTCCTGGTTGAATATTTGAAAGCTTGTACGATCTAAACCCTACAATCCCTGCACACAAAAGTGGAGCTATTTTTACAGGATCGCACCTTTCATCTAAAGGAACCACATAATCTGCAACTGCGATCGTATATTCAGCAAAGCCACCAAATGTATCATATCCAGTAAATGTTGCCTGATCACATAAGTTTTCTCTATGAGAACTACAATACTGACAATGATTACACGTTGAATGAAGCCACGGCACACCGACGATTGATCCAGGATTTAAAGATCTAATCCCATCTCCAATTTTATCAACAACCCCGACAATTTGATGACCTGGAATAATTGGAGATACCTTAAGAGGGATATCTCCTTCTATAATATGTTTGTCGGTAAGACAGAGGCCGCAGGCAAGAACTTTAATCCTGATTTCCCCAGGACCTGGCTCCCCTTTCTCAATTTCTTCATACGAAAGCGGATTTGTCTCGACTTGGGCGATTTTCTTTAAAATCTGAGCTTTCATTTAAAGCTTTTTCAATTCAAACCCAATTCGATTCAATGAAGCATTCAGATGTACAATCGAATTTTCAAGAGCTTTTTGTTGTTTCAATACATTCCCAATTAGATCGGTCACTTCTTCATCTAATTTTGTCTCAGTAATTTTTTGCAAATTTCTTGGCTTATAACTATCTGACATTTGTACACTCCTTTCAACCCTATCCTCAATCACTTCATCATCAAAAATATCTTCTTCTTTATTTGAAGCAACAGGTCTAAATCTAACTCTTTCTCTTTGCTTATTCTGAGCCACTCGATTAGGCTTTGGTAAATAAGCCTCTTCCTCTGCCTCTTCCTCTGCCTCTGCCTCTTCCTCTGCCTCTGCCTCTTCCTCTGCCTCTTCCTCTTCCTCTTCTTCTTCCTCTTCTTCTTCTTCTTCTTGCTGATTTTTGATTCTATTTGACTTAGAAAGTGAAATTTCTTCTGGTTTTTCTGAAGGCTTCAAATTCACAACAACTTTATTCATGAGCATGATTGCTTCATAAAGTGGAGCTTTTCCAGATTCAACTTGATCGGCAATATTATATGCTTGATCAAGCAAATGTTCTAATTTCACTTTTTTTTCTGCATCCAGGCCGCGATCACTTTGTGGGTAGACTGTTACAAAGTAGGTAGACAAAAGAACTGCTATTTCTTTTTTTACCTCTTCTTTTGCAAGCTTTCCATTTGAAAGCTTATGCAAAAGGTCAATCGACTTATTTAGCACAAGACGGGTTGATTCCGTCATGCTAACTTGCTTTCGCATTTTAATAAATTGTTGCATATCCATCTCCCA
Organism: uncultured bacterium; assembly: GCA_964350315.1. GTDB lineage: Bacteria > Chlamydiota > Chlamydiia > Chlamydiales > 2-12-FULL-49-11 > JAJZEO01. The sequence goes on from CAYGJD010000002.1 coordinate 118,152, forward strand.
ACGTTTGCGAGTACCCCTGTACTATATTGCTCGGCTCTATTAAGCTTCAACTGAATAGATATCTTGATAGCCCCCACCAGACTTGCCGTACAAGCCACATGTAGGACAACATATCTCTCTAAAATAGTTGTCGAGGTCATTCACTTGTTTCATTTCTTCTTTTGTGCGCCCAACAAACATTTCTTCATTTAAATCAGCAATGCATGTCATAAATTCTTCAATTGCTAATTCAAGAGAAACCGTTTGGGCTGCTAACTTGGCCATTAACCAATTTACATTCATTAAAAATGTCTCGTAATCCTGTAATTGCCTTCTTCCTTGCTCTGAAATCATCAACATCGTTACTGGAATTCCAAGAGCAGGATTTAATCCTTGCGAGTTGCAAAATAAGTGGATCAGTTTACCAGCAGCACGTGTTGTTAGCCGGTTATTATAAACGTCAAAAAAAATTTTTTTGATCAATCTTTCCTCCCACTGAATGCACTCGAAATTTTATAAACAGCAATTATCCGGAAGCTAGCAGAAGATTTGTTTAAAAGGTAAACATTTTTTTAATTTTCTTCGAGTGTTGGTGGGGAACTTTTGTATACGAGCGCTTTAATCTGACGATAATATACTCTATCAATCAAACATCTCGTTGTTCTTGAGACCCACTTGTGACTATTTAGATCAATTACATTCAATCCGGTGAGTAGATTATACGTCCTTCTTACTGCTTCATGAAGGGAAGATGATTCATAAACTAGTTCTTCCCCAATTGATTTTGATTTTTCATGTTCTTTGACAGCTTTTGTCATCTCAATATGGAGCTTTTCCATTTCAATTAAAGACTCTTCAATCTGATCTAGTGCTTTTTCTTCTTTTAACTCAAACGAGAGGAGTTTTGTCATTATAACATCCATCCTCTCAAACTGTGACATCAATTGAAAAATTGCATGTCGAATTTTGTTTTCTGTGTTTTCATCTGGCAAAAAATGATTTTTCACAAAGCTCCTTACATTCTTGGAATAGTAATTCCTACTTGCTTCATATACTTACCCTTTCTATCAGCATAAGTTACATCACAAGGCTTCGCTCCTTTTAAGAATATTACTTGAGCAAGCCCCTCATTTGCATAAATTTTTGCAGGAAGAGGAGTCGTATTTGAAATCTCAAGCGTAACATATCCTTCCCACTCTGGCTCAAAAGGAGTCACGTTAACTATTATTCCACATCTAGCATATGTAGATTTTCCAATGCAAATAGTAAGAACATCTCTTGGAATGCGAAAATATTCAACGCTTACTGCAAGAGCAAATGAATTTGGAGGCACAATACATACATCACTCTCTATATCAACAAACTCTTTATCAGAAAATCCTTTTGGATCAATGATCGAGTGATTGATATTCGTGAAGATTTTAAATTTATTTGAAACACGTAAATCATAACCATAGCTCGACAAGCCATAACTAATAATTTTTTTACCATTCTCTTCACTGACCAAATGATCAACAAATGGTTCAATCATTTCTTCGTCTTCAGATTTTTTTTTAATCCATGAATCTGGTTGTAGTGACATAACTTTCTCCTTACTCTGTAATGCTCGCGCTATTTTAGCCCAGTTTGTTCAAGGTCTGGTTTTTTTTCCAGATCTTTCTATTTTTAAAACAAAACAAGTCACCACTGGTTATGACTTTTTGCGAATATAATGGTGTCTTTTTTACCAGCTAAAATACATCACCAAAGTTCACCAATCAAACGACTTGTTAACAAGTTGTGAAATATATCCTTTTTATGCTAGATTCTGCACATGGAAAAGTCAAATTTAGTAGATTCTGATAATGGATTTGAGTTAAAACTAAGACCCAAGAAACTTTCTGAGTTCATCGGTCACGAAGAGATTGTTAAAAGACTTAGCATTATCATTAAAGCTGCAAAAGAACGTAATGAGGCAGTTGGCCACATTCTCTTTCATGGACCACCAGGACTTGGAAAAACAACTCTTGCCGCAATTTTAGCAAACGAAATGGGTGGATCTTTAACTACAGCTTCAGGCCCCGCACTTGAAAAAACTGGTGATCTCGCTGGAATTTTAACTAATTTACAAGAAAACGATCTTCTTTTTATCGATGAAATCCATCGCATGTCAAGATCAATGGAAGAGTATCTCTATCCAGCTATGGAAGATTTCAACTTAGACTTAATGATTGACTCTGGACCAAATGCAAGATCTGTCCAAGTAGCTCTTAATCGCTTTTCTCTTATTGGAGCAACAACAAGAGTTGGAAACCTAAGCTCTCCTCTAAGATCTCGTTTCCCTATAATTATTAGACTCGAATATTATGATGTAAAAGCTCTTACTGAAATTGTCTTTAGATCTGCAAAAATATTGAATTGCCAAACATCTCTTGAAGCAGCCGAGGCTATCGCTAGAAGATCTCGTGGCACCCCTCGGGTAGCTAACAATTTACTCAGATGGGTCCGTGATTTAGCTCAACTTCATAATGAAAATATCATCGACACTAAGATTGTTGAAGAGGCATGTCAAATGGTCAAGATCGACGATAAAGGTCTTGATGAAATGGACATGAAAATTTTGGACATGATCATAAAACTTCATGCCGGCGGCCCTGTTGGCCTCAAAACTATTGCACAAACCCTCGGGGAAGAAGAGTCTACACTCTCAGAAGTGTATGAACCTTACTTAATCATGCAGGGATTTTTAAAAAGAGGCCCCCGTGGCAGAGAAGTAACAAAATTCGCATACGAACACTTAGGGAGAATTCAATGAAACTCATAACAAGACATGTTTTACTATTTACCGCAGTATTGGGTTTTTTGAATGCCGCGCATGAAGATCGCTCCTTAAAACTTGAATCGTCGGAAGAGAAAATAGAACCTGTATATATAAAAGCTTTAATCGCTGAAAATATTGAGGGAACTTTAGTCGACGTTCGAGGAAGCTATAAAGTTTTCAATCCAGAAAATGGAAAACAATTAAGCTCTGGATTCAAAGGTAAAAAATATTACCTCCAAACGAATGCCGAAGGATTGAAATGGGGTGAGGGTTATCCAGGCATACACCAAATTAAAATTGTTCCTGGAAGCAACGACACAACAATTCTAATAGATGGAATTCAATACAAAGGCACACTCGAAGCGTATGACATCAACTCAAAAATCCAAGTCGTTAATGAAGTTGATGTAGAGGATTACCTTCGTTCAGTTCTCTCACATGAATTTGCTGTCCAAGATTACTCCCCTGCCGTATGTGATGCAATTGCCATAGCAATGAGAACCCATGTCTACAACCTTGTTGCAAAAGGTTTCAACCCCTATTGGGATGTTCATGCTAAAGAATCACACTATTTTGGTGAAGGACAAGCAAAAATCAATGCTGAAATGGAAAGATCAATTCATACAACACAAGGTATGATCATGACATATAAAGACCTTCCTTTTGCAACGACATGGACAGAGCATAGTGGTGGTAAGACTGCAAGTTTTGAAGCAATTTTCAGAAAAAAAGGAACAGGTCCGAATGGTGTACTCGTTGGATATGCTCAAAAAGAAAGAGGGGTGGCTCACTGGAAAAGCACTTTATCAAGCGCAGAACTGGCAAGAATGCTTAAACTTGCAAAGATCGATTCAATTGATCTTTATCGAGACTCCATTTCTAAAAAAGTTTATGCTGTAAGGTTTACAGATACAAAAAGATTTGTCGAGTTAACTGTATTTGAGTTTCAGGATCTTGTAGGGAAAAGTCGAATTTTAAGCACAGATTTTTCAGTAACACTCATCAAAGACGACATCGTTTTTGATGGCTACGGTAAAGGGCCCGGCGTCGGCATTTGCTTATTTACTGCAGATCAGATGAGTAAAAATGGCAGTTCAATGCCCCAGATTCTTGCCGAATTTTACCCTTCGACAAATATTGTTAAATTAAATAGTATGCCCGCTTCTTTTAAGAAAAATCAACTTTAAAGGCACAAAATATGGCACATCCTAGAGTATCTTACCGTCGAGCTAAAGCAATTTCCTCTTCATTGTTTCTTATCTGTATGGCAGTTTTACTTTTTACAGAAAAGTGGTGGCCTGGATTACTGCTAGCTATTGGATTCCCCCTTGCCGTTCGTCACTTCCTTTTAGGGCGTATGTACGATATGTACCTCACTTTCGCAATATTTATTGGGGGATTTATCGCTTCAGGTTGTGATATCAAATGGGACATCTTAGCACCTGTTATTCTTGTATTAGCAGCTCTATACATGCTTACGCGTGAATTCTTTGATCCTGAGATATCAACGGAAGCTGAAGACGAGGAAAGCCTCAGTCATGAAATTGATGAGTCAAAAGACAAATAGCATCTTTTATTGCCCAATTCCCTCTATTTGACTATACTTTTGTCAAGTTAACCTCTTCTAATGCAGCCCCCTTGAAATGGACTACATAGAAGAGGTGACAAACAAAAAAATAAAGTGTGATTTTTAAAATCCTCTTTATAAGGAAGGCAAATGGAAGCTTTAGGACATACTTTTGATAGATCTCCGATTTTTTTCGAAGGGGCAGACACTGGTGTAGAACCAACATTTCAAACTTCAAAAGAACCTCTATTCGCGACAGACTTAAAACTTAATTACTATAAAGGGATTACAGCTCTTGCTAATTTCATCTATGATATTTGCATAAGAATTCTTCAATATTTTATTTGTGTCTGTAAAAGACCTTGGCCCGAGTGGTCATGGTCAACAAATGTTATCACAAGAAATGATGTCATTACTCTAAGAGATGATAGTGCAGCACACCTAGAACACAACGATTTTTTTAAAAATGTTCTTGAAGCGGCTATTTTACCTCTGCATGCTAAATCTGGATCACTAACCCCCTTAATGCTGGAGCAAGACTTTGTCAGTTCTGATAAAAAATCCTGCAGCGCTCTTGTATTAAGACGTACCTATTATAATGGCTTGGTCTGTAAAATAGGAATTCATCGGATGACAGGTTCAAAACAAATCGATTTAATTTCAGAATATACTCGCAGTACTGAAGAAATACGTGAAAGACAACGAGGTGTCTACGTCTCAAACCACATAAAGCAAGAAGACTCCCTTATTGTCTCATACAGTGACCGCGCTGCTTTTAAACATCAAGTTGTCGCACATGGATTAAAACTTTGTGGCATTAACTTAGTATCTGGAGCAAGCGGACACCCTGATCAAGAACTGCTGACCTTCTTAGAAGATTCTCTTTTCCATAAACCTAAGAATGGATGTACTTTTGTCTACTTCAATCCGAAAAGTCAAGATCTTGAATTTACCTGCACAATAGACCAAACAGAATTTCCTAAGCTAGAAGAGAGCGTTTTAGCTTTCAATGAAAAACAAGTACAACCCCGGGGGGAAAAGTTTATTGGCTGCAGAGCTGAATTTACTAAATTGACGGTTGATAATCCTGACATCAGAAAGGTAATGCTAACGATCAAGAAGTCTGCTCTTTAGATAGTTGAATAAAGCCCTCTTTATCAGCGTGCTTTTCCAGCTCTCTATGTAGAGATAAAGGGTGATCTACCTCCAAGACCCATGGATAAGCAAGAACCTTCAACAAATCATAGTCTCTTTCTCCATTAAAACTATTTTGTGTTATAATCCTTCCACAAACAGCCGTAAAAAGAAAAACAAGATAGAATGGTGGAAAAAAATGTATGACTTTTTTCACTACTGAAGGTTGTCTTTCATACCAAGGCATGAATTTTTTCATAAATCTGCGATACCATTTATCTGGCAAACATGCCTTAAAAAAGATATGAATCCCGTTAAAAGCACCATTAACTTCGAATCCGAGCACTTCTCTAAGGATTTTCATCGTGTATGAGACACAATTTTTTTTCATTACAGACATTGAGTGGTTTTTGTTACTTTTATCTTTTTCAACAAGAGCTATGATTTCATCGTGCTGCTTTTTTGAAATCTCTATAGAAACGTTCCAAAACTTACGAGCATTTGTTGGATAAAGCACAAATTTATCAGGAGTTGAAATCTTACCATAACCTGGTTTTCTACTCAGCACTTCCCAAACTTTGTAATCTTTGAAATCTATGAGTGCGTCTTGTCCCACACTACGTACATAACCATCTTTATCTAGCAGCATCATATAAGCATGTGTTCTTGCAAACATTGAAGGTCGATCATTATTCACATTTTCGCGAGTGATCCAAACCTCAAGTATGTATCTTTGCCCCCATTCCTTTGGGTTTCTTTTGTCATGTGGCAACCACTTCGCATCATTATAGATGTTGTATTTTTGTATCCCGTTATAGAAGCAACAATAGTTAGGGCCCAGTTGATAACTACTATTTGTTGCAAATAACGGCTTTCCTTCATAAGAAAAGCTAAACCCCTTACCATCACTGTCCTTTTCAATCATAATTCGACTAAAAGGTGTCCAAACTAACCCAAGCCCTTTTCTAAATATCGGAATAGAAGGCCCCTCTCCATAATCAAAAGGTAGTTGAAGACGTAAAGCAAAAAAATCTTGGTGGAAATAATTTCGTACAATAAACAGCCAAAAAGGTCGATTGTTTTCATTGATCATCCATTCTACAGGAATCTTTCCTCCTAATTTTAAAACAAGCGTTTGGGCTCTCAATTTAACAATAGTAGCTTCATCAAGCCCCTTAATTCGAGTCACTTTTTTTACAAACACATAATGTTCATCTATAATCTGTTGGATTGCTCGATATTCAATTCTTTGTAAATTTTCCAGATTCATCTTTTGAATTGCTTTGATTAAATAAATCGACACCAATTCGCAAGTTGTTATCTTCTCCTCAATTGAACTTTCTTTTTTTACTATTAATTCAATTGAATTTCTCGTTTTTTTAGCAATAAAAGGCTCATTTCCACTTATTAAAAGTGAAAACTTAAGCGTGAGATTTTCAATCATCTCTCTCATTTAAGACCTCTCAATAAGTTGTTTTCTAATGCTTTGTTCATCAATGCAATATTGTCCATAAGGCTTTTTAAGAAATTCTAAGAGAGTCTCTAATTTACAGTTCTTTTTCTGAACACAATAATAAACTATTCCAATAGGTAGAGTTAGGTAAGCTAACCACTTATTGGAAAAAGCAATCGGTTTTTTTGCTACAAAATCTTCTTGTAAAACATCAGCAAGAATTACAAACAGATTTTCTTGTGGGGCTTTCCTTGCGGGGAAAAATCTTTCATCTTCTATCTTCTTCTTAATCAGATTGATTTGATTCTTTGTGCACTTTATCATGACAACTTTTGTTGCAGGCTCTGTAAAGTTTAACGATGGTGAAATGATTTTACCTTTTCTTGAACCGATAGAATAAACAGAACCATCTTCTCTTTTCAAAATTACTGACAACGATTTCAGCTTCTTACCATGGAAAAGAATTTCTACTTGATTTTTCTTCTCATACTGAGATGGGTCGCTCTTAAAGGTTCTATACAACACAAAAGACTTTTCTCTGTGATAACGTGAAATTCCGTCACATAAGAGAGTAAACTTATCAATCAACTTTAAGTGGGCATCTGTTTGGAATAGAAAATAGTCACCGAAAAAAAACTTATACCCAATCAATTTGTTGTTTTTAGCGAAAACTTCTGTTTTCTCCATCTTTTTCATCGGAATATTATGATAAAGCATTGGGTCTATCTCACAAGGGATTAAAATCCCCTCATCCCAAGAACATCTTAGCTGCATGCGAAAAGGAAGTGATCTTTTATGAAAATCGTTTACAAGGAGAAACCTGAGTTCTTCTTCATCGATTTCGTTTATAGGGATTTTTCCACCAAGCGCTATTGCAAGCTCGTGCTTTTTGATTCTTTCTATTACCTCTGCATGCTCAAGTGTATTCTTCTTTTTTCCATATATCTGGATAAACTTCTTAAGAAACTGATGAAATCCAAGAACAACTTTCAATTCCTGAGATGATGCATGTAGAAGGTCTTGTATCTCTAGTTGCTCATGGAAAGCTCTTGAAAAATTCAATACAGAACGTACATATTTATCAAATTCATCATTTCCTAGAGGATGAAAGGAGTATCCACCTGAAATTGGATAAATTTCAAAATATACATTTAAATCCAACATCCTAAGGAAGGACTTGGGCATTTCGGTATTTTTATGGAAATCCATATTTACAACGAATTTTTGTTATTATTTCTAATAATAACACATAACGTATTAACGGTAGTTTCGTTGTTTTAGAAAGGGATAATTAATCCCCATAGCATCTTTCACATCACAAAGAGTCTTTGCAGCTTTTTCCCTAGCAGCAAATGTCCCTTGATTGATGACTTCATATACAGCATCAGGGTTTTTTTCAAAGTGACGTCTTCTTTCTCTAATTGGCTCAATAAGAGCGATAAGCATATCAGTTGTCAGATCTTTAATCACTTTGTCTGGCATACCACCCTTGCGGTATTGGTCTTTAAGTTCAGACACTTTATCTTGATCAGGATGAAAGATTTCAAGATATGTAAATGCAACTGCCTTTTCTGGATCTCCACCATCTTCAAGTGACTTACGATCAGGATCAGATTTCATTTTTTTTACTTTTTTTGCTATTGCATCATTTTCATCAGAAAGATAGATCGCATTTCCAAGAGACTTAGACATTTTTTGCCCATCTGTACCTGGCAAAGTTCTATCTAAGCTCGGATATATTCCCTCAGGCATAACAAGGACTTCTTTGTTAAACTGTTCGTTAAAACGCCTAACAACATCCCGCGTTAATTCAAGCATCGGAGTCTGATCTTTTCCAACAGGGACATAGTTAGCTCCAAATCCTGTAATATCTGCGACTTGATAAATCGGATAAAGATAAAAACCTGCTGTAACTCCCTCTCCATACCCCCGCATTTTCATCTCAGACTTAACCGTTGGATTGTGGCCTATGCGCTGGATTGTCACTGTATTCAAATAATACATCGTCAGTTCAGGCAGTTCTGGAATGTAGGATTGAACAAAAATATTGCTTTCTTCAGGATTTATCCCGACAGCAAGGTAATCGCACGTCACTTCAAAGATATTATTCTTTACTTTAGAAATATCCCCAAAGTTGTCTGTAATTGCCTGAGCATCGGCTATCATAATGTAGGTTTCGCATTTTTTTTGCATTTCAACACGATTTTGCAAAGAACCGATGTAGTGTCCAATATGCAGAGGTCCGGTCGGTCTATCTCCAGTAAGCAAAACTTTCTTTGTCATGTGATCAAATCCTATGTTTACAATCCATTATCCTACTATCTTTCTCATTTTTTTTGCAGAACTTTTCCTTTTTCATCCTTTGTTTATTGAGCATCGCCTATGAAAAGAGGGATTTCTTGAATTTTGGCGGTTAATTTGGTATAGTTCGGCACTATGGAAAAAGCAAAGACTAAGGCAGATCCACTACCCTCTTTTATCGGCCCCTACTCAATTGTTTCAAGACTTGGTAAAGGTGGTATGGGAGAAGTTCTTTTGGGGAAGGATCCAACCGTTGATCGTATGTTAGCTATTAAGCGCGTACGCACAGACCTTGTCCACCATGAAATTGTGAGAAAAAGGTTCCTAAAAGAAGCTAAAATTACAGCCTCTCTTTACCACCCCTCAATCATACCTGTTTACTCAATTCACCAATCAGAAAACTCTCTTTACTACGTTATGCCGCATGTTGAGGGGCAAACGCTAAAAGATATCTTGAGAGAAACGATCAGGCGGGAAAAAGCAGCCGCAGCTCCCCACCCAATTGGCATCTCAATTTCACATTTGCTCCGAATATTTACAAACGTTTGCCAAGCGATTTCCTATTGCCACTCTATGGGCATACTACATCGCGATCTGAAACCTGAAAACATCTTGGTTGGAAACTTTGGACAAGTTGTCATTCTTGACTGGGGACTTGCAGGCTTTATCGATGAAAAAGAGGAAAGCTTACTTGAGCCGGAAAATATGCCGGAAGAAAAGATTTCTGATGTTCATCTAACAAAACCTGGAAAAATCATTGGTACACTCTCTTATATGCCACCAGAAAGAGTCGATGGCAGACCTGCAAATGTTCATACTGAAATCTATTCTCTTGGGGTAATTCTCTATCAACTTCTAACTCTTAGAATGCCATTTCAAAGGACTACTATTGAACAATATAAAAAAATCAGAAAACATGAGACTCTCACCGACGCCCTTGAAGCAGCACCTTATCGCGACATTCCTCCTCAACTATCTGAAATCACAAAAAAATGTCTCGCAAATAGTGCCTCTGATCGTTATGAATCTGTCACAGAGCTTCTGCGCGACTTAGAACGATATAATTCAGGATTGCCAGATTGGATTTTACAAACCGAGCTTAAAGTAGATTGTGAAACCGACTGGGAATTGCAAGAGAACGTCTTGATGAGCAAGTTGATTCCAATAACAAGATCAACAGAGATCATGCAATGGTACATTCTTATGATCTCAAAACGCTCTTTTGGAGGGAATAAGAAAATTTCAACTTATCTTACTCTTGGAAAAGACTCAGAAGGGCTAGGCTTTTTACTTAATATACCAGAACCTAAAGAAAGGCAAGGCCTAGAAGATGGTTATTGTCTCTGGATAGGAACAAAAAAATCTCCAGGAATAAAACTCTACCGCTCTCAAGTAACGATTTTTGAGATCGATGGTAAAATCGTTGAAAGCGACAAAGAGTTATTTATTGAAATCGAAAAGATAGATCAAACAGTTCGCCTTTTTATCGATCACGATTTAATTCTAACATACACAGATCCCTTGCCGATTGTCGGAACACATGTTGGGTTGATGTCTCAGGATATGGAATTCAGTCTGTCCTCTTTTCAAGTATTTGTTGGCTCACAAAATGCAACAATTGGCTGTCTTTCTGTACCAGACGCCTTTCTTGCTTCAAAAAACTTCAAAGAAGCAGCTTGTGAGTATGCACGAATTGCCGAGTCTTTTGCAGGAAGAATTCAAGGAAGAGAGGCCTTATTTCGTCTCGGAATTACTTATCTTGAAGATGCTAAAATTGAATCAAACCTTGTTGACCGTGAAAACTTGATTGAAAATTCACTTTCCACTTTCGAAAAGCTTCATGCAACTCGCGGAGAACCTCTTGAATACTTAGGGAAATCTCTAGTTTATAGAAAACTTGGGAGCTTAGACGAAGAGTTAAAGTGTTTAGAACTCGCAATCCGCAAATTTAAAAAGGACCCGCTAACTAATCTCATTGAAGAACGAATCTTATTCCGCCTTCACGAAAGTGCAAAAAACGACCGAAAAGGGGTTTATAATTTTGCTCTTCTAACCCTTCGCCACCTGCCTCATCAATTGTCTAACCGAGAAACTCACGCTTTAATTCACAATCTATCAACCAACTCTGAAAAACTCTATTTTTTCTCAGACATCGAAAATTTTAACTCACTTGACGAAAGATATCGATTTATGGCGATCCAACTTGCTTTTTGGCTCGACAAGCCGATGTGTTTAAGAGACATGATTTCTGATGAGACATCTCCTCTTTTAAAGGAAAATATAGAATATGCTTTACGCCTACTTGGCTATGTTGAGCCTAAAAAACACAACTTAACTGATCTGATAGAACATCTTCCCCAACAACCGAATCCCCGTATGATCCGCCCCATCTTTTTTGAGATTGAAAATCTTTTAACAAAAAAATCTGCCCATGACGCTCTTACAGCTTTAAAAAGCCTTTCAAAATTTGAACTTTCTCCAAAAATTGAAGAACGGGTTGCTATTTTAAAGGTTTGGGCACACCTTCTGCTAAAAGAATCCGAAGAAGCAAAAGAAATTTTACATACGTATGAAAGACAGAGCACACAAAAATGCAATTCTCCCTTCTTTATGCTTTATGGATGTATGCTAGCGCAAACAGTTGGAACATCTGGAGCACAAAAACACTTTGAGAGAACGTCTGATTTTGCTTTTCCTCCTATCTCATCTCTTTTGGGGCATTACTTGAAAAAAGAGTCAGAAGCAAGAGATTGGATAGACGCTCTCTTTAGTTATGAAAGAATGGAGCTATATAGACAGCTCGTACTTTTTTACCACTCTTGTGGCAAACGCGCCAAAACAATGCTCTACGAAAGAAAATTAAAGAAAATGTAGCAAATTGCCACCTTGAACTAAAGTAGACTTTCCCCTAAACTGTCTTCATGAAAGAACAAGCTAAGACATATGATCCCACTCTTACTGAAGGCAAATGGTACGCCTTTTGGAAAGAAAATGGTTTTTTTAAAGGTGACAATCAAAGCAAGAAAGAACCCTACTGCGTCATCCTCCCCCCACCTAATGTTACTGGTGTTCTCCATATGGGCCACGCTCTTGTAAATACACTTCAAGATATCGTCATCCGTTACAAGAAAATGAAAGGGTTTGAAACTCTCTGGATTCCAGGGACAGACCATGCCGGAATTTCTACTCAATCTGTTGTTGAAAGACACCTACACGCAAAAACTGGCAAAAGAAGAAATGATTTTACAAGAGAGGAGTTTCTCTCTCATGTTTGGGAGTGGAAAGAAGACCACGAAAAACGTATTTTAGGACAACTTGAAAAACTTGGTTCATCACTTGACTGGTCAAGACTTCGATTCACTATGGACGACCAATCGACAACCGCAGTCAAGACAATGTTCAAGAAAATGTTTGATGACGGTTTAATCTATCGTGGCGACTATCTTGTTAATTGGGATCCTGTTCTTCAAACTGCTATCGCAGATGACGAAGTTGAGTACGAAGAAAGAGATGATTCTCTCTACTATATTAAATACAAAATCGAAAATAGTGATGAATTCCTTGTTGTAGCGACAACTCGTCCTGAGACGATGCTAGGAGACGTTGCTGTTGCAGTGGGAATGAACGACGAGCGCTTTAATCACCTTGTAGGAAAAAATGTAATTCTTCCAATTGTGAATCGTGCTATTCCGGTGATCCAAGATCATTATGTTGATCCTGAATTTGGAACAGGTGCTGTTAAGATGACACCAGCTCATGATTTTAATGACTATGATGTCTGCGCGCGGCACAATCTAGAATTAATCAACATCTTAAATCCAAACGGAACATTAAACCAGAAATGTTTAGAGTTTGAAGGGCTAAGCTGCGAGGCTGCACGAATCAAGATTGTTGATCGTTTACGCAATCTTGGACTAGTTGACAAAATCACACCTCATACTCACCGCGTTGGCGTATCATACCGTAGCAAAGCAGTTATCGAGCCTTATTTATCAAAGCAATGGTTTATCAAAATGCAGCCGCTGAAAGATAAGCTGTTTAAAGCCGTCGAAAGTGGCCGGGTGAAAATTGTCCCAAAAGAATGGGAAAAGGTCTACAACCACTGGATTAACAATCTGCGTGATTGGTGTATATCAAGACAACTATGGTGGGGACACCGAATCCCGATTTGGTACCACAAGGCAGACAAACAGAGGGTCATTTGCTATATCGGAGAAGGTAGTCCTCCTGAAGTTCTAGCAGAACCTGATATGTGGCAACAAGACGAAGATGTTTTAGACACTTGGTTTTCCTCAGCTCTTTGGCCCCTTACGACTTTGGGATGGCCTGAAAAAACAGCTGACTTAAAAAAGTTTTATCCAACTTCTGTATTAATCACAGGTCATGACATCCTATTCTTTTGGGTTGCTCGAATGATTGCAATGGGTGAATATGCAGAAGGTGAAATTCCCTTTCATGAAACGTTTGTGCATGGATTGATTTATGGAAAATCCTATTGGAGAAATAATGACGACGGGAGCATCGCTTATGTTCTACCAGAAGAGCGTAAAGCATATGAAATAGGCGAAAATGTTCCAAAAGATGTCTTTTCAAGATGGGAAAAAATGTCCAAATCAAAAGGTAATGTTGTTGATCCGATTGAAATCATTAATGAATATGGAGCCGACGCAATGCGTCTTGCTCTAACCTCTAGTGTTACTCATGCAAGACAAATAGACCTTGATATTCGACGATTTGAAGAATTTAAGAATTTTGCAAATAAGGTGTGGAACGCTTCAAGATTTCTATTTATGAATCTTGATGCGAATGAAAAAACACTCATGCCAGCACTCTGTGAAGAAGAATTAATGAAAGGTCTTGATCGCTCATTGCTTACTCTTGATGACAAGTGGATTCTTTCTCGTCTAAATAAAACGATTCAAACTATTGAAGAAAGCTTTAGTGCCTATAATTTTGATGTCATAGCAAAATCTTCTTATGCATTTTTCTGGGATGAATTTTGCGCCTATTACTTGGAAACAACAAAACCATACCTTTTTGGAAAAGTTGGGAGAAAGGAAGATCGTGCAAATAAGCAAAAATTGCTTGTCATAGTCATGCTCTCTTCCATCAGACTTTTACATCCGATTGCACCTTTTATTACAGAAGAGCTTTTCTCTCTTTTAAAAGTGCGTTTTTCTCACATCAAAAATAATGCTTCTTGCGATGCCTACACAAAGGATCTTTTCAATGCATTAAAGTGTGATGTGATTGCACAGGCACCTTTCCCTCAACTTAATTTGGATGAGAGCGATAATAGCGATGAAATCGAGCAGGAATGGAGTGTTGTTAACGAAGTCATCTATGCCATTAGAAATATACGCGCTGAAATGGGAGTTCCTCCTGTCACATCTACAGACGTCTACATTACCTACGGCAATCAAGTTTCAATGCATCAAGAGATCATTAAAGCCTTGATCCGTGTTGGAAAGATCGAATTTACTGGAGAAATTGAACCTAAACTCACACATGCCTCTACAGCCTTTGTTCGAGGAATGAAGATCTTTATCCCATTGCCTCAAGAGCTCAAAGAAAAAGAGAAGGGCCGCCTTGAAAAAGAACTCGAAAAGCATAAAAAACAAGTTGAAATTTTATCAAACAAGTTAAGTAATAGTGAATTTATCAATAAAGCACCTAATGAGCTTGTTGAAAAAACCAAATTTCTTTTGTCTGACTCACAAGACAAACAAAAAGAAATTGAAATAAAGCTCTTTTCGCTGTAAATGCTTTATTTTAACTACCCTGTAACTCATTTTTTTGGTACAATTCATTAAGTTTGAATGAAGATCACCCTTAACCAAATGTATTACTATGGAAAGTCTTCCCCCTCATGAACCATACAGTCCCACATATGCCAAGCCTATAGAAATCGTTAGACCCGCTTCCGCTCCTTATTTTACTGGATCTCAACGGCAAAATTCTTTAGCTCTACCTGGCGGATCCCCCCCGAGAACTGTCTTGGTGAGCTGTGGATTACTTGGAGCAGGCCATACAGAAAGAAGACTTTCTGCTCAACTTCCACCTGATGAAGTCAAACGACGTCTAATCACTGATATCGCTAAAGGAAATGGTGAAGTTGCTTTTGATATCCCATCACCTGCTTTTACTCCAAAAGCTCGCATACTACCGCTTAAACAAAGATCATCAGAACCTGGCTCTTATTCTTTTATTTCTAGACAAAATTGTATCCCGGTTGAATTAATAAGACAGCTCCAGAAAATATCCAATATTTTTTTTAGCGCTTTTGAACTCTCAACTCATACACCTCTACCAGAAATGAGACATGATTGTTTGAAGAAAATACAATGGCTTGCTGAATTAACCATCAACAACCTTTTGAAAAAAAACAAACTTAATATGGCTCAAGCAGCGCTCGCGATTATTGTGATCCACGAGATTAAAGAAGATGAGCTATTTTTAGAAACCACCTCTGTCGGAGCTCCTAAATCTTTTAGCTCATTAGCCACCAGAGTGTCATTTTTGTTTTACAATAAAATATTCCAAGAATTGCCTGTCTGTTTTCCTAAAACATTTCAACAGAGCCAAAACAAAGGGCTTGATTTTACAACAGAAGATTGTAAAAGAATGGGTCTTGCTGATGGAGTCAAGCCAGAACTAACTCCAACAATGTTGATTGCGATCTCTCCGGATGTCACTGAAAGAGAGAAGCTCCAAGACACATCAACTAATGCTCTTCGATTTGTCATGGCAGAAATGAAAGTTCGTAGTTCACTTCCCTGGTTATTTAAAGGTGTTTGTCCCAGACCCTTCTATAGTGACGCTCTTGACGAACTTGGAAAACATGGTTTTGAGCTTGTAACAGAAAGACCGCCTAAAGCGGGCGACTTAGTTGTCTATTTAAAAGGAAAGGAGCGCAATACTCGGGTTGTCCACTACGGTGTTCTCTTAGATCGGGTGCATGTCTTATCCAAATGGGATAGAAACATCCCTCTTAAACATCCAATTGATGGCTTACCTGATGAACTAAAGGGAAGAACTGTTCAATTTTATTCATTTAGCCCCAGAATTATAGAACAGGAAATACTACATAAAATGTCGCAACGTACATTTAATCCTGCAAGTATTTCTATAGAGATTGAGCTCTTGTTGAGAAATGAAATTGAAACTTGTGAAATGAGAGAAATCACAAACGAAGGTTTGCTGTACAATCAATCTTACTACTCTAAATTAAAATCTAGGTTAATCAATTCCTTAAAGGTCATTCAATCCCTGCCAAGAGATCAAAGAGAATCAAAAATCAAAGAACTCGTTTCCTCTGTGAAATCTGGCTCGTACTTTAATGTCGATTTTCTAGGTGATTAATTTTATATTGATCTGACCTTTCGCCAACATCCTCATATTTCAATCCTCGCAGCGAATCAACTCGTTTTGAGATCTTTTTGCCAAAAACTTTTTTGAAAAATCGCGCGGCTGGTAAGACAATGTTTTTTCCGAGAATCTTTCTTTGTTTTTCAAAGAAGGCTTTAGATTTTTTACTCAAATATTGATCAATATAAAGAGATTCTATCTCCTCAACCGTAATTTTATCTGGATCAATAAAAGAATACCGATGAGGGTTAAGTTTTGGTATATTCAAGGTGTATAAAGATACATTCACAGGATCTGGAGCAAGATATCCAAGCGGCACATCTCCAGCAAGATTTACTATATCTCCTTTTGCTTGGAATATGTATAAATTTAATGGGTCGGCTCTACTTTTTACACCTTTGTTAAAATTTTCCCAAACACTTTTAGGAACACCTGGTGATTTATAAAGCCAAAGGGAAGTAAGATCACGGGGATTATCTGAAATGCGCCACTGAGCTATTGTTCCACCTATACTATACCCTATTTCTTCATCAATTTTTCCCACCACTTCATCAATTGTCTTTTGATAATATAACCCTGACTCATACCCAATTCTTCCAATTTCTGGTTCCATATCTGTCATGAGATATGATAGAAAATCAAGTCCACCGGGAGGAGAAGGAGACCCCCTTGTTACACGCAATTTTTTTAGTGACATGTATTTTGTAGCGGGCACTAAAATCATACAAATCTGCCCTTCACCAGTAACTAAGTGGGCTGTGATACGATAGTATTGTTTTTGCCCATTGACTATCGGTGCAGGTAAATAAGTCCCTACTTGAAGGTCTTCACAAGCAACATAAAAGCCTGCAAGCCTCTCATAATAATGAATCTGATTCAGATTGTGACTCTGAAGCCAAACAGACATTCGTTGCTTTGCAAACCAATATGGATCGTACTTGAAGCAAGAAAATGCAAAATGTGTAATTTTATGTATCTCTTGTTCAAGACTTGAGCGTTTTGTATCAAATTTTAAATCTTGGCCAAAAGGTTTTGAAATCGCTAAATAGAGTTGATCAAATAACTCAACAGGCAGATCCTCTGGGACAGAGTATTTAGCTATCTTTAACATGAGTTCATCGCTAAGAAATCCGGGCAGTTCGCCCTGCATTACTTCAAGCATGTCATATCGTAACACATCTGCTGAACCAATAACGATCTTTGCCAGATCCTTCATGCGATATTGGCTACTTTCTTTGATGTGCATCCGACTCATAATTTCATTGAGCCTTCGACTTCCTAACTTAAGGCTAAAATAGTCAGCCCAACCTTTTGGGGCAATCTCCGTAAAAAACAGATCATCATCAAGAATAAATTCATCCATAATTGCACACTAAACGAGAATTTCTTTTTACGAAAGAGATCGTTTTTTAGTTCTCTCAGATGTAAGTAATTTATCAAAAAGAGATGTCTCTTTGCCTATCACACCAGCTAGAAAAAACAAACCTATAAGGTTAGGAAAAGCCATTAAACCATTCATTAGATTTGCAACTCCCCAAATAATTTTTAAATTAAGGATCGCGCCTGGAAAGACTGCCAATGTATATAGAATTCTATAGGGAACAGTGCCTTTAACTCCAAATAGGTATTCACTGCACTTTTCTCCGTAGTAAGCCCAACCAAGAATTGTTGAATAAGCAAATGGAACAAGAGCGATCGTAACAATTAATCCACCATTTGGAATGACAGCATCGAATGCTCTTAATGCCAAAGCTGAACCATTTAAAACTTCTCCATTACTTCCTGTTTGTCCAATCACATTTGTCATCGCAATCACAAGACCTGTTAGCGTACATACAATTCCTGTTGTGATAAAGACACTTGACATCGACACAAGAGCTTGTCTTCCTGGAGAATCTGTCTTTGCTGCTGCTGCTGCTATTGGAGAAGAACCAAGGCCCGCCTCACTAGAAAAAATCCCTCTTGAAACACCAAATTGGATCGCAAGCATCACAGACGACCCAAGAAATCCACCTGCTGCTGCTTGACCTGTGAATGCCGTCTTAAATATAAGAGCAAATGCCATGGGTATTGCTTGATAGTTGCTCAATATGACAATCAAAGATCCAAGAATATAAAATATAGCCATCACAGGGACAACAACACTTACAACTTTTCCAATACTTTTAATACCACCAATTAACGGTAGTCCAACTAAAACCATTAAAACAAATCCAATCCAGAGAGGATTCATCGATGGTACGATTTCTATCAAAGCTCCTGCAACAGAATTTGACTGAATCATATTTCCTGTGCCAAAAGCAGTTAAAGCTGCTAGCGCAGCAAATAAAATAGCTAAAAATTTACTCTTTAGCCCTTTTTCTAGATAGTACATCGGGCCACCGCACATCTCTCCATGCTCATCAATCACACGGTATTTAATCGCTAAGATGGCCTCACCAAACTTTGTTGCCATTCCTAAAGCAGCTGCTACCCACATCCAAAATAAGGCGCCAAGCCCTCCAGTTGCTACTGCAGTTGCAACACCTGTAATACTTCCTATTCCTATTGTTGCAGCGAGTGCAGTCATTAATGCTTGGAAATGAGAAATGTCGCCTTCTGCGCCATCATCATGCCTTGTGATAGCAAGTTTATGCGCATACCAAAGATGTCTAAACTGAACGAATCTTGTCTTAACTGTAAGATAAATGCCAACGACCACAAGTAGGATTAAGAGTGGCGCTCCCCATACCCATCCATTTAAGCGATCAAGCCAATATAATGTTTTTTCCATGATTCAACACTTTCTAATTAAAGGGATATTATACCTAAGAAATTCTTCAAAATCCACTAAATTCGATTATGAAAGTAAGCGTCTTCGATAATCACCATATGGATAAGTATATAATTCCGCATATTTCCCGATATTTTCCTTATTTTCTAACCAACGAGTTTCAATAAGACGCCTACCCTCCCTAGAAGCTTCTATAAAAGCATCTTCTGTTCTTAGTGTTTCTCTAATCTTAGTCAGCATCTCCTCACCTGTCTTGAATCGAATTGGTGCAATTGCATATGTGCACATATCTTGACATGCGATAGGAAGACCAAGAGCAGAGGCTTCTAAAAATTTAAGGTCTGACTTACATTCATTAAAACGATTTTCGTTCAGTGGTGCTATACACATATTAATATTTAACTTAGAAAGAAAATCAGGATAGGCATCCATGGTTTTCCAAGAATAATACTGCATATACCCCTTATCTTTATATGGAATCAAGTACATCGGCATTGCTCCAACAAATACCCATTCGAACTCTCCCATTGAACTTAATACTGCTTCTCTTACGTGAGAAAAGTCATCGACAATGTCCTCAACTTTCATTGGTTCATGTTCAAAATGATTCGAAGATCCAGCAAATAATATTCTTGGTCGCGCGCGATTTTTTCGATAATTTCTTCGCAACAGCTCTTCATCATAAACATGACCAATCCAAAATCTAGGGAGATAATTGGGTATTACCGTGATGTTTTTTTGTTTGGTATGTTCCAGATAGTAATCTCGAAGAGCATGTGTTGTAACTGTTACCTCATCACAAAGCTCCATAACTTCACGTATCTTCCAATTATCTTTAAGGTGTTCAAGGGCTTTACGTGCATGATTAAATTTAGGAACCCCTTCTAGCAATAGACAATCATCAACTTCATAAATCAGACGAAACCGCAGACGCTCTTTTAACTGGCTTAATTTTTGAAAAAATTTCAATTCATTCATAGAGCCTTTCTTCTGTATATGAACAACTGTGGCTAAAGCATACTCCATGATGTTTTTTGAAATAAAATCACTTTGAATAACTCTTATCTCTTGGCAAGTGTTAAGATGAAATCCCTGCCATAACATGCGCCAAAAAGCACATCCACCATCACCTTCATAATATTGAATTACTCTAACTTTTTCTTTCTCTGTCATATCTTTCCTATACTCCCCTAAAATAATAACTGCAAAAAAAAAACAAAATTTGTCATTGTATAGATCATGAATAGTAAAAACACAATTTTGCCCCCAAAAGAACTTTTCAAAGAGCATCTGCTCTATGAGCGTGAATTTAAATTAGTTAAACGGTACAGGCAGATTGCAAAAAGGCTCTTTGCAAGAGAAGATCATCGCATCCCAATTATTGTCGGCCCTTGTTCAATTCACTCTTTCGACAGTGCAATTCAATATGCAGCCCTCCTTAAATCTATGTTTGCAGAAGTATCAGAAACTCTTTTTCCCATTATGCGAGTATATGTTGAAAAACCACGAACAACAACTGGATGGAAAGGTCTTCTATACGATCCTTATTTAGATGGCTCAAATGACATTAGTACCGGCATTAGAACAACTAGAGCTCTTCTGATCCAACTTGCGCGCATGGGAGTTCCAACAGCAACAGAATTTGTAAACCCATTAACTGCAATATACTTTAAAGACCTCATCACATGGGGATTTGTTGGAGCAAGAACAACTTCTTCACAAATACACCGTGAATTTGCCTCTTCTCTTGAATTTCCTATTGGATTTAAAAATAATACCGATGGAAATATCCAAATTGCTATTGATAGCATCATTTCAACAAGAGCAAAACACACGTTTATTTCTCTAAATAAAGAGGGCTCGCCCTCCATCATTCATTCTAAAGGGAATCAATTTTCCCATCTTGTTTTACGTGGAAGCGACATTTCTACAAATTTCGATGCAACTAGCCTTGAGAATGCCAACTCTTTGCAAAAGAAGTGCAACTTAGGATCAAGGATATTAGTTGATTGCGCACATGGAAATAGCAGAAAAAGTCCTCTAAAACAAAAGGAAGTCTTTTTTGAGGTTGCAGAAGAACTTGCCTCAGGCAATCAAAATATTATGGGTATAATGCTCGAAAGTTTTATTGATGAAGGGTGTCAAATATTTAACTACTCTAAACCAATCTCTTCAACAATTTCAATTACCGATCCATGTATTAGCTGGGATGACACAGAAACACTACTTCGTTGGCTAAATAACTCATTGAAGAAAAAGAGCCAGCTTCTCACCGTTTAGTTTTGATAAACCCTATTCTTTAGGTTGTGATTCATTTAAATTCAAGATGTTAATCCACATTTTTTGCTTGAAGACGTCCACAGATTTTCCATCTTTATCTAATAATTCTGCACGATAAGAATAAAATCCCTTTGTATCCTTAAATTTTTTATCCAAAACATCAAATCCAAACGCTCCTAACCTAAAATTGATTGGGTGTTCGACTTCATCTGTAGTTAAATCTCTATAGATAACTTGTAACTTTATCTTCATTCCTGTGGGATCTATTGAAAAAGGAAGACGCCATGAAACAAAAAGTTTCTCTCCTTTTGGAGGGTTGAGTCCTTTAGGATCGGGCGTTTCTGCATAAGTTGACGCTAAACTTGTTTTGTCAATCGGGACTTTTCGGACACTAACATAGTTGGAGTGGCAACCACTTAGGAAAAAACAGAGTGCAAAATAGAGGGTGAACAAACTATACTTATACATAATTCTAAGCATTATATGAAATGGCGCGATTGATGTCTAATAAGATCAAAAGTGTCTTTGGAATAGTTTTTTCTGAAGACAAAAAATCTATGCTCATGGTGAAAAGACGAGACATACCAATTTGGGTTTTTCCAGGTGGGGGCGTTGAAGAGGGTGAAACACTTGAAAATGCTTGCCTTCGTGAGCTTGAGGAAGAAACAGGATACTCGTGTAAAATCATCCGTAAAATATGCGAATATGATCACAAAAAAGTCTGGCCTATTCGTGCTGCCCTATTTGAATGTGCAATCATCAAAGGAGAAGCAAAAATTACTGATGAAACAAGGGGGATCAATTTTTTTCCCTTAGATAAGAGCCCTAAACCCTTCCTTCCCATATTCAAAGAATTTATTGAACATTCTTTTTTACCCCCAATTAGCACCCCTCAAACACTCAAAAGTGTCCATTGGCAAGGAGCATTAAAATTATTATTATTAAACCCAATAATAACTATACGTTTTCTTCTAACTAGAATAGGTTTACATATAAACAGTAAGTAATTATAATATTTATAATTATGACTACACCCCTTCATAACTCCTATGCCGGCTGGATGCCAGATGAGCTTCCAAATGGCCTTAAAGATCCTCAAATCAAAATTGGTATTGAGGCATTTTGCGCAACCGGAAACAAAGGAATGAGAACGACCTGGAGCGGCGGCCTAAAGCAAATGGGGTTACTCGAGAAGGTGTTCTTCTGGGCGCTTGAATTTTTCGGAATTTCTACCTCTGCTAGAAAAGAGAATGTCCAATATCAATTCATTAAATTACTCTATATAGCAAGCATGCGAGATCTAATTACTGGCAATACGGAAAAATCTTTAACTACATACCAAATTAACAACCTTCTAATCGGTGTTTCTGAGGCAATTAAATCACGCCACAACCCTTCTAAACTACGCACTTCTCTCTTTAAGTTCACTCAGAACCACGAAGTAAAACCGAATGTTTTTCTAAGACTTATCAACAAAAAAATGCCCGTGAACCTTTATACAAGAAGCGCTGACTTCGGTATTTCTCATCTACAATATGCATCTACAATCAAGTTGCCTTGTGCATTCATTATAGAACCTGAAATCCAACAGGCTCTTTCATGCATTGAATTAGGTTTTGAAATATCAGATGAATTTTGCATCAAATTTGTTGAAGTTTTAAGAAATCAAGATGAGGCGTTTAAGGAAGTTAAACTAACTCCTCTAGAAAAACAAAAAGTAGATGTCATTTTACGACAAGCACTCAGAGCTCTTGCTAAAAAGAAGCGCTTTTCGGAAGCTGCTGCTACTGTTAATGAGTTAAGACCACGACTTCTTGAACAAAAAAAAACCACGCCAGCAGAAACCCTGCAATTAGCTCTAATTTCTATTTGTCAAAACAAAACAACTAAGCTCTCAACAAACGAGCAGCTGTTAAAGGAAATTAAAGAGACAAAAGATGACACACTCGATCCTGAGGAACTAGCAACATACTTGATTCTACTTCTTGAAGAATCTGTTCAAGATTACACGCAACAACTCATCAAAGAAAATCATATTGTGACAGAAATACAACTTGGTCTGAGCAATCTAATTCGATACTATCCAGAGCGTGCTACTCATGCACTTGTTCAGCTGTTTCATATTGGGTTTGAATCTCCTGAACTAGACCTACAAGTCTTAACAAGAGCTATGAATGATCTCTACATCGAATATGGGGCAGAAAGTCTTGAATGGATATCGTTAGCTCAAGCTGCTTACTCGTATGCTGAAAGAAAGGAAATTCTACGAGAACTCATAGCTGATCCTTCAACAAGAAATCGAATTGCATATGCATTAGAAAAAGATGAATTGAATGAAGATCTTAGAAAAATCGAGCTCTTAACCACATTTTTAGGGACAGATCTAACCGCTACAGAAGAGATTCTACTAGAAACTATGTAATTACTATGACGGATCAATATGCTTCTTAGGTTGCGTCATCTCATGTGGTTTCACCATCTCTTTAAATTGCTCTTTTGTCAAAAAGCCCAACTGAACGGCAGCTTCTCTCAGAGTTAATCCTTCTTCATGAGCAGTCTTAGCAATTTTTGCCGACTTTTCATATCCAATATGTTGATTGAGCGCTGTAACAAGCATAAGAGTATTGTGTAGGTGTTGATCAATCACACCTTTGTCTGCTTCTATTCCAAGTAAACAGAATTTTGTAAAATTAAGGGCAGCATCTCCTAATAATCTAATCGACTGAATCATATTATAGGCAAGGATTGGACGAAAGGTATTCAATTGGAGATGACCATTTGATCCAGCAATTCCACACGCGACATCATTCCCCATCACTTGGGCTGCAACCTGAGTCATCATCTCACACTGAGTGGGATTTACTTTTCCTGGCATGATTGATGAACCTGGCTCATTCGCAGGAAGACGCAATTCTCCTATACCACACCTTGGACCAGAACCAAGAAGTCTAATATCATTGGCAATTTTCATATAAGCTACAGCAACAGTTCTGAGCGCACCGGACAAGGATACAAGGCGATCCATTGAACCAATTGCCTCAAATTTGTTTGGTGATGAAATAAACTCAACCCCTGATAACTCCGAAATTTTCTTTGCAACAAGATCTGCAAATTCAACTCTTGTATTAAGTCCTGTTCCAACTGCTGTTCCACCTAGTGGAACCTGAGATGCATTTCTTGTCGCATCTTCAACATCTGAGATCGCATTTTTCATTTGCATAGCAAAGCCTGAAAATTCTTGGCCAAGAGTAAGCGGAACAGCATCCATTAGATGGGTTCTTCCACATTTAGTGATCTCTTTAAATTCTTCTGCTTTTAAAGAGAGTGCATCATAGAAAATTCTAAGATTTGGAATCATTTTTTTCTGTATTTTCACACAAATTGCAGTAATTATTGCCGTAGGAAAAACATCATTTGATGATTGGGATCGATTCACATGATCGTTTGGATGAACAGGAGCTTTACTTCCAATTTCAGACCCAACCTTCATGTTGGCTACATTGCTAATCACTTCATTGAGATTCATGTTTGTCTGAGTTCCAGAGCCTGTCTGCCAGACAACAAGGGGGAAATGGTCATCTAACTTACCTGAGATCACCTCATCACAAGCATATATAAGTAAATCCCGCATGTCTTGATCGATAAGCTTTAAATCATAATTCACTATTGCAGCAGCTTTTTTCACAAGAGCTAGGGAATGAATAACTTCTACCGGCATGAGCTCTCGCCCTACCTTGAAGTTTTCAAATGATCGCTGAGTTTGAGCGCCCCATAACTTATCACTTGGGACATTCATAGACCCCATAGTGTCATGTTCTTTTCTTATTTTCTCATCCATATTCACTACCCTACATAGAGTAAAGGGTTCTGATCAAGAGAATTCACAAACGACTCATTACTAACCGGAAGCGTGAAAATATTGTCATTAAAATGAAACGTCTTACTAGCTTGCCACTACAAGTAATGACAAGCTAATAAACTATAGCAATAACAGCGCAAAAACAAACGCAAAAAGGGCAAATGACTCAAGCACCCCAATTGAAACGAATGTCTTTCCAAAAACCGATGGGTTTCTTGCTGTTGCTTGAATTGCTGATGCACAAGCCATACCTTGGAAAATAGCCGCAACACAAATCGCAGCTCCACTCAATCCACCAATAAATGCAGCAGAAAGAGGTGAAACACTTCCTTCCATTACAGCATTTCTTAGTGAGAGCATTAAGATAAATCCATAAATCATCTGCGATGCTGGTGCAGCAGACAATCCAATTAACTTACCGTGTCCTTCTTCAATCCGGCTCATAACTCCGTGGGAAACAATCCCTGCAATTCCGCATCCAATCGCCGCTCCAATCGCACTTAGACCTAACGAAAGCGCTGGTCCTGCTAGTCTAAAATCCATATATATCTCCTTATTCCCTTATAATCAGTCTTAATGGGTTAAATTTCTTTCCTCCACCACTAAATGAGTGGTGATACCATTCTAGTAAATTTAACCTGAGACCATGGATGACTGCTGCCGCAGTTCCAAGTCCTATATTAATTATGTGGCCAAACAAGATAATCAGAGCTC
The DNA here is from genome assembly GCA_964350315.1 of uncultured bacterium. Taxonomy (GTDB): domain Bacteria; phylum Chlamydiota; class Chlamydiia; order Chlamydiales; family 2-12-FULL-49-11; genus JAJZEO01. The sequence continues at coordinate 144,380 of CAYGJD010000002.1, forward strand.
CTCCGACATATCCTGCTGACATTCCCATTTCATTAAATGTTGAAGCAAGTACCATACTTGATAACCCTAATGCATAAAGTCGCAAGTAAGACAAGGTATCAGCAAACACTTCAATCACTTTAAATATTGTCGCCAGTCCGCCCCATTTTTCTTGTATTAGAGCCAAGACAAGAGCTGTGCCAAGCCCTCCATATAATAGTTGTTCTCCAACAATTTTTGACATGCTCGCGCTCATCCATCCCATGTAATTAACCAAAGGGGTTGCACTAATCACGCTCGAAAAGAATAAATATCCACCAACTAGTGCGGCAATCCAACCAATTCCTGCCCAATGATTTCTTAAATTTCTTAAAAAGGATAAGCCCAAGTGTATAACTCCAACAAGAAGTGCTATTTCCATCAAAAGCGAATCATATAGCTGATCCATTATGACATACTTGATTTTACCATCTTTTGTTGTCTTCTTTGTCTCTAAAATAGTTTCAGGGACCATCGAATTTTGAATTTCTGGGAAATCATGGACCCATTCTTCATAAGTTTTATCTTTAGTTTTCATATGATAATCAATCTTATGAACAGCTAAGTAATGAAGGATAGAAACACGATTTAGTTTACTGTTTGGTTCAAGCTTTATGCTAAAATATGAGGCAATCAATACTCCCCAAATAATCGTTGCACAAGACAAGAGTGTCATTAATTTGACCATCCTTTTGCCAAGTGAACTCTTCATTTTGGGAACCTTCGTCCACAAGTAAATGGTAAAAGCTAAAAAGATACACCCATAACCAGCATCTGCAATAATCATTCCAAAGAAAAGAGCAAAAAACCAAACAACCCAACTTGATGGGTCTGCTTCTGATGAGGATGGTGTGTCGTATATTTCTACAAGATCCTGTCCAGCAGCAACTAAGCCTTTATTTTGCAGATAGGTTGGAATTTTCTCATCTTTTAGTGGAGCAATCTCCTTGTAGAGAACAGGCAAATCTTTAATCAGTCTTTCGATCTGATCAACTTGATTTGTTGGAAGCCAAGCATCAATAGCAAATATATTATCATCTAGACAATATTCGACATCACCTTTTGAAAAATTCAAGTTAATTGCATTCATCTCATGCATAAAATAATCTTCTAGACATTCAAGGTAGTCAGCTAGTGATTTAAGTTCTGCTTCACTATCGTGTGAAACTTTCTTAAGTCTTACGAGCTCATTTTGCAGCTCTCCTAAACTCTTATGAATAGGGATTTCTGCAAATCCACTCATCACAAAATTTTCTTTTGAAATATGCATATAATAATCGAAGTCATACTCTCGATTAATGAATATTAGATCATTTGGTATTTGTTCTTTTGTATACCTTCCGTGCTTGACGAAGAAAAATCGGTAATTTCGGTTCGTCTCTTTTTCCAATCTCTTAAGATCATCAACTTCAAAATCTCCTAACGGATGCATTTTGACAATCTCACCCTTTACGTACCGAATTTCTTCATGAAGATTTGCAATTTCTCTTTTTAAAACTAATATCCGATCAACAAGGGCCGGAGTCTCATGAAAATTCACTGAAACTGGGTTTTTTGAAACCTCAAAATGACTTAACTCTCTAATTGCCAATTTGAGATCTTCAATTCCCTTTGGAAGCGCATGTCTTTTAGGCTCTTGAACAGCAGCAAATTGAAACCAGCCGATCCTTTGTGCTCTTTCAAAAAAATCATTAAGAGCAACATGAGAGCCAATAAACAACATCTTTTTTACATCAATCCGCATTTATGCTCTCTTTCTTCCTTTGCAAAATTTTGTTTTTTGAGACTTTTGCACACGCTACTGCTTGCAAATCTTGGTCACTTAGAAACACTTTAATTTTGTTGATTATGCTTGTTGTTTCTGGAATCATTCTTTTCTCAAAGAGATTCACTCTTGTAGAGACAATTCTTAATTCCTTCTGCAAAAGGTCTTTTTTTTCTTTTGCCACTTTAAGCTTCTCATAGGCATGTTTTAATGCTTGGATCATTGAAGTGAAATCACCCACCCAAATTGGTTCTGTAATCATACTTGGCTTTGCTTTTGCAAAAACAAGACTTTGTAAAGAAGGAATTTCAATTCCAGCAATGTTTTCATAGGTAATTTCAATCTTTTCTATAACTACCTGTTCACGCACTAAATCAGCTGCAGGATCCGTTAGTAGCGCAGAATGAGCTTGTACTATTTGGTACTCTTTTTCAAACTTCGCATTTGCTTTGTTAATTTCAGACTGAGCTTTAAAAACTTCTGTTTGAAGAAGCATCTTCTTTAATTGAAGAGTTGGCAAATACTTCAAGAAAAGAGATCTTTTCTTTGTAAAATTTGCTAATTCAATCTTTGTGAATTTAATCTGAGCCAATTACTTCTTCCAATACTTTTCAATAAGTTTTGTTTTTATTCCTACTTCGTCTTTTTCAAAACACTCAGCAAAAATTTCCCAACCTAGATCAAGGGCTTCTAAAAGAGGTATATTCACTTCTAGATCCATCATCTTCATTTCAAAAAGATCACCATACTTAATGAGTTTTTTATCCCACTTTGAAAGGTTAAATCCCATACTTTCTAGTTCACGACATTTCAGAGCTTCTGCATAGAGCTTGATCATTATATTCATCACATCACTATGATCGTCTCGACTTTGCTCTCCACCAATCACGTTTTGCTTCAATCTTGAAAGAGATCCAAAAGGAACAATTCGTCCATCACGTAGATAAAACTGACCTTCTGTAATATAACCCGTATTATCGGGAACTGGATGCGTTACATCATCTCCTGGCATTGTAGTTACACCAATAATCGTAATCGAACCAGATCCATCAATATCAATTGCTTTTTCATATCGAGAAGCCAGGTCTGAATATAAAGCACCCGGATAGCCACGATTTGAAGGAACTTGTTCAAGAGAAATTGCTATTTCTTTCAATGCGTCTGCAAATGCAGTCATATCTGTCAACAATACTAAAACACGTTTTCCTTGCTGTGCAAACTGCTCTGCTACTGTCAGTACCATATCTGGGATTAGAATACATTCAGCTGGATAATCTGTTGCTCTATGTATAAATATCGCTGTTTTCTCAAGCGATCCACTACTTTTTGCATTTTCAATAAATGCGTGAATATCGTCTTGTTTTGCCGCCATAATACCAATTAAGACAACGTCTGCATCTGTTTGATTTGCAATACGCATCAACAATTCATTATAGGGTTCTCCTGCAACAGAGAAAATAGGAATTTTTTGCGATTCAACAAGGGTATTAAACAGATCAATCATAGGAATGTTTGATTTAATCATGCGATGGGGAACAATACGTTTAACAGGGTTTGCAGAAGGTGTTCCTATCTCTACTCTAAGACCTTCAACAGGAGGGCCACCATCAAGCGGCTTTCCCATCGCATTTAAAATTCTACCTAAAGTTTGCTCTCCAACAACAACCTGCATAGCTCTTTTTAGAAACTTTACTTTATCACCAGTCGACAAACCTCTTGTTGGGCCCATAGCCTGTAATGTAACTTTTCCTTTATCAAAACTAATTACAGAACCAAAAAGCTTTGTCCCATCACGTTTTTCAACAACTACCATTTCATCGATTTCGACTCCATCTGCTTCGACAACGAAGGTAGAGTTTCCAATTTCGCATATTTCTTCATAGATCTTTTGCATTTACACTCCGGCCTTTGCTTCATTTCGACTTTTTTCTTCTGCTTCTGCAAGATGTTTATATATAGCATCAAGTGCTGACTTATAAGGATCAGATTCAAACTTAATAAAATTGATATTCTTTACTTCGTTTTGTAAACGTAGAAAATAAGTCTTAGCTTCATCAGCATCTTCAAACGAAAACTCAATGTCGAAAATTTTATTCATTAACGCAAATTGAACTTTTTGTTGATCAATGCTACAAAAAGCATCCTCTTTTTCAAACGCATTCTGTTGAAGATAGCAAAATGAAAAGAGTTCTGATTTCAAATAAGTAACAACATCTTCGATGCTTGTTCCCTCTTGTCCTACAACCTCCATTCTTCGACCAATTTCATCACCATCTACTATGAGTTGTCTACAACGTTTTACCCAATATCCCCACTCAGGAAGATCTTCTCTCATATCTTTAGCAAAAACACCTAAATATTTAGACCAAGAAAGTAATGGGCTAATCGCAGGATATATTCTCATATCTGAAAATTCTCGTGAAAGGCATATAAAACAGCCAACAACGTTCATTGTAGCCTGCGTGACTGGCTCACTCATGTTTCCACCAGCAGGAGAAACTGCTCCCAATATAGTAACAGAGCCTTCTTTTCCATCTTTCAATTGAAGAGCGCCTGCTCTTTCATAAAAACTTGCAATTCTTGAAGCCAAGTAAGCAGGAAAAGCCTCTTCTCCTGGAATTTCTTCAATTCTTCCTGACATTTCACGCATTGCTTGCGCCCATCTAGAAGTTGAATCTGCAAGGAGTAGTACATTAAGTCCCATTTGACGGTAGTATTCTGCTATTGTCACTCCGACATAAACAGAGGCTTCTCTTGCAGCTACTGGCATCGATGATGTGTTACAAATAATTGTCGTTCTATTCATCAATGGTTGATTTCTATGAACATCAACTAAAGTTGGAAATGTTTTTAATGTCTCAACAACTTCTCCCGCTCTTTCTCCACAGGCTGCTATAACTACGATATCAACGTTGGAGTATTTTGAAATCAGCTGTTGAGTTACGGTTTTTCCTGCGCCAAAAGGACCTGGAGTACAAGCGGAACCACCTAAGAGTATTGACATTAAAGTGTCAATAATTCTCATCCCTGTGTAAAGAGGTTTCGTTGCTTGAATACGCTCACCTTGAATTAAGGGAAATTTGATTGGCCACTTTTGAATCATTGTGAGTTTATATTCTTTTCCATCCTCGTCTTCTACTTTCGCGATAACTTCATCAACAACATAGTTTCCCGGTGAGATGATCCAAGTGATTTTATATTTTCCGTAAAAAGCAAATGGAATCATTATAGAGTGGACAAAATGTGACTCTGGCACCTGTCCAATAGAGTCTCCTCGGCTTAAAACGTCACCAACTTTGGCTAAAGGCTTAAATTCCCATGTTTTGACTCTGTTAAGTGCGTCAAGATACTTTCCTCTTTCAAGGTAAAGCCCACAAAGATCGGCTACTCTTTCGAGTGGATTTTGCAACCCATCAAATATTTCTGCAAGAAGGCCGGGCCCAAGTTCAATCTCAAGAAGTTCTTTCGTAAAGAAAACAGGAGTACCATACTTAATGCCTCTTGTGTTTTCAAAAACTTGGAGCTTTGCGATTCCTGAATCAATTTCAATAACTTCACACTTAAGAGACTCGTTTTCCAATTTTACGTAAGCTATCTCTCCTTGGACAATTTCACCTTCAAAGGCTACTTTTATTAAATTTCCAAGTGTATAAACTACCTTTCCAGTTGCCTGTTTATCACGATGCATTTTCGCTCTCCATCAAATTTTGTAGTTGTTGCTTTCCTTTAACTTCATCTAAGGCAAAGATCTCTTCAAGTTGGAAAAGTTGCATCAAATAAGCCAATAATCGTCTTAAAGAAAAAGGAAACTCATTTTCTATTTCTGCGTAATAATCAAAACGGTATTTTGCCAGAGCTTTCATCTGTTTTGTAGGATTGGGCCCCGCATCTTTGATCAAGGTTTCCAGATGTTCATATTCAAACGGAAAAATGTAGGGTCCTGGAGCATCTTTTTGAGCAAGAGTCATTTGAACAATCGGATCAGAAAAATCTTCATATACAAGAAGCTTTCCTAAGTCTGCCTGCACATGCTTTGCTTTATATCCTGCGATTACGACTCTCCATTCATTCTCAAATTGCAAAAAACTTTTAAGAGGATTTAACGCCCGCTTTTTTTCTACCTCAAAATACCTTGCTATAAGTTTTGAAAAATTCTTTTTTCTATCTTCGTCGTCTGGATATTCCTCAAAAAACTCAAATACATAGTGAGGCAATTCTTCTTCTGAAGTCATTAATTCTTTGAGCGTTGATTTTAAGTAGTTACCTTTAAGATCAAAAATTTCTTCATTTTGAATCAAACGAAAAATATTTTGTAGGTCAAACCACCTACGAAGGACCTTTACTTGCGCTAAACTACTCGTTGAAAGGTTCATTTCAAAAAGTTCAAAGATACTATTTGTCGTAGTATCTGGTTTCGCATCAAATTCAAGCCTAGGAAGAGTTCCTACTATATACATTTGGTCCATCAATACCCTATCACACTATTTTGCTAGTCTTTATTAAAACAATCGAAAGAGCTTTTGTCTTAGATCTTCATGGACATACTTTGAAAGCAATTCAACAATAGATTTATCAGTGATTTCAATTGCCATCTTCTTATCGATAAATCTTACAATGATTCCAGCTTGAAAGTTCCCAAGAGTTATCCCCCCCTTTTCAACTTTTTCTCGCACAGCAACGGTCAAATTAGTAATAAGGTCCTCTTTAGAAACATTTTTGCCAAGAACAAGACCAAGATTTGCTTCGATTCCATCTTTTGAAACTGATTCAACTAAAGCATTTGCAACTTTGCCCATCATATCGGCATCTTTCATCTTACTATTTGCTAAAACTTGCATTTCATCTGTAAAGAGTTCGAGAACAAGTTGTCTTAATCTAGCAACACCTTGCTTTATTGAAAGTTCAATAGACGCATCTGCAACACTTTGCGCTTTCTCAAGATCTTTCTTCAGTTTCTTCATGATCTCTTCAGCATCTTCCCTTGCTTTAAGCCTGATTGCATCTGCCTCAACATTTGCATCTGCAATTATTTTTGAAGCAGTTTCTTTTGCTGGCATAATGGTTTCATTTTCCAAGATCTTACATATTTCTCTTACCTTGTCAGGTCCAGACTTCAAATCCATAACACACTCATTTAATTATAATTGCATCACAGAAGATCGAAATACTTGTCTATTAGATCTTCCACGAAAAGTTTGGTCCATATTACAGATCTTATGAGTAAAACCCAAGAAAAAACTTATTCAATAGGTTGTACGTAAATAGAAAAAATTGTAAGTAGAATATAGGACAACTAACAATGTGTGGCAGCTATGAAACGTATTCTTCTTCCAATCTTTACTGTTATCTTTCTATTTTCAACAAGTTGCGTACAAGCTGACTCACATTTTTCTGGCCGAGATAGCGATCGAAACCATTATAGTTGGAGACCAACTGATGAATCACAATCAAAACAAGCTGTAGGAATGGTAATTTGGGGAATCTCAATAGCAGTATTTGCCCTTGTTCTTTCAGCAATAATACCAAACTCTGCTGGCGCATCGACCCCAGGCACTCCACCATCAGGCGGTGGTAGCGTATTCTAAAGACATAGACCTTAGAAACGGAAACACCCCAAAAGCAAGAGCGCGCAAATGTCAATTATCTGCGTGAGCTTACTAACAGACAAGCGAAAGTACAAATTGATTTCCTGTATGGATACAAAACTTTAAAAAAACAGATAGAAATCGACTATCCTACTTTTTTCTGCGATTTACATGAAGAGCCATTTAAAAAATGTTCTTCTATATATTTCTCAAGCTTAATGGTGTCTTCTGTGAATTTTCTTATTCCATCATGAAGTTTATCTGTAGCCATTTCATCTTCACAGAGCAGCCATCGATACATTTTTTCATCAACATGGATTTTTTCTAGATTCATTTTTCCTGAATCAGCTGGATTTAGCTTTCTAGGCACACTACCTTTAAAAGCTTCCAATTCATCAAGAAGTTTTGGGGAAATGGTCAATAAATCACATCCAGCAAGTGCAATTATTTGCTTGATGTTTCTAAAAGAGGCTCCCATGATCTGAGTCTTATACCCGAACTTTTTATAGTAGTGGTAAATGTTTGTAACAGATATCACTCCCATATCTTCTTCGATTGCAACTTCTTTTAGTTTGAATTTTTCCATTTGCCAATCATAAATACGACCAACAAAAGGTGAAATTAATGTTGCATTGGCTTCTGCACAAGCAATAGCTTGTCCCATTCCAAACATTAAAGTCATATTGCAATGAATGCCTTCTTTTTCAAGGACTCTTGCTGCTTCTATGCCTTCCCATGTCGATGCGAGCTTAATAAGAATTCGCTCCTTATCAACACCTAGCTTCTTATAGAGGTCTATGTATTCATGAGCACGCTTAATACTTGCTTGAGTATCAAATGAAAGTCTTGCGTCAACTTCAGTTGAAACGCGGCCAGGAACAATCTTTAAAATTTCAGCACCAAAATTCACAAAGAGCTTCACAATAATCTTGTCTGTCTTAGATTCGCCAGGACCTGTGTTTTTAGAAGCCCAATCTACAGCGTCTTTGAGAAGCTTCTGATACAGTGCCATTTGAGCTGCTTTATAGATAAGAGATGGATTAGTTGTTGCGTCTTGAGGCTTGTGTTTCGCTATTTCGGCAAAATCACCTGTATCGGCAACAATCGTGGTCAGTTTTCTAAGCAAGTCTTTTGCTGTATCACCCATGAATCTCTTCTCCTTTAGGAATGCTTGAATATCTTCTATCTCTCAATCATGCAGAGGTAAAGAATTTTTGCAAACCAATTTTTTCAATTGGTTTGCAATAAGCTCTTTAAGAGTATCTTAATGAGGCATACTAGACTTGGGCAAATTTCTCTTCATCATCAAAAGAAAACTCAAAATCATCGACTTTTTCTTGATTGATGTTCTGCAGCAAGCGACGAGCATAACGTTTATGACCCGTACCTGACGGCATTTGTTGACCAGTAATAATGTTCGATTTGAAATCGAGCAAGTAATCAACTTTACCTTCACAAGCAGCATCAGTAAGAACACGAGTAGTCTCTTGGAATGATGCAGCAGAGAAATACGATTCCACTCCCAACGACGCTTTAGTGATTCCAAGAAGTACAGGTGCAGCCTGTGATGGCCTTCCTCCCTCATCTACCACTTTACGGTTTTGGATATGGAATAATTTACGATCAATGTCTTCACCATATAAGAACGTTGTATCACCCGGGTCAGTAATTCGAACTTTCTGAAGCATTTGTCTAACGATAATTTCAATATGCTTATCGTTAATGTCAACACCTTGAAGTCTATAAACTTCCTGAACTTGGTTTACCAAATACTTTTGAAGCTCTCTTACTCCGCAAATTTCCAGAATTTCTTGTGGTCTTACAAGCCCTTCTGTGATCTGCTGTCCTTTTTCTACGTGGTTCCCGCGCTGTACAATAAGGTGTTTTGAGAGAGGAATAAGATGTTCTTCTTCCATTCCTGTCTCTTCATCCCGAACAACAACGATACGTTTGTTTTTTTGGACACCCTTGAAATCAATAATTCCATCGATTTTTGCGATCTCTGCAGCATCTTTTGGCTTTCTTGCTTCAAAAAGCTCAGCAACCCGCGGAAGACCACCAGTAATATCCTTCGTTTTGACAGCACCCTTAGGCAGTCTTGCAAGTTGAGTACCTGCTTCAACAAAATCACCCTCAGCGATAGATAACAACGCTCCACTCGGCACTGCATAAGTACCAATAAGCTCAGTATATCCAGCATCAGAGTAGATAACCATTTGCGGGTGAAGTTCACCTCGGTGTTGTTTTACAACAATCTCAGCCGATCCAGTTTGCTTGTTAATCGTTTTCTGAGTAGAGATACCTTCGATCAAGTCTTCATACTTAACATAACCAGCTTTTTCACAGATAATTGGGAAATTATGCTGTTCAATGTTAGCAATTCTTTGACCCTTTTTAATCTTCGTTCCTTCTTCAATCAGAATTTCTGATCCAAGATCAATACCAAATGTAATTAGTGGTTCGATAGACTTTGTACTGATAAGTTTTTTATACTCATCAATCGATCTTCCCTCATCTTTAACAACATGTAAGAAACCGTTCTTATTCAAGGCTAGCCATACATTGTCTTTATTCTTAACTGCACGAACATCTTGATAAATTAAAATACCTTCATGATCTGATTCAACCTCAGGATTTAATGAAGCAGAAGCAATACCACCTAAGTGGAACGTTCTCATCGTAAGCTGAGTACCAGGCTCACCAATAGATTGAGCTGCAATAATACCAACAGCTTCACCTTTTGCAACCTTACGTCCATTCGCTAGGTTGATACCATAACACTTAGAACAGACTCCTCTTCGCGCTTCACAAGTAAGCGTTGAACGAATTCTTAAACTTTCAAGTCCAGCGTCATCAATTTTTTCAGCTTGTTCACGAGTTAAGACCTCACCTGCTTTTGCAACCAATTGAGTATGGTCACCTGGCATATATAGATCTTCACAAACAGTACGTCCAAATATACGATCTTTTAGAGGAAGTAGTTCTTCTTGACCTTGTTTGATTGAAGAAACTTCAATTCCACCAAGAGTTCCACAATCTTCTTCGTTAATCAATACATCTTGGGCCACATCAACAAGTCTTCTTGTCAAGTAACCTGAGTCAGCTGTTTTTAACGCTGTATCAGAAAGACCTTTACGAGCACCGTGAGACGAGATGAAATATTCAAGAACACTCAAACCTTCTCTAAAGTTTGAAGTAATTGGTGATTCAATAATTTCACCTGAAGGCTTAGCCATCAATCCACGTAAGGCACCAAGCTGTCTAAGCTGAGATTTGTTACCACGAGCACCAGAATCAATCATCAAGTATAGCGGGTTAGGCTCACCTTCACGCGGCTTCATTACAAGATCATAAACTTGGTCTGAAAGAATTTCTGTAACCTCTGTCCAGATAGAAATAATCTTAGATTTTCTCTCTCCTTCTGTGATGATACCATCTTCATACTGCTTTATGACCTGAGCTACTTTTTTCTTCGTCGCTTCGATCAAAGCTGGCTTAGTTTTAGGAATAATTACATCTGCAATACCCATAGAAAGACCCGATTTTGTCGCTTGAGCAAATCCGAGTTGCTTGATGTCATCAAGGAAGCGAACTGTGCGCTCCATTCCAACCTTTTTATAAATCTCAAGGACAAGTTCTCCTAATCTCTTTTTTCGAAGAGAGTAGTTTTGAAAACCAAGTTCAGCCGGCACAACAGTATTAAATTTCACGCGGCCTGGAGTTGTTTCAATCAAACTACCGTCGTTTAAACGAACAATAATTTTATCGTGAATATGTATACCCCTTCCAGTGTCATCTATTCTCTCGCCTTCTTCAAATCTCTTACTATCTCTCCAAGTGTAACTTCCTGCAGCCTGCATTGCAGTTAACACTTCTTCAGTAGAAGAAAACTTCGTTGGTTTTTCTTTCTGTGTAACTTTTACAAGAGCTGGATCAGCCATTACATAGTAAAGACCTAAAATCATATCCTGAGAAGGAATCGCTACCGGCTTACCAGATGATGGTAAGAAAATGTTATCCGGAGCCATCATAAGAACTTTAGCTTCAATTTGAGCTTCTACAGAAAGAGGAATATGAACCGCCATCTGGTCACCATCAAAGTCGGCGTTAAACGCAGAACAAACAAGAGGGTGAACACGGATAGCTTTTCCTTCGATC
>CAYGJD010000002.1:155915-172495 GCA_964350315.1 uncultured bacterium
CCGCCCCCAAACCCACACCCCACCAGACGCTCACCACGCCTAGCTACTCCTTCGATCAATCCAGGTTCAAAAGCTTGAAGACCAAGTCTGTGTAGAGTAGGAGCCCTGTTTAGAAGAACAGGATGTCCTTTAATAATTTCCTCTAACACATCCCATACTTTAGGATCTTCTCGTTGAATCATTTTCTTCGCTGATCGAATTGTATAAACATAGCCATAATCTTTAAGACGTTTTACAATAAAAGGTTCGAAAAGTTCCAAGGCCATTTTCTTAGGTAGACCACATTGATTAAACTTAAGTTCAGGACCAACAACAATGACCGAACGACCAGAATAGTCAACACGCTTACCAAGTAAGTTTTGACGGAATCGACCTTGTTTACCCTTAAGCATTTCTGAAAGAGATTTCAACGGTCTGTTTCCTGCTCCCATCACTGGATGTCCATGACGTCCATTATCAAATAGAGCATCTACAGCTTCTTGCAACATTCTTTTTTCATTACGAATAATTACATCAGGAGTTTTCAGCTTTAAAATTGCTTTTAAACGGTTATTTCTGTTGATTACACGACGATAAAGGTCATTTAAATCTGATGTTGCAAAACGGCCACCATCAAGAGGCACCAAAGGTCTTAAATCAGGTGGAGTAACAGGAACACATCCCATTACCATCCAGTCAGGAGAATTGCCCGAAGAAACAAATGTTTCTACGATTTTTAAACGCTTTGCAATCTTCATTCGAGCTTGTAAGGACTTTGTCTTTCTTAACTTGTCTTTAAGTTCATCAACAGTTCCAACTAAATCTTCACTATTAAGAAGCACTTTGATTGCTTCTCCACCCATCATTGCTTTGAAAGAATCTTGTCCCCATTTTTCTTGGGCTTCTCTGTATTCAACATCATTAAGGAGCTGCTTTTTTTCAAGAGTTGTTCGACCAGGGTCAACAACAGCATATTCTTCATAATATATAACTCTTTCAAGATCGCCTGCAGCCATTCCTAACAGGTTTCCAATACGTGATGGTTGTGTCTTAAAAAACCAAATGTGGACGACTGGGACCGCTAGATCCACGTGCGCCATGCGCTGACGTCGTACTTTTGATAATGTTACTTCAACACCGCAGCGATCACATACGATCCCTTTATGCTTAATCTTTTTATACTTTCCGCAAGCACACTCCCAGTCCCTTGTAGGACCAAAAATTTTCTCACAGAAGAGTCCGCCTTTTTCTGGCTTGAATGTTCTGTAGTTGATTGTTTCCGGCTTTTTAATCTCACCGCGTGACCACTCGTCACGTATTACATCATCTGAGGCAATGCGAATTGATAAATTTTCAAAATAATTGCTTTGGAAATCTTCGCTTTCTTTGTCTGTCATGGACTTGTCTCTCCACCAAAAAAAAGAGGTTTATCGAAATCGTAAACAGCGGCAGCGTGTGCTACCGCTAGTTTATTAAATTTATTCTTCGCCCGTCTCGGCTCGGACATCGAGACATAGTCCCTGCATCTCCTTAACGAGAACGTTAAACGATTCTGGGATGCCAGCTGTAAGGAAATTTTCCCCTTTAACGATCGACTCATAAATACGAGTTCGACCAGCGACATCATCAGACTTAACTGTTAGCATTTCTTGAAGTAGATTTGCCGCACCGTAAGCTTCAAGAGCCCAAACTTCCATCTCTCCAAAACGCTGACCACCCATCTGAGCTTTACCACCCAGTGGTTGTTGCGTTACGAGAGAATAAGGACCAATCGCACGTGCGTGAATCTTATCAGCAACCAAGTGAGAAAGCTTTAACATATAAATGTAACCGACAACAACTCTGTTATCGAAACGCTCTCCTGTTCTACCGTCGTATAGGAATATTTTCCCATCTTCTGGCAAACCAACTTCTTTCATCATCTTCCAAATCTCATTTTCTGGGAAACCCTGGAAAACCGGACTCTTTACATATATCCCCGATCTTTTTGCTGCAATTCCCAAATGGGTTTCGAGCATCTGACCCAAGTTCATCCTAGAAGGAACTCCTAATGGATTTAAAATGATTTCAATAGTTTCACCATTATCAAGATAAGGCATATCGCTTTCTGGCACCAAGTTTGAAACTACACCCTTGTTACCATGGCGTCCTGCCATTTTATCTCCAACCTGAAGTTTACGTTTTGTAGCAACATATACTTTCACTTGTCTGATAATACCAACTTCAAGCTCAACATCACCCTTTTTAAGGAATTCAGTATGAGATTTGTATTCCATTTCTAAGTTTTCATAAGATCTCTTATGTTCAACTAGAATTTGCTTCATCATGTCATAAGTTTCACAAGAAGGAATAATCAAGTCATTGAGGTTTTCTTGCTCAAGAATTTCTAACATTTCTTGAGTAACTTCCGCATCTTCTTCAATTATTATATCACCAGTTTTCTTATGCATGATTGACATAGGAGCTGGGGAATCCATTAAGAGAACACCAAGCTTTTCATGAAGTTCAATAGACAACTCTACTTCTTTGTCTTTAAACTCCTTCTGCAAGTCTTGAATCTTCGTCTTTTCTTCAACCAACTCATCATCTGTCTTTGAAAGACGATCACGACGACTAAATACTTTGACATCCATTACAACGCCTTCAGTTCCAGGAGGAGCATTCAGAGAAGCATCTTTTACGTCTGCTGCTTTTTCACCGAAAATAGCGCGTAAAAGTCTTTCTTCTGGAGACAACTCTGTTTCTGACTTCGGTGTAATCTTACCGACTAAAATATCTCCCGGCACAACTTCTGAACCAACTCGTATGATTCCATCTTCACCTAAGTTTCGAAGAGCTTCTTCAGAGACATTTGGGATATCTCTTGTAATTTCTTCTTTTCCAAGCTTCGTATCACGAGCAGTTAATTCAAATTCTTGAAGGTATATAGATGTATAGTAATCTTCACGAATCAATTTCTCAGAAATAATAATCGCATCTTCGTAGTTGTATCCACACCAAGGCATGAAAGCAACAAGTACGTTTTTACCTAAAGCTATTTCACCACGATCTGTTGAAGGACCGTCAGCAATAATATCACCTGCTATAACTTCATCGCCCATCTCTACTAGCGGGGTCTGATTTATAGAAGTACCAGAATTAGAACGAATAAACTTTTTCAGTAAATAAGTCTTTTTCTGAAGTACGTTTGACTTAGGAGCAACGACAATCTTCAAACCGTCTACATATTCAATTGTTCCATCCTCTTCAACGATCAATACCGCACCTGAGTCTTTCGCTGCACGTTTTTCAACGCCAGTACCAACAATTGGAGAATCTGTTTTTAACAATGGAACAGCTTGACGTTGCATGTTAGAACCCATCAAAGCCCTGTTAGCATCATCATGCTCCAAGAATGGGATCAAACCAGTTACAATAGAAACAAGTTGTTTTGGCGAAACGTCCATATGGGTAATCCCAGAAGCAGACATCACCAAAGATTCACTCATATGACGAGCCCAAACATTCTCTTCTGCAAACATCTTAAATTCATCAAGAGGTGCTGATGCCTGAGCAATCAAGCAGCGCTCTTCTTGGTCTGCAGTCATGTACTCAATTTCATCAGTAACGACTCCATCTCTAACGATACGATATGGTGTTTCAATGAAACCAAACTCATTAATCTTAGCAAATGAAGACAACGATGTAATCAAACCAATGTTAGGTCCTTCAGGAGTCTCAGTTGGACATATTCTACCGTAGTGACTTGTATGAACGTCACGTACTTCAAAACCTGCTCTTTCTCTATTAAGACCTCCAGGTCCAAGAGAAGAAAGACGTCGTTTGTGCGTCAGCTCTGCAACAGGATTTGTTTGATCCATAAACTGAGAAAGCTGTGATCTACCAAAGAAGTCTTTAATTACGGATTGAAATCCCTTTGCAGAAATAATCTTTCCTGGAGTTAAAGTATCAGAAGCAAAATCAAACAAATTCATTCTTTCTTTAATGATTTTTTCCATTCTGACAAAACCAATTCTACACTGGTTTTGAACAAGTTCACCAACAGAACGAACTCTACGATTTGCTAGGTGATCAATGTCATCAATGTATGCTCTTTCATCACCCTGTCTTAGACGAATCAAATACTTTACAGCATTAATGATGTCTTCTTTTTTCAAAGTAACTTGTTCTAAAGTCTCTTCACTAGTGTCAAGTTCAAGCTTCTTGTTGAGTTTATAACGACCCACTTTTCCAAGATTGTAACGTTTAGGATCAAAAAACAGCCTCATAATAAGAGATCTAGCATTAGATAATGTAGAAGGCTCACCTGGTCTAATTTTTCTATAGAAATCTTTCAAAGCAGATTCATAAGAATCTGTAGGATCTTTTGCCAACATTTTGATAATTGGCGATGACTCATCAGCATCTTCAGCGATTCGAATTGCAGAAATCTGAGCATCCAAAATACGTTTCAACATTGCTGTAGTTAGCTTTTCTGCAGCCTTACCAAAGATAACGCCACTTTCTTCATCAACAACATCTTCTGCCAAAATTTTACCAACTATCTTAGCAAAATCCTTGTCAGACTTGATCTTAATTCTTCTCGTACTAAAAAACTCTTCAATAATATCTGCATCTGTCGAATATCCCAATGTTCTGATAAAAGAAGTTGCAAGAACTTTTCTTCGTCTTTTCTTTTTATCGACATAGATATAAATCATATCATTAATGTCGAAAGCACCTTCGAGCCACGATCCACGATAAGGGATTACGCGGAAAGAATAAAGAATGTTTCCTTTAAGGTGTTTTTCTTGTTCAAAGCAAATACCAGGTGATCTATGTAACTGAGAAACAATAACTCTCTCAGCTCCATTAATGACAAAAGTTCCCTGCGGAGTCATCAATGGGACAGTACCCATGTATACTTCTTCTTCTTTAATTCCAGTCTCATCAGTCAAACGAAATTTTGCCTTTAGAGCAGCATTATAAGTAATTCCTCTTCGGACGCATTCTTCAGGTTCATATTTAGGAACTCCGAGTGAGTATGCAAGATACTCAATGACAATCTTTTCATCAAAACTCTTCACTGGGAAGATTTCTTGAAACACTTCTTCGATACCAACGCTTTCACGTTCAGACTCTAGTGTGTCTAACTGCAAAAAGTCACGATACGATTTAATCTGAACTTCGATGAGATTTGGAAGATCGATAATTTCTTCTTGTTCGGTAAAACTCACCCGTCTAGGCGGCTTCTTGAGCATTGATCCCCCTTCTACAATAAATATAGAATTTTTGTTGAATAGCTAACTTCACATAAATAGCAGAAAGCAGAAGGCCTCGATTTCTCGTTAGCCTTCTGCGAAAGACACTTCCAATCATCTCACTTGTCGAAATATCGAATAGGCGAATAATTAGAAATACCTCCTTTTAAATTAAAACATTTAGCATCAGTGTAATTCTTATTACAGACCAGTTAGTACTACTGTACCACCAGCTGCTTCGATCTTAGTCTTGATCTCTTGAGCTTCTGCTTTAGCAGCGCCCTTTTTAATTTCACTTGGTGCTGCTTCTACAAGATCTTTAGCTTCTTTTAAGCCAAGACCTGTAGCTTCACGTACAGCTTTAATGATTGCAATTTTTTTCGTTGCATCAATTGCTGTCAATTTAACATCAAATTCAGTTGCTTCTTCAGCTGCTGGTGCGTCTTGACCACCTGCTACAGGAGCTGCTACTGCAACCGCTGCTGCTGCTGCTTTTACGTCCCATTTTTCTTCAAGAAGTTTCTTCAAATTTGATAAATCTAAGACAGAAAGCTTACTTAATGTTTCTACAATTTCTTCTAGGTTTGCTGTTACAGTCACGGTTTTACCCCTATAGTTTAAGATTCTTTATTAGCTTTGTTCTGTAGGCAATAGGCAACACTCGTTAGAAGTGATTGCATAACTCCCAATGTTTGCGTCATTGGCGCTTCAAGAAGTCCAACAAATTGCGCTCTCATTTCGTCTAAAGTCGGGAGATTCGATACCTCTTCAAATTCTTGTGGCAAACATTTTCGACCTTCGTAATGCCCCCCAAGAATTGTGATTTTTTTTGCACTATCCTTTTTAAATTTAAATAATGCCTTCGTAGTTGTAAGAAATGAATCTTCAGAAACAATAAGACCAACATGACCTTCGAGCTCATTTAACTCGTAAGTTAGATTAAGATCTTTTGCTGCTTTCTGAAACACTCTTTTTTTAAGAGCAATAAAATTTCCGCCAGCCGACGCAATACCATCCCGAAACTCAGCAAAATCATTTGCCTTTATTCCAGCATAGCTAGTTAAAATAAACCCTGTGTTTGGATTTAAATTATCTTTAATTTCATCAAGTAATAGTTGTTTTTCTTCAATCATGCTCAATTACCCCGTATGCACAGCTTGGTGTTCTATTTTAAGTCCAGGTCCCATTGTACTCGACATAACCATCGATCTCACAAAGCTTCCTTTAACAGTATTCGGTCTGCTTTTCATAATAGCTTCAATAAGAGCCATGAAATTTTCTATCAACTGATCTGCAGAAAAAGACAGTTTGCCAAAAAAGGTGTGTATATTTCCACTCTTATCTACTCTAAACTCAATTTTTCCTGATTTGATGTCCCTAACAGCTGCTGCAACATCCTGTGTTACTGTCCCAGCTTTCGGCGCAGGCATCAATCCTCTAGGTCCTAAAACCTTTCCTAGCTTACCTACAACACGCATCATATCTGGTGTTGCGATAACACTAGTGAAATCTGTCCATCCACCTAAGATCTTTTCAGCCAATTCTTCAGAACCAACATATTCAGCTCCAGCTTCTAGAGCTTCTTTTTCTTTGTCACCTTTTGCAAAGACAAGAATTACGGACTTTCTACCAGTTCCGTGCGGAAGACTTACAGTGCTTCTAACTTGTTGGTCTGCTTTCTTTGGATCAACACCCAATTTTAAGCAAAGTTCCAATGTTTCATCAAACTTAACTTTAGGATATTTTCTTAATATTTCTAGAGCTTCTCGAGGTGAATATGTCTTTTCACAGTCAATTCCCTTTAAAGCGTCTTTTACTCTTTTACTTACTTTACTCATACCTAATACCTTGCCCTATAATTCCACTTCTACACCCATTGACCGGCACGTGCCAGCAATGATGCGTAATGCCGCTTCTTCATCACCCTGACGAAGACGTAAATCAGGCTTTTTAATTCGTACAATATTCATTAACTGTTCACGATTTAGTTTTGCTACCTTATTACGGTTCGGTATAGGTGAACCTTTAGCAATTTTCGCTTCTTTTTTGATCAATTCAGGTACAGGTGGTTTTTTTGTTATAAACGTAAAACTCTTATCCTGATAAACAGTAATTACGACAGGTAAAATATCTGTTATACCCTGTGTTTTTGCGTTAAATTCTTTACAAAAAGCCATGATGTTCACACCAGCTGAACCCAATGCAGGTCCAATAGGTGGCGCAGGACTTGCTTTACCAGCATGAATCTGCAACTTTATTTCTTTTACTACTTTCTTTTTTGCCATTTCTGGGCCCTCTTAATCATTAATCGTTAGAAATCTTTTCCACTTGCCAAAATTCCAAATCATCTACTCGTGTATCACGGCCAAAGATTGAAACTAGCACACTTAATCGGCCTTTATCTTGGAAAATTTCAGTGCATGTGCCTGTAAAGTTGATAAAGACGCCATCAATAATCTTAACTTGGTCACCTAAATCAATATTGTATTTATGAACGACTTCATCACGTTTCTTATGAAGGTCGTTCAGAATTTCTTCAACTTCTGCGTCTGTTAATGAATTAGGCTTTCCTCCACCTAAAAATCCAATAACTCCATTTGTGTCTTTTATGAAATGCCAAGCTTCATCAGTCAGTTCAGCCTTTACTAAAAGATATCCAGGCCACAAAAGTTTTTCTTTAATCTTTTGTTCACCCTTTTTCACTTCTGCAACATTCTCAGCAGGTATCAAAACTTCTCCGATTCTCTCTGCGAGTTCGCCTAAGCCTTGATTTTCTTTTATTGCTCTCTGCACTTTTTTTTCATGCCCAGAAAGAACTTGTAAAACGTACCACTTATGCATCACCAAAACCTAACCAAATATCCTATGTACTAAAAAGTCCAACCAGCTCAATCCACCTTGTATGATCAAATCCACAAAATAAATTCCGAATCCAAAAGTAAAAACAGAAAACACGACAATTTTAGTGCACTGAAAAAGCTCCTGCTTGGGTGTCCAAGAAATCTTCTTGAACTCACCTTTCAGGTCTTTCAGAAATGTCACTTTAAAAAGTTTCTTTTTCTTTGAGCTCACCTTTAACTCTACTGTCTTTTCCATCATCACCAACGTCCACTATCGTCTTCTACGAGTGCGGAGGGTCTCGAACCCCCGACCTGCGGCTTTGGAGACCGCTGCTCTACCAATTGAGCTACACACCCCTAAAAAAATCTCACCCTACAAACAAGATGAAGGAGAGAAGATGACTTCTCTCCTTCACTTATTGTATTTATTTGATGATTTTTGAAATTGTTCCAGCACCGATTGTTCGGCCACCTTCACGAATCGCAAATCTCATTCCTTCTTCCATCGCAACAGGTGAAATCAATGTACCTTTAATGCGTACGTTATCACCAGGCATAACCATTTCGGTTCCTTCTGGCAAATTCACTGTACCTGTAACGTCTGTTGTACGGATGTAAAACTGAGGACGGTATCCGTTAAAAAAAGGCTTATGACGGCCACCTTCTTCTTTAGTTAGGATATAAACTTCGCCTTCAAATTCAACGTGAGGAGTAACTGTGCCTGGAGCACAAAGAACCATTCCTCTTTCGATGCTGTTTTTATCAACACCTCTTAGAAGAACTCCAACGTTTTCACCAGCTCTTGCTTCATCAAGTAATTTGTTAAACATTTCAAGACCAGTAGCAACTGCATCTTTAGTGTCTTTCAAACCAACAAGCTGAATCTTGTCGTTTAATTTAATAACACCACGCTCAACACGTCCTGTAGCTACAGTTCCACGTCCTGAAATTGAGAAAACGTCTTCAACTGGCATTAGGAAAGGTTTTTCTACATCACGCTGTGGTGTTGGGATTTTTTCATCCACAACTGCCATTAATTCTTCAATTTTCGCTGCGTATGTTGGATCGCCTTCTAGAGCTTTAAGTGCAGACCCTCTTACAAAGGCAGTATCTTTATAACCCTGTGCTTCAAGAAGCTCAGCTAATTCCATTTCAACTAGATCAAGAAGTTCTTCGTCGTCTTTACTGATCTGATCACATTTGTTGATAAACACAACAACAGAAGGAACACCAACTTGACGTGCAAGTAAGATGTGTTCTTTTGTTTGAGGCATAGCTCCATCTGTCGCAGCAACAACAATTATCGCTCCATCCATCTGCGCCGCACCAGTAATCATGTTTTTAACGTAGTCGGCGTGACCCGGACAGTCTACGTGTGCATAGTGTCTGTTAGCTGTTTCATATTCAACGTGACTTGAGTTGATCGTAATCCCTCTAGCCTTTTCCTCAGGAGCGTTATCGATATCAGCATAATTTTTAAATACACCGCCGCTCTTTTCTGATAAAATTTTAGTAATCGCTGCCGTTAGTGTTGTCTTACCATGATCCACGTGCCCAATGGTTCCAATGTTGACGTGCGGCTTGTCCCTTTTAAATGCTTCTTTTGCCATTAACGTAGTCCTCCGAATAGACCTTAAGTGAGTTTCGTTTTTTTTTGCCCAGGATAGGAATCGAACCTACGACCTCTTGCTTACCATGCAAGTGCTCTACCCCTGAGCTACCTGGGCCGAGCTCCAGCTCCTGCCTTAACTACCCTTAAAATTTGGGTATAATTTGTATTTCGCTTTCTTGGTGCCTAACGACTTAATACTTCATTCCAAAAAAGATAATTGCTGAGAGCATAATCTTCCTTTAAAAAAAAAGCAAGCACCAATTGTAACTTTTTCAATTATCGCTGCCGATAGATGATTCTTCCTTTAGTTAAATCGTATGGTGAGATCTCGATTTTGACCTTATCCCCTACTAAAACTCGGATGTTTCTCATGCGCATTTTTCCACAAAGATGTGCTTTAATCTCAATTCCATTTTCTAATGCGACAATAAACGTCATATTCGGTAATAATTCTTTTACAGCACCTTCGACTTCTAATGTATCTTCTTTCTTTGACATAATCCTTTCAACTGGTTAGTTTGATCGTATGAATGTATCGGGTTGTCACATAATAGACAAACGAGTTATTATCTTCAAAGAATATTTTCCAAGAAAAGTGTATGAATAAGATAAAAAGAAACGAATCAGAATTAACAAAATTGTTTATGGAATGCTCTTCAAACGAAGAGATTTACAAAACACTTATTTCTCTTGGAGAGACTACCCCTTCTTTACCAGATGACAAAAAAACTGAAGAAAATCGCGTCCACGGTTGTCAATCACAACTATATATTACGCATAGCGGCTCAAAGGAAGAAATTTACTTCGAAGTCGATTCAGATGCGCTGATTTCAAAGGGCCTAGCAACTCTGTTAACAAGAATTTATAACGGATCTAGCGCAGAAGAGATTCTGCAAACACCCCTCTCATTATTTAAACAAATTCATTTGCTCTCTATTATCTCTCCTACTCGACTAACAGGACTAGATGAATTAGAAAAGAGAATGAAACAAATAGCGCTAAACTACTTAATGTAAACTCTTTCTTGTAATATATTGTATTTACCTTAAGCTCTTTTTTCATTATAATAGTTATAAAATCTAATGAAAAGGCGACCTTTGATATGCTTTCTTGCTCTTGTACATCTCAACCTAGAGAGTTTAATCCTTTAAACAACTCATTTCTTGAGATTGAAACAAAGGCCGTAAAACTTAAAAAACAAAGTTCACTATACGTAGCGGCTTACACTATTTCTAGTATCGCTCTCTCAATTATAGCAATCTCTATAGTCTTTTATGTAGGCGCCACCTGTCCAATTTGGACAATAGTTCTTGCTGGAACACTCGAGATCATCGCAATCAAACTAATATTTGAATATTTTCTGAATAATCTCAATAAGAAAGCAACTGAGAAAACCGAGGCTTATCTATATGAGAAAAGCATCATTGATTTAACAAAAGAAATTCAAACTAAAGCTAAAGAAAGTAGCAATGAAAACTTTTTTTACGAAGAAGCTGCAAAAAAAATTGGTTGTCAACCAAAAGACCCTACTCTAGCTTCATTCATAGCTCTTTCTTATAAAGAGAGCGCACCCGACAAATCAGCGCACCACCTTGCTCCAATTCTTGCAAGAGCAGAGAAGTGTCACGAGGTCGCCCTAGCTCGACTTAAAGAAATCGACTTAACCCTCTTTTCAGTTCCAGAAGGCTCTACACAAAACCCCTATCAAGAGGAACTTCAGAAACTTAATGAGCAATCAAATTATCCTGAGCAAACCATAAAAAACGTTCGAAAACGAGTACGATCCTTTGACGCTATTGTTGCCATAAAATGGAAGGAATTTTTAGAGATCAGAATGAGTGAAATCTTTACTGCTTACGTTTACCAGCACCCTGTACATTCTGGAAAAATTGATCAAGTTGGACACTTTTCTGAAGGAGTCACTCTCATAGACTATCTTTTAGAGAATTCAGCAGACACTCGAAATACTTTATTTGCTTTCAAACCTCACTTTAAAGAATTCACGCGCACAAACTTCGAAGCAAAACAAAAAGAAGCATTCAAAGCAGCTCTTTACGCAGGAACACTTGCTGCTCGTAACTTACCTTCACCACTAAAACTGTCTATTGATGAAGATGCATCTGCAAAAATGGTAGAAGCATCAACAGCAATAACAGAGAGAAATGACCTTGCTAATCTTATCAATGAGTTTGCTCAAGAGCATAGCATTCAAGAGACAACAACTCTCGATGAATTTGAAGAAGCGATCAACAGACATTACTTAAAGCTTTTTTGTGACCCAAGAATACAAAAAGCAATCAGACCGATTGTTAATGCACACTATATTCAACTCTTTAAAGCATGCGATCTTTCATCGATAAGAGGACGACTAGCTAAAGGCATTCTTTCTGAAAGCAAACTTGATCTCACTGGAGATCTTTCTCCACTTAAAGGAAACCTAGAAACCCTAAAGCTCAAGAAAACTACTTTCAGCACTGATCAAAAAGAAACGTGCACTAGAATATTCAGAGGAATTGAGCATCCTACTATCTGGAGACTCTTATCAAACAGAGAATTTCAAGCTCTTATCGACGAACTAGAAGTCGATTACTACAAGCCGTGAACAAAGAATTTTGCTATTTGTGTTCCTAAAATTAACAACGAGAAGAGAAACAAACCTGCCAGCAAAGTCTTACCCCCGCGGACCTTCAACTCAGATTGATAGCCAATATAATACCTTCCTATCCATACCATCAAAACAGGAATCACGCCGTTTAAAAGAGAATCACCTAATCCGCCGGTAATATCAAGAGCTGCAATAAAGGCATCTGGAAAGATTACAGTAAAATAGAGGGTTGGGACAAAGACAAGTAAGCCCAAAACAAACTTTCCCCATCCTCTTTTTTGGATCTTAGTCAAATCTGATAGAAAATCATAGAGACCAAGAGCAATCCCTAGATACGAGGTCACTATTGCAAAGAATGCAAAAAACTCGGCAAATGTAGCTAGCCACCTTGAGTGAGTGAAGAATTTCAAAGACTCTGTTGCTGCGACACCATTTCTTAGAGCCTCTTGCAGTCCATGAGCACCTTCATTTGGAACAACACCTAAAGCAACGACAAGCCACAGAAAATAGGCCATAGCAGGTATGCATGTTCCCCAGGAAACAGCTCTTTTTAAGGACTTCGCATCATGTTCTAGATAGAGAGCTAATGAGGGGACGATCATCTGAAAACTAAAGGATGTAATCATCAGAGGAAGAATGAAATACATGCCCCTCCAGTTAAAACGGTCAAAAAACTCAACCCTCACCTCATCGATACCAATCGTTACCATAGCAAAGTAGGCCACAATCAACCCGACAACAAAGGATGAATTGATCCACCCGAGTATTTTAGATCCTAAATAGAGAACAGACCCAAACAAAAGGGCAAAAACAATACAAGCCTCAGTCCTGTTGATTCCCCAATTTGAGATCACTTTAACAAAATTGACAATAAGTATCGAACCACCCGAATTATAAGCAACGAGTGAGGCATACCCCATAAAGAGGTATAAAATAATTGCTATATACTCACCGAAACGCCCAAGCAAATGCCTTGACATTGTAACAACGTGAGCATCCTCTTCCTTCATCCAAAGACTTGCCTCGGCGTACAAAAGAGCGGTTGCTGTCATGAAGAGCCAGCTAAAAAAAAGCACAAGTAGAGATGGCCACAACCCTATTCCACCCGTCTCAACAGGAAGAGCTAAAATCCCCCCGCCAATACAAGTTCCTCCAACTAAACCAGTTGCTACTATTGTTTTTGCAGCTTTACTCTTTGACATCTCTCTCCTCAAAAATAGGTTTGTAGTATAGGGAAAAACCACATTTTATCTAAAGTAAATTGCCCTAATCTGGTATAATATTCCAGTCTATTAGACTTTTTAATAATAAAGAAAATAATCATATTTTTAAAGGGAGTGACAAAGTGCATACTACAGGATTATCAACAGCTAGTACAGATGCAAGAACCAATTAGCACACGTCCTTTTAAGACAAATACAAGATTTACCGATTAAAAATGAATTACAAACACTAAAAACAACAATAGAGCAAGAGATCATGCCCCTTCTTATGACTATGCTTCAATTTGCTGCTGATCTTATCCAAGAAAGGTGCAACCAACTTGGAAAGTAATCGCGTAAAAAACTTTGAAAACAAGCTTATAAAATTCTCAAGAGGAAAATGGATACTATAACAACATCTAAATCAAGTCTGAGTGAAAATATACCTCCCTTATCTGCAGCTCCTGCAGCAGGACCTGAACAGCAATCAATATTCAGTAAAGAAGTAAGGGATGGAATTGATAGAATTATTTTGAGAGAAAATCAACCTATACCAATAAGAGAATCTGAAATTTCTGATATAGGACGTTCTATCTCCTCCTTAACAGAAATAATCCTAGGATTAGAAAGCCCATTTGTTTGGCTCAATAATAAAGCGTTTGTTGAAGATTGTGAACTGATATTGAAAGCAAACACCATCATTTATAATGATTTAGAAAAATGTCCCCTTGAGCAGAAGCCTCAATTAGAATCACACATTTTAGTTTTAGCATCCATTATTTTTTCTTTTTCTTGTTATGTTCAGAAAGACCAATCACTTCAATCAGAACTCTTCCTTGACTTCCAAAGAGTAAGTTGTACGCTTCCACTAGCAGATAGCTCTTCACAATCTATTTCTGCCACTTTACTTTTTCGTGTTTATAGAGAGAATCAACTCCCACAATTTTCCTTCTTTTTACAGCCTATACTGTTGAAATTAAAACAACTATTTGATCTAGCACGTAGAGAAGATAGAGAGGTTAAAGAATTTAACCCATTTTGTGTTTATGCAAGAATAGCTTTGGACAATCTCCCTATTTTATTGGGGTGTTATTACTCAACGATAGCAGAAGGCGCCTCTTTTGAGATCCCAGTCATAATAAAACAAACCCCACTCTTTGAGGATATTTCATCATTTCTTAGAAATTTTGGATTTATTTTTAATGAAGGATCTTGTGATGAACTAGATCAATTACGAAAAGGTTTTAGCAAAACAAGAGATTTCATAAAACGCATTCAGAACAAAAATCCCGAAAACTTTGACGAAGCACTAACAATAGGGGGGTTATCTAAATCATACATTGTAAGCTATTTAAAGGCCTTTCTCCCAGAAAAGCATGTAGAAGATCTTCGCAGTTTAATGCGTCCTATTGAAGACAATGAAAGCCTTTGTCCCTCAGTCACTCTATCAATCAGAGAATTTGAACAGTTTTTTCTATCCCCTCAATCACAACAACAAAATCAACCAACTCCTAAGCTTACATCATGCGTGATTCGAAACATTTTTCTAGCGCTGAAGGCAACAGGTGATGAATCTCTTTCAGAACATTTATCCTCCTATCTAAGAAGTTCTGAAGCATGCGTGGCAGAACTTGATTTATCTGATTTAGTTAGAATAGGATCTAGATGTAACCCACCATTAACACAAGAAAGCATTAAGGGTGATCAAGCTCCTGAAAACGTATTAAAACGTTTTGCGGCAAATCTTACTTCTACAGTACGTGAGTCGGTAGATGACCAGAAAATAGACACAATATTTTTATATCTTAAGAATAATTTAATAGAACTTTTCCTCGAGATTCTTATTTCTAATCAGTCTAGTAATATTTCTTTTGAGAAACTTTTAAAAAAAATAATAGAGATATACGAAACAGCTTTGAGACATTTAGTTTTTGAAAAATCACTTAAAATGAGTGGTGAAATTAATGTTTTTATATCTCCAATAATCGCAAGTTTTATCATGCGGCTTCAACCTAGCGATCAAAGAAGCTCCAAGATCGTAAGTTCGATCCTAGAAGCAGAGAGATCAGGATTAATAATAAGCTCGGATGATACAAATATACTCTTCGTCACTATGTGCTCCTATCTAAGTACACTTGTTAATTCTTTTGATAAAGAAAAAGGTATATCTGCACATAAAATTAAGTTGCATCAAGATTTTAATAACTTACAAAAGCAGATTTCTCGAATATTTTTTGTCACCCCCATTTCATTAGACTACTTTTTTCAGATAAAACTTAGACTTCTTATGTTTATACCACTTGAAATGCGCACTGCAACTCACATCCAAGAACTGACCCATATGGCGGGATGTCTTGCATTTTGTAGAGGCAATGATCAAAAAAAATACATCAATGGAGAGGAGTGTGAAAAAACAGTTCGGTCAATGGCTGAACTCGAAAAAAAAGTTACAGTTCAAGCCGCATGTATTTCGGCACTTAGGGCAGACAGGGGAATTCAAAAGAAAAAATCACAAACAGACAGGGAAATAATTGAAAAACTAACAGAATCAAAAAAACTAACAACAGCAAAACTTAAAGAAGCCAACATACAGATAACAACACAACAGCAAGAACTCAAAGCTCAACTTGCCACTCTTAAAGCGACGATGAATAATGCTACAAGATTAGAACAATTACTACGTGAGCAAAACGAAAAAAAAGATACATTACAAGGAAGGGTAAGCTTTCTAGAAGGTGAAATTCAGAGGATACAAGCTGAGGCACAAATGAATTTACAAGATCAAATGCAAAGAGTTGAGGCTGAACACAAACAAACTCTAGAAAAATTAGCACGAATTGAAGACCAAAAAATACAGCAAGAAGTAGAAAAGAGGAAAGAGCAAGTTGCCGACCTTAGAAGAGAACTAGAAAATGCTATCTCACAGATGGATCAAGTTGAAATAGACACTCTTAAAAGAACAATAGCCAAACTAGAAGCAAGCTTAAAGCTTGCACAAGAAGATCACCGCCAAGCAACGATTGGGCTTGGACATCTACAAAAATTTATTGATGCAATGAGTTGCCAGATTTCTTTTGAATTACCACAAGATCCAGTAATTTT
>CAYGJD010000003.1:0-162204 GCA_964350315.1 uncultured bacterium
GATTTTCAGTCCTCTGCTCTACCAACTGAGCTATCCGGCCACAATAGACGTATGAAGATAACTCAATGAATTATTTCTGACAAGTTGAAAGTTTTACTTTTGCAGGATAATCATATCCTTAATAATTGCCAGAGCTTCTTGCATTTGTAAATCGTCTTGTCCGTAATTTGCAGCAGCACCTCTTCCTTGCCCTTTTCTCTTCTGCTGCACTTCTTCTTCGAAGGCGACAAAATTGAGGTTGTTTTGGAGGCGTTTTTTGCTGTTGGCTTTTAGGATAGGCATGATTTTATCAAGGCTTTTGTTTCTTCTTTCTTGATAGGCGGCAAATATATTTGCGATGTCTTCTTTGATGTTCTTTTTCTCTGTAAGACTTTCTGAGGTGAGTGGGTAGCGTAGGTATTTTTCACCAATCGAGTAGGGCGCGTAGAAGGTTGGCACTAGGATGTCAGCTTTGACTCCATTGATTTGTGTCGATTTGCCTGAAACGGTATAATATCTACCGACTGTCACTTTATAAAAATCTTGGGAATTGGGATCTGTCAGGGTTTGAAACTGCATGGTCCCTTTTCCATATGATTTCTCATCCCCCACGATAACTGCAATTCCTTCATCCTGCAATGAGGCTGCTAGTATCTCTGCAGCTGAGGCTGATGCTTTAGAGGTTAAAACGACTAAAGGTCCTTCATAGTACTGTCTGGGGTCGAGATCTCTTTGGTATCTTATTTGGTCTTTAGCGTATTTTGCGATGACCACAACGCCACTTTTTATGAAAAGACCTGCTGTTTTGATTGCCTGATTAAGAAAACCTCCAGCGTTTGAGCGTATATCTAGCACCAATCCGTAGATCGGCCCTTGTGCCCTGAGCTCTCTTAGCGCTTCTCGAATGTCCGATTCTAAGGAAATTCCCTCATCGTTCTCGTAAAACGAGGTCATTGTAATTGTTCCGATTACACCGTCTGCAAAAGGAATAGAAACTACTTGAATTCTATCCGCTTCAAGAGAAATCTTCTCTCTTTGGAGGGTCACATTTATTCGATCTTTTGTTGCTGGCCTTTCAAATTGGAAGGAAATTTTTGTATCTTTTTGTCCTTCCATTTTCTTTAAGACATCTTTAAAAAAAAGATTGTCTATTGATTGTGCATCAATTTGCTTAAGTATATCACCTGTTTGGATCAAACCTGATCTTGATGCAGGGCTATTCTCTATTAAGGCTGCTACGTAGGATCCGTCAACACCTTCTTTCAAATGAACGCCTACACCACAAAACTGCTTAAGTAAGATAGTTCTGATTTCAGTAGCTTCTGAGGGAGAATAATACATTGAATGTGCATCAAGGCTTGCTGCAACTGATTTAAGTATATTCAGAGCAAACGATGGTTCAGGTTTTTCAAAGGTCACTAAATACTGATCTTCGTGCGCTCTTCTCTTTTTTTCAAAATAATTCAATACTTTAAGCCTATCTGGCTGATCAATTGCTGTAACACCTTTTTCTGCAGCGTAATAAGAGAGCCAATTTTGCATCATGTGTGATGTTTGCAAATATAAATCGTTTTGTGTTTCAGGGAGGAATCCAGTATTTTGTGGAATTGGGGTAAGATCAAGTTCTGTTTTGTTTAGTAGCTGAGTTTTTATTGAAGATCTAATTTTTCGAGCTCTTTGGATCGATGTGACAATTGTTTTATTTAATTTTACGTACTCAGAAAACTTCCCTTTTTGGAAATCTGAAAGGATAACTTTCACTTCTTGATCAGAAAAAGAATAAAATGGTTCGACCTCTGATCTGAGTAAATAAGTTTGATTTGGATCGAATTTTGAAACAAATACGTTGAAAGACCGTCTAATTAATAAAGGATTTAATTGACTGTATTCCACATGATAGGTCAACATTTCCCCTACTGCAGCTGGGATATGCTCGTATTTAAGCGGTTGAGTGCTTGCTGCAATATTTGTCAGAAATAAGACTGCGCAAGAAAATGTAATTCTTTTCATAAAAACTCCTAATATTTGAATATAGGAAATATTTAATTTAAGCAGTAGGAAAAAAGTTTGCAATAAATCTATCCCGTGGGTATATTCCTTAAGTACTTTTTTAGCAAATTTGGAGCAAGGGGCACTATGCCAACAATCAATCAATTATTACGTCAACCGAGAAGAAAGGCTAAGACTAAATCAAAGTCAGCTGCCCTTAAGAAATGCCCACAAAGACGCGGTGTTTGCTTACAAGTAAAAACTCAAACGCCTAAAAAACCGAACTCGGCTTTAAGGAAAGTTGCAAGGGTCCGTCTCTCTAATGGAATCGAAGTTAGTGCTTACATCCCTGGAGAAGGACACAACCTGCAAGAACACAGTATCGTGCTTTGTCGCGGTGGCCGTGTAAAGGATTTACCTGGAGTTCGATACCACATTGTCAGGGGAACACTTGACTGTGCTGCGGTTAAAGATCGTAAACAATCTCGCTCTAAATATGGAGCAAAGAAAGGCTAAAACAACAGTTTTGACCTGCACGTAAAATAAGAATTTTGATTAATGTAACGAAAAACACGAGAGCTTATGTCAAGAAGAAGAAAAGCAGAGACGAGAAAAATAGCGCCAGACCCAAAGTATGGTAATTTAGAAATCGCTAGATTTATCACACGTGTCATGCAACACGGCAAAAAATCCGTAGCAAGAAGACTCGTGTATACAGCAATTGAAGAGTTTGCAAAACGTGTAAAAGCGGAAAATCCTGCAGAAGTATTCGAAAAAGCATTGGAAAATGCAATGCCAATCGTTGAGGTAAAATCAAGACGTATTGGTGGAGCAACATACCAAGTGCCAATCGAAATCAATCCAAGAAGAAGAAGATCTCTTGGAATGAAGTGGATTGTAACAAATGCACGTAACAAAGCTGGTAGAAACATGTCTGAAGGCCTAGCTATTGAGCTTCAAGATTGTTATAACAATCAAGGCGCAACGATTAAGAAAAAAGATGACACTCACAGAATGGCCGAAGCTAACAAAGCTTTTGCACATTTTAGATGGTAAACGATGAAGTTTTTTCATCGTTTTTTTTGTAGTCAAATGAACACGAAATACGAACTGAAATTAGGATACTAAACTCTATGGCAAGAGACGAAAAAGACAATCTAGACGAAGTCCGCAATATCGGAATTATGGCTCACATTGACGCTGGTAAAACAACTGTCACTGAGCGAATTCTCTTCTACGCTGGAAGGCTTCATAAAATTGGTGAAGTCCACGAAGGCGCAGCGACTATGGACTGGATGGTTCAAGAACAAGAACGTGGTATTACAATCACGTCAGCTTGTACTACCGTCTACTGGACTGGAAGCAAAATCAACATTATCGACACACCGGGCCACGTTGATTTTACTATCGAAGTTGAAAGATCGCTACGTGTTCTTGATGGAGCCGTTGCTGTATTCTCTGCTGTAGATGGCGTTCAGCCTCAATCTGAAACTGTATGGCGTCAAGCTGACCGATATAAAGTGCCTCGTGTTGCTTTCATCAACAAAATGGACCGCGTTGGATCTGACTACGAAATGTGTATAGATAGCATGAAGGAAAAACTTGGTGCTAACGCTATTGCTGTTCAATGTCCTATCGGAGAGGAAGGCGACTTCCTTGGAATGGTCGATCTTATTTCAATGAAAGCCTACATCTTTAAAGATGAAACTATGGGCGCTGACTATGAATTAAAAGACATTCCTGCCGATTTATTAGACAAGTGCAGAGAAATGAGAGCTTCTCTCCTTGAAGAACTTGCAACTGTTGACGAATCTGACGAAGATTTCATGATGAAGGTTCTAGAAGATCCTGCATCATTAACTGAAGCTGAAATTCACGCGGTTATTAGAAAAGGTGTTTGCTCTTTAAAAATTTTCCCAGTTATGTGCGGAACTGCCTTTAAGAACAAAGGTATTCAGCCACTACTTGATAACATTGTTCGCTGGATGCCTTCCCCTATTGATAGAGGAGCCGTCCATGCTATTGAAGAAAAAACAGAAGCTGAAGTTCTTCTTCAACCAAGAGATGATGAAAAACTTGCGTGTCTTGCTTTTAAAGTAATGACTGACCCATACGTTGGTAGACTTACTTTCGTTCGAGTATACTCTGGAACTTTGACAAAAGGCATGTTCCTATACAACTCGACAAAAGGAAAAAGAGAACGTGTTTCAAGACTTCTTGAAATGCACGCAAACGATCGAAAAGATAGAGATGAGTTTTATACAGGCGACATTTTTGCTGTAATTGGATTGAAAAATTCGACTACTGGTGACACTCTCTGCGCAGAAGACAAGCCTCTTATCCTAGAAAAAATGGAGTTCCCAGAACCTGTTATTTCAATGGCGATTGAGCCTAAGTCAAAAGCAGATAGAGAAAAACTTTCAACAGCTCTTTCTTCTCTTTCTGAAGAGGATCCAACATTCAGAGTATCTTCAAACGAAGAGACTGGACAGACGATCATTTCAGGAATGGGCGAGCTGCACCTTGATGTTCTTCGTGATCGTATGATTCGTGAGTTCCATGTAGAAGCAAACGTGGGCGCTCCTGAAGTTTCATACCGTGAGACGTTGACTCAACCTGTTAAACACGAAGAGAAGTACATCAAGCAATCTGGCGGACGCGGTCAGTATGCACACGTTGTAATCGAAGTTGAACCAAACGAAGCTGGGAAAGGCAATGAAGTCGTTAGTAAGGTTGTTGGAGGTGTTATTCCAAAAGAATACATTCCTGCATGTATTAAGGGTATTCATGAAGGCCTTAATAATGGAGTCCTAGCGGGCTACCCAGTTGTTGACGTCAAGGTTTCAGTCGTTTTCGGCTCGTACCATGATGTTGACTCAAGTGAAATGGCATTTAAGATTTGTGCTTCAATGGCAATCCGTGAAGCAGCTAAAAAATGTTCTCCTATAATTCTTGAACCTATCATGAAAGTCGATGTTCGAACACCAGAAGCAAATATTGGTGACATCATCGGAGACTTAAACAGACGCCGTGGTAGAATTCAGAATCAAGAAGGCAAAGGCACAACAATTACAGTGAACTCTGAAGTACCACTTGCTGAAATGTTTGGTTACTCAACTGATATTAGATCTATTTCATCAGGAAGAGCTGACTTTACAATGACACCAAGCCATTTCGAGCAAGTGCCTAAGTCAGTTCAAGAAAAAATCGCAAAAAAATCGTAATCGTTAAGAGGAGTACGGAATAGAATGGCAACGACTAAAAAGCAAATAATTCGAATCAGACTTAAGGGCTACGATCACAGGGTTGTTGACAAAGCTTCAAAAGACATCGTAGAAACAGCTCAAAGAACTGGCGCCCGTGTTGTTGGTCCAATTCCTTTGCCTACTAGAATTGAGCGTTTTACCGTCTTGAGCTCCCCTCACATTGACAAGAAGTCACGTGAACAGTTTGAAATGAGAACACACAAGAGACTTTTAGAGATCCAAAATCCAACTGGAAATACGATCGACAAGTTGAAAAACTACAATCTACCTTCTGGTGTATTTATCACAATTTCTACTTAATCTCGGATTTTAGAACCTATTTAATTGAAGCCCAAAGTTTACTCTTTGGGCTTTTTCATTCATTTAAGGCTGTTGTAATTCATTCATCGGTTCATAAGCTTTCTGATTCTTAATAACCATCTGCTTGGAAACAACTTTTCCATCTTGGATATTAAAGAAATATCGTCTTACTTCTACGACTCTCATTTCTGCTGAGCCCATATTGAATCTTTCTACATATTCATAAGCTACAATACCATTGTCATAGTAGTGCTTATTCATTGGCTCACCATAAGTTTTAATCAAAAGTTCTTCTGACATTCCTTTTTGTGTATCATGAAATGTCTGTAAATTCATCATTGGTTTTGAATTATGCGAACACCCGGAAAGGGCTAGAAACGCAAATGATGCGGCAAATATTATCTTTCTCACATATGACTCCTTAAGTTTGTTTTGCATGATTAAAATTTACTTATGAAAAAGTAAACCTTCTAGCATAAATACTTTGTAGCAACCCTATTGCAATCATTGTAGACATGACGGACGATCCGCCATAAGTCACAAGTATAAGTGGAACTCCTGTAATCGGCAGAAACCCACACATCATTCCCATATTGATAATGACATGCATTGCAAGATATACCGCTATTCCTGCTGAGAGCAATCTCCCAAAAGGGTCGGTCGTTGCTGTTGTAACTTGAAAGCTAAAATAGATTAATCCAAAAAAAAGTGCGATTAAAATATAGGCTCCAATCAATCCAAATTCTTCTGTAAAAGCTGCAAAAACTGAATCTGTATATCCGTAGGGCAACCAATTATGCCCTGTGAATTCACTCTTACAAAATCCACTTCCAGTAATTTGTCCAAGAGCAATGGCTGTTTGCCCTGCTTTTTGGTGGTATGTATTGGGATTGAGTCTTTCATACTGGTATTCTTTCATAAATGTTGTAAAAGTCGGCCTTAACTCTTCATGAGAAAGCAGTCCTAGAAAAATCATCAGGACGAATCCAAACATAGAAAGGGCAACCACACTCAATATTCGTATAAGCCCCCTTTTTATTCCCCCAAAATAGAAAGTAACAAGGGCAATCGGACATAAAATAAGCGAGGTTCCTAAATCAGGCTGTTTTAAAATAAGGGCAAATGGAATGAAGACAATGAGTGAGGCTTGAAAAAAAGTTAAATAGCTTCCTGCTGTAGATGCTTTTTTCTCTAAAAACCAACTAAGAGCTATAACAACAATGAGTTTTGCATACTCAGATGGTTGAATATCAAATGGCATAAAAGGCAATCTGTACCATCTACGAACGTTATGAATTGGGGTTGTAAAATAAAGACCCAGCAACAAAAGAACAATTCCTAGATACAAAAACCATGTCCATTCGCGAAGCTTTCGATAATCAAATCCAACGATGAATAAGTAAACTGCCCAACCCAATAGGAATGCTTTTGCTTGGTTTTTTACAAAACCAGAAAAAATGATTGATTCACCTGTGTGTGAAATAGGAGAAGTTGTGGATATAATAACTAATAGAGAAATAGTCATTAAAGCGATTATTATCGCTACTATGCGATAGTCCATTCGCTTGATATATCGAGGATCCCACATGTTAAACCCAAGTTGTGTGTATGAAGCGCTTCATCAAAAAAAGCCCTCTAATGTATGCTTTCCCATCCAAATAACTTGGGTTTTTAATCATAGTTTGTATAAATTATAAAAGCAATGTTTGATAAAAAGCACTTTTATACGATTGATTCAACGCACAAATGGGCTCAAAATCTTGACCCCGCCTCGTTGATCAAGCCTCTTATGGTTACAGCTGATATGCAAACTGCATCGATAGGTAGAAGAGCTGGAACATCCTGGCATGCGCCACCAAAAACATCGCTTATAGCAACGTTCATTCTTCCCCAATTTAAAAGTTCTGAATCTCATAATCTCGCACAACTACTCACTTGTTCTCTTGCAACTGTTTTGCATACTCTTTCTTTTTTCCCTCTTTTTAAATGGCCAAATGACCTCCTTCTCTCTCAAAAGAAACTAGCGGGAGCTATGGCTGACATACAAAATAGCACTGCAATTATCAGTTGCGCTATGAACATAAATACGTCTAAAGAGGACCTTGAAAAGGTCGACATTCCTGCAACCTCTTTGAAAAATGAGACAAATAGGAATTTTGACATTCCATCTCTTGCAGATAAGCTCTCTTTGCAGTTCACTTCTGATCTAACGCGATTACAAAAAGAGGGGTTTTCCTCTTTTTCTAAAGAGATGAATAACTACTTAGCCTTCAAAGATCAGATTGTTACGATCAAAGATGCCCCTATCCAAAATGGGATAGTTAAAAGCGTTGCACCCGATGGGCGACTTGTTATTGAATCTCATGGAAAAGAACATTTCCTTACAAAAGGCTCCCTTCAAGAAAATTACTAAAGTAAAGGAGTCACAACCATTTCTGGGTGAACTTTCTTTCGGAGTATTGCCTGTATTGCAGATAGGGTTGATCCTGTAGCTGCATAGCAGGAAGTACAAGAGCCCGAATATTGAATAACTACATTGATGTCGTCTTTTAACTCAGTAATCGTTACTCCACCGTCATCAAGTTCAATATATGGTTGAATGTCATGAACAATTACAGCACGGATCGTTGAGATTCTCTCATCTGTTGATAGAGCAGCCCAATCTGGGTATTCCCCATCTTCCATATCATCTAAATTAACAGGCGTTGATACATATCCATCTGCCAATGGAATATCGATACATTGATTTATGGCACTTTCAAGTAAACCAAGAGCAAAATTGATATGTGAATACGACTCTATTGGAAAGGATGATTTTTCTTTTACGCTTTGCACATGCTTATCGATTAGATCTGCTGAAATTCGTCTTGCTTGATCGTAATTTTTTTTATCCATGAGTTCGCACATGACTTCAAGCGCGCCAATAAGTCCACTTTCACCAAATGCTAAATATTTAGCTTCTTTGATTTCTCCATCTATAAGATTCACAAGCAAGTAGAGCTTAGCATATGCTCCTTCCTCTCTACTGCCTTCTTCTGATTGAACAAGACGAAACCCTTGTGGCGCTTCTTCTATTATGTCACAAAAGCGCTGATTCAATATTTTGCTTTTAAGTTTTGGTGAGTAGTGAGCCCATGTGAATTTCTTTACTTGCGTCATAAAATTGCCTTTTGGCTCTTTCTCAGTTTTACTGCTATTTTACTTATTCTACTTACAGCCTCTTCAATCTCTTCTTCACTTGTATGAAAAGACAGCGCGGTACTTATTGCACATTTTGCAACAGCTTTTTCAATCCCTCCAGCCGTGAGAACATGTTCCAGTTTTTGTCGTTGGCCACCGCCAAAGCTTGCATAAACTCCTTCATTTGCCATATGAAAAAGCAGTAACTCTGCATGTATTCCATCAATTGCAAAACAAGATGTATTTGGTACGCGACTCACCCCTTTTGCAAAGAACCTTATTCCTTCAACCTCTTTTTCAAGCAGGTCTTCAAAGCGTGCTCGTAAATGAGCAACTTCCATACACATCGAGTCCATCAAATCAAGAATCTCGCCGGCTGACTCTCCAAGTGCAATCAAAGCAGCAGGATCTCCCCCTTCATAAGTTGCATGTCTTGCTCCTAAAGGATAAGATATTCCAGGATGGGGTCTTCCCTTTTTAACAAACAGTCCAGCACTCCCCTTTGGAGCGTGGATCAATTCAGATGAAAAAGAGATATAATCAATAGGTAA
The DNA here is from genome assembly GCA_964350315.1 of uncultured bacterium. GTDB lineage: Bacteria > Chlamydiota > Chlamydiia > Chlamydiales > 2-12-FULL-49-11 > JAJZEO01. The sequence goes on from CAYGJD010000003.1 coordinate 9,266, forward strand.
ATCCCGAAATCTGAAAAAGAGCTTAGCGAAAATCTCTGATGCTTGCACATAAATCGCAACTCCCTTCTCTTTACAAAATTCCGCAATTTCCCAAATTGGTCTAATCGTTCCAAGCAAACCATCAACCCACGAAAGAGCCACCAATGCAGTTCTAGGAGTAATGTGCTTTTCAATTTCTTCAACAGAGACTTGTCCATTTTCATCAACATCAATCAGCGTGACAGTACATCCGACATCTTTCAATCTTTCCATCGTTCTTAATATTGATGCTTTTTCTGTTCGAGGAGCAATTAAATGATTTTTTCCCGTGTGATACATCTCATCGAGTAGAAGAGAAAATAAGACTTCACTACTCAATTGTGCTTCACTTTGTCCAAAAAAGAATCGATCTGATTTATCTGCACCAACAAGCTCATAGAGATATCCAATGCTTTTTTCTATTGCATTGAAGAGTTTTGTGTTTTCTTGGTATGGAGCTGTAATATCATAAACGCACTCTTTCTGCGCTTGCTTGTAGGCTTCCAGTACTCGTGAAGTTGGATGTGCAAGTGTATGATTATCAAGGTAGATTATTTTTTGGTTTTTATCCACATTCCCTCATCAAATTGATAAACAATCGGAACTCCCGTTGGAATTTCTAAAGAAACAATATCTTCATCCGAAATATTTTCTATTTCTTTTATAATACCACGCAGTGAATTGCCATGTGCTGAAATGAGCACTGTTTTTCCTTGAACCAAATATGGAACAATTTTTTGCTCAAAATAAGGAAGGCAACGTGAGATTGTTTCTTCTAAACTTTCTCCATTGGGAGGAGAAATGTCGTAGGATCTGCGCCATATTTTAAATTGTTCTTCCCCTACTTCTTCCAGAAGCTTTTTCTTATTTTTCCCCTGCAGGTCTCCATAATGTCTTTCATTGAGTGCTTTATTTACAAAAACAGGAAGAATATTTGAAATCTCTTCTGGCAACTTATATTTTTCAACATCCACTCGATCTTCGTGCATAAAAACAGGACAACAAGATTCTTTACTTTTAGAAAGAGCTAAAATTGCTGTTGCTTGAGCTCTTTTAAGTTCTGATGTAAACACAACATCGAATGAAATATCTTCTATTTCCTTTCCTGCCTCAAGAGCTTCTTCTATCCCTTCTGGCGTCAATGAAACATCGACCCAACCTGTGAAAATGTTTTCTTTATTCCAGACAGATTGGCCATGTCTTAAGAGTACTAAATTTGGCATTTACTTATCCTTACTTTAGTGTATAATACCACACGGAGGAATTATGGCACAAAAGAGATTGAACAAAATCCTTGCTCACGCAGGAGTCGCATCTAGAAGAGGAGCAGACATGCTCATCGAAGAAGGTCAGGTCAAAGTCAACGCAAAAGTTGTCACAAAACTTGGAACTCTTTGTGATCCGGCAAAAGACATCATCATGGTAGGCAATAAAAGGGTCGATGGCCCCGAAAAAAAGGTTGTCCTACTTGTAAATAAACCTAAGGGATACGTTTGTTCTAACGCACGCCTTAATAATGAAAAACTAGCTATTGACCTTGTTTCAAATATCAAAAGAAGACTTTACACTGTTGGACGACTTGATAGAGAAACAACAGGCCTCTTGATTATTTCAAATGATGGTGATTTAGCAAAACGTGTCAGTCACCCATCCTCAAACATTGTTAAAAAATATCTTGTAAAAACAAAATCTGAAATTACAGACGAGCACCTAAAATTTATTTCTAAAGGGTGTCGGATTGATAAAAAAGTCTACAAACCCGTTTCTGTCAAAAAAATCAGACGTGGAACGTTGACAATTGGCGTTAAAGAAGGGAAAAAGCACGAAGTTCGAATCATGGTAGAAAATGCTGGACTTGAGATCTTTGCCCTTTCTCGCATTTCAATTGGTAACCTCACTCTTGGTAAACTACCCATTGGAGCCTACAGACATCTCAGCGAACAAGATATCGAGAATATTTTTAAGTAGAATTTATTTACCCTGATTTGAGAAACTACTAACATGAACTACTTTTCCAGAATACTACTTATTAAAACACCTTTCGATATGCTTCAGTCGCATATGGAAAAAGTAGTTGCATGCCTTGCGAAGTTAAGTGAGATTTTCTCTTGCCTTCAAGAAGGCCAATTTGAAAAAATTGATCAACTTGCTAAAGACGTCTCTGAATATGAACATCAAGCAGATTTGATTAAAAATGACATTAGAAAATCTCTTCCTAAGAGCTTTCTTTTCCCCATTGACCGAACAAATTTTCTTGAGATCTTAACTCTTCAAGACAGCATTGCTGATATCGCAGAAGAAATTGCAGGATTTTTAGTCATCAAACAACTACAAGTTCCCCCTGAAATAAAAGAACTCCTACATCAGTATATTAATAAAAACATGGATTGCGCGTGGGACATCAAAGATATTGTTCTTTCATTTGATCAACTCATTGAGGCTTCCTTTGGCGGCCCCATTGCAACAAAGATCAAAGACCAGGTCGATGTCATTGCCTACAAAGAATACGAATCAAATTTTTTAAGAAGAAAAACAAATAAAGCCCTTTTCGAAATTGGAGATAAGTTTTCAACTCCCGACTTCATTTTGTGGATGCGTTTAATCGAAGACATCGGATTCATTTCACACCTTTCCGAAAAAGTCGCGTTACGCATTGAAATGGTGTTGGATGTAAAGACATAAAATGGAACCATTCCTCCTAATCTTGGTCCTCTTAGTCGGCTTCTATATGCTTTGGAATATAGGAGCAAATGACGTAGCCAATGCAATGGGGACGTCTGTTGGCTCAGGTGCGATCACTCTTAAGCGCGCCATTATTATAGCAGGTATACTCGAATTTACAGGGGCATATTTTCTCGGAGGAAATGTCTCCGAAACGATTCAAAACGGAATTGTAAGTCCATCTGTTTTCCAAGCAGAGCCCATGATCTTTGTCATAGGAATGATCTCAGCGCTTCTTGCTACTGCTCTTTGGTTACAAGTAGCAACCTATTTCAGATGGCCAGTTTCAACAACCCATGCAATCGTTGGTGCTATCATGGGATTTGGATTAGTCTATGCAGGATCTGCCGCTATTCAATGGAAAGTGGTTGGCTCGATTGCCCTTTCATGGGTTATTTCTCCAACGATTTCCGCTCTATTTGCCTATTTCATTTTTGCTTTTATCCAAAAGAAAATTCTTTTTGCCTTTAGCCCTGTTCATGCTACTAAACGTATTGCACCCTACCTTGTTTTTGTTGTTCTTTTCTCTTTTGTTTTAGCAACAATCATAGGAGGGAATGAAAACATGCAATTAAAATTCCCCCTTTATTCTGTAATCATCATTTCATTTACAATTGGACTTATAGGAGGACTGCTCTGCCACTTCTTTTGTAATCGAATTACAGGTAGCCTCCCCCTAACAAGATCTGTCGCAGCAAAAACAGAACAACAACTATTTTGCCTTGGCCGCGCCAAAAAGCATTTAACAAGAGCAAAACTTGCTGCAAATAGTGATATGAGTGTTGAAATTGAAGGAATGACAACTGCTTTATCTGGAATCATGGGACGCATCAAAGAAGAAACAAAATTTGACTCTCACATATCAGCTGACTACCAAACAGTTGAATCTGTGTTTGGCTATCTTCAAATACTTACAGCATGCTTTGTTGCTTTTGCACACGGAGCAAATGACGTTGCGAATGCTATTGGTCCAGTTTCAGCTGTTATACAAATATTAAAAAACCCAAATACGCTAGCACTTTCAACAGTCATTCCACCTTGGCTTCTACTTTTTGGTGGATTTGGTATTGTTTTTGGATTGGCAACTTACGGGTGGCGTGTCATTGAAACAATTGGCCATAAAATCACACAACTAACACCAACTCGTGGATTTGCAGCAGAATTTGCAGCAGCCCTTACGATACTTGTAGCATCAAAACTTGGAATGCCTATTTCAACAACTCACTCAATTGTTGGAGCAGTGCTTGGAGTTGGATTAGCAAGAGGTATTTCTGCACTTAATTTTCGTCTTATACGTGGAATTTTCATGTCTTGGGTGATCACACTTCCGTGTGCAGCTGTTGCTTCCATTATCATTTTCTTCATTCTCAAACTCATCTTTATTTAAATCTCGATTTGGAATAAAGTAGGCTCATGAAAAAAGCTTTGTTTGCACTTTTATTTCTATTATTCACATCATGCAGCCAATCATCGGGCTTCTCTAAGAAAACATACAAAGTCGGAATTGACCCATCGTTTTTCCCTTCTGAACTCGGAGAACAAAGAACGAATGTCTACACATTTGCCTACGATGTACTCACACATATAGCTAAAATGAACAATGTTCAAATCCAAATCGTTGACTTAAGTTGGGATAATTTATTCGACGAAATGTATCTTGGCAGAGTTGATGCTATAATATCTGGTGCCCCTCCAACATTAATCAATGCGAATAAATTTGCTTTTTCTGACCCTCTTATTCGAACAGGACCTGTTCTTGTTGTTCCAATAACATCTAAAGTCTCAAACTTAAAATCATTATTAGGAAAAGTCGTTGCGATTCCTCACGGGAATGGAGAGATTGAAATCATTGGAAATTACCCTGAAACAGAATTCATTTTTTACGATAGATTTACTTCTGCATTAGAACTTGTGACTCTTGGGAACATTCAAGGCACTCTCATTCCGATTGTCCCTGCAGCAAGATATGTACAAGACATTTTTAGCGACTCTCTGAAGATTGTTACCACACCATTGACAAATGATGCCCTTCGCCTACTAATCCCGATCAACACAATGGAAATGGCAAAAATTGACAAGAACATTAAATTTGATTCAAGAATCAAAGAAAATAGAGAAGAGCTCTTTGCTATGTTCAATAAGGGAATTACTAAAATGCTTGATGATGGTGAGTATCATAAAAGTCTCCATAAATGGAACCTCTCTCAATAAAACTCACCCTTCTACTTCATTACATTTCTAGGCAATAAAGCATCTATCTGACTCTAAGAATTCTTTTTGCACTCGCAATAACTCAGCTGAATCAACAGGACATTTTTGAAGTCCCCAAATATTTTCAGCATAATTTTTTACCGATTCATCAGATGAAAACCGTCCCATAGAAGCCATGTTGTGTATTGCCGTCTCAGCCCAAAGACTTGGCTGCAAATAAAGCTCTTCTGCCTTTAACTGAGTGTTGTAATACGATCTAAGATCTTCTAAAACAAAATAACGATCTCTTTCGTGGCCCACTAAAAGAGAGTCATAAAGAGCCTTTAAAACATCACTTTCTACTTCATTTTCTGCAAGCTTTCCATTCTTTAACATTTCCATTGCTTCATTAATTTGTGGATCATTTTTCAATATATCCTCAGGATTATAACTTTTCTCATTTGTCATTGTCATGATTTCTGAAGACGATCTACCAAACAGAAAAGGCCACCACTTATCAGTAACAGCTTGACGCATCTCTACGTTTGCTCCATCATCTGTTCCAATTGTTAGAGCTCCATTCATAGAAAACTTCATATTACTAGTTCCAGAAGCTTCCAATCCCGCTGTTGAAATCTGATTTGATAAATCTGTTGCTGGAATAATTAATTCTGCTTTTGAGACATTGTAATTTTCTACGAAAATGACCTTCAACTTACCCCCTAAAACAGGATCAGTATTTATTTTTCGGGCTAACATATAAAAAAGACGAATAATGTTTTTCGCCATGTCATAACCTGGCGCAGCTTTACCACCTATAATAATCTTTCTCTTTACTTTGTGGGAATCTGGGTTTTTTTCAATATCAAGCATGATCATGATTGTGAAAAGAGCTTTCATAAATTGACGTTTGTATTCGTGTATTCTCTTTACTTGAACATCAAAAATAGCATCGCCTTCCATGAAGAACTCTTGCTCAAGATCAACCGTATCCTTGTACCGCTTTTTCTTCTCTTCACATAACATGTTAAGGAGGCGTTTTTTGTTGTTGAGCTTGATTTTATGGAACCGTTCTTGAACTCCAGAATCAGAAGCAAAATCATGAAGTTTTTCCAAATGATTGAGATCAGTAATCCACTTATCCCCTATAAGTTCGTTGAGAAAAGTTGAAAGTTCTGGATTACACATATTTAACCATCTACGTTGCGTTACGCCATTTGTAACGTTTGTAAATCGGTCCTTAAACATCGCATTGAATTCTGGGAAAAGCTTAGTTTTAAGAATTTCTGAGTGCAGAGCAGCAACACCATTTACTTTATGTGAACCAACAATGGCAAGATTTGCCATATGTATTTTTCCATCTTCAATAATTGACATCTTTCGAATCTTTTCTTCTTCATTCGGAAACATTGAACGTGCTTGATTACAAAAATCAAAATTAATCCGCTCAATTACATGATACTGCCTTGGCAATATCTCTTTTATGATATGACAATCCCATGCTTCAAGCGATTCTTTTAGCACCGTATGATTCGTATAAGAACAAACTGTCTTAACAATATCCCAAGCCTCAGCCCACTTTATTTCATGCTCATGCGTCAAAAGCCTCATAAGCTCTGCAACAACTAGCGCTGGATGAGTGTCATTGATTTGAATTCGTATAATATTCCCAAACTCTTTGAAGTCATTGAACATCAACTTATATTGTCTAATAATGTCTTTTAAAGATGAGGTCACAAGAAGATACTCTTGTTTAATCCTCATCGTTAAACCAAGCTTGTTTTTATCATTAGGATATAACACATCGGTTACAGACGTGTTCATTGTTGCATCAGCTAAATCACCTGCATTAAATCTTGCAAGTTGGAAGTTTTTCGGAGATTCTTTTGTTGTCCAAAGCCTTAGCGTTAAAGCTGAAAAATCGTTTTTACCACCATACCCAACAATAGGCACATCATACGGCAAAGATCTAACGTCATCATAATCAACAAGTGTGTGGATATCTTCATTATGAATGTTCTTCTTCTTAACCACTCTACCATTATAATGAGCAAATTGTGCAAAAGCATCCTTTCTCAGTTCCCAAGGAAATTCAGAAAGAAGCCAAGGATCAGGTCTTTCAACTTGAACCCCATACCAAAGCTCTTGCTCAAAAATTCCATATTGATACCTGAGACCGTAACCCATTGCAGGATAATGCTGTGTCGCCAAGGAGTCCATGTAACACGCTGCTAATCTTCCTAAACCACCATTTCCCAGTCCTGGCTCACTTTCAATCTTAAGCGCATTCTTTATATCTCGATTCATGTGTTTCACAACACGCTGGACTAACTCCCAAGAAGCAATATTGATCACATTATTTGCCATCATGCGGCCCGGAAGCCACTCTAAAGAGAAATAATAGACCCTTCTACACTTATTTATTCGATGAGTATGATCCGTCGCTGTCCAATTAATCATAATTTCTTCGCGCAAGACCCAACTTAAAGCGCGGTAATATTCTTCGTCTGAAGCCTCTTTTTCGGTCACACCTAATAGCGTAATTAAATAATGCTTAACCTGTTGCGCGACTCTCTTGACCGTTACGTTCCAATCGACATTCTCCAAAGAATACCTCCCCTATATCTTGGGCATATCACATCAATGTATTTATACTAAAAAAAACTTGTTATGGATGGGGTTTTTTTTGTAAGGTAGCCTTATGAGCAAAAAAACACTGCCACACCACGATTTACTTGACCAAGTTCAACTAAACGTCATTCTGATCGTACATGAATTACCCATGATTCAGTCCCTGCTTAAATGGGTTAAATACACAGCAGAAGGCAAACACCCTTCTAATCCAATGGGATGGATGCTACTATCTGATCGAGAATGGACTCATAAGGAACAGATCGAAAAACTCTCACAACTGAGCAATTCCGTTCTAGAACTTGGGAAACCACTCAGATTGCTGCAAAAAGGAATCAATGCATTTTCAGAAAATCACAAAAAGATTGAACGGGCCATCTTCACTCTGAATGCCGCCTATGCAGAAATACCTTTTATTGAGACAGATATACAACTCATGAAGCTTGGGCACTCTCTTTTTGAAGACCAAGAGTTAACAAGTCATTTCTTGCTTTTTAGCGATAAAACATCTCAAATGTTGAAAAAAGCTTCAAATTTAAAACAAACCATCCTTGACGAAGTAATCGCATCTCTCTCATTTTCTACAGAAGAAGAAACAAGGTTGCCTGATTTTTATTAAAGCCGATATTGAGCAGAGATCTTGAGTGAAGAAATGCAATATCTTTTGTTTCAGGGTCTTCCAAAAAGCGCAGTCATATTTTTAAATATGTCGAGCATTTTTGAATGCGTTGAAGCACAATAGATTGCGTTTATTTACCATGAGATCTGCTCAATGTTGGTTAAAGATATGCATCGATTAGAGACCTAAGACGCATGATCATCTTTTCAATACGATCTTTATCAGACGGTTTAATCAAGCCAATTCTACGATCAAGAAGATCTATCAATTGCTCCATCTCTAAAAGAGTTTTAGCACCAAGCTCCTGCTTTCCCCTTTTATCTCCTTGAGCAAGAGGTAACTTTTCAGCAATGAGTTCAATGACCTCTTTTTGCCTTTCCCCTTTATAGTCTCGGATAATATCACACTTCACACCAAAGTCACCTTGACGCGAAGCTAAAATATAACTTGCCTTCTGAGGCATCGCTTTAAAATTCTTTTTTAGATCATCATCTGGCAAGACATTGTACATCTCATAAAAAGAAAGAGCATTATACGCCGTCTTTAACGTATTGAAAGTATGCTTAAGCCACTTTGTAAAAGCGCCTCTTTCATCAGAATACTTTTGAAGAATTATTCTAACACGAGCAATTCTTTCTCCAATTAGAAGGACGGCTTGTTTCTGAATCGATTTAACTTCAGTTGTAAGTTGGACAAGATTTCGAAAATCGTCCCGAACAGCCTCTTCATCATTTTGACCAGCCATATGCTCAGAAAAAATTTCTTGCATACTTCTTACTTCTTCTTCAGTCATTTTTTGCGCTTCAAAAAGCGCCCGAAAAGAATTATGCACATTGAGTTCGCCTTTTACAGCTTCCTCATCTTCTGCATCTTTTGGTTTTGAGCGCATTGCTAGAAACTTTTGCGCTAATCTGTTCATCTCTGACATAGTTTTTTCCACCCCAAACTATTTTATACTAACATTTCCTCATGCGCATTAATGCGTTTTAGAAATTCTTTTGCCAAACATTCATAATCATATGATGCTCTAGACTCAGGATACGCCTCTGTTACTGGCTCACCCTGAAGCACAGCGCGAGAAACAGCAATATCACGTCTTATTTTAGCATCGAATAATTTTTCTGGAAAAGCTGACTCAATCGCATCTACATAAGCTGCATTCGTTGCCCCTCGTGCATCCCAAAAAGATAGTACAACTCCCAACATTTCAATTTTATGGTGATCTTGAATTCTTGTATGATATTCTTTCAAACGATTAAGAGCTAAAATAGAATAAGGCTCAGGAACCGCACAAATGATTGAATAATTTGCCGCAAAAAAGGCGCTTTGTGTCAACCAGCCAAGACTTGGCGGAGTATCGATAAAGCAAAAATCGTAATCAAGACCTTCTATCGCCCGTCTTAATCTTTCATGACCATACAAATCATTTACAACTGGAGCTGTCGCTTCAACACCATCGAGGTAAACATTCGCAGTAATGACATCAAGATTTTCAATTGCCGTTTTAGAAATCACATCAACAGCTTTTTTTTCCCCGTGTAAAACAGGAACCATCGTATCTAAACTATCAGACGTTAATCCAACACCAGTACTTAAATTTGCTTGAGCATCGAAATCAATCAACAAAACACGCTTATTTAATTTCTTTGCAAGAAGAACACCAAGATGTAATACAGTGGATGTTTTGGCGGTACCGCCTTTAAAACTACAACACGCAATCGTTTTCAAAATCTCCTCCAAAGAGAGTCAAAGATACAAGTTTTAACTCTAACAAAAGCTATGATTACTTTGAAGCGCGAAATAACATGAAAGAATCTTGATTAGCATCAGTTGGCTGATACTTTCTTTCGACTTGGATGTTTGAAAAACCAGCATCCTTTAACATACTGATAAACTCACCCTTTGAGTACCATCGAACATGAAACGTACGTTCTTTAACTTCAACAAGCTCTTTTCTTAGCCAAGTTTCATCACGAATAGAGACAGAAATTACTTGTTCAATCGGATCGTGTTTTACTTCTTCACGAAAAATTTGGCGCATACTTTTTGCAGCAAGACTCCGATTACTTACAACACGCCATCCACCATGCGATGTGCTTACCTCATCCCACGGCAAAAAAAGTGCGATGACCACATGACCACCCACCTCTAAATATTTAAAGCACTTTTCCAAAACACGCTCAGCATCACCACGATCTGAAATCAATTGAAAAGAACCTAACGGGCAATAGATTAATTGGTATTTTTTCTTAAGCGTTAGCTCTGTGAGTTTCTGACAGTAAAGCTCTCCAGGTTCGACTTCCCCCTTCTTTGCTTTCCTTCTTAATAAAGTGATCATTTCAGACGATGCTTCGACTCCCTCAACATCTAAACCCTCTTTGAGAAAAGGGAGGAGCAACCTTCCAGAACCGCAAGCAAGCTCAAGAGCAGCCCCCTTACAACCAATGATCTCCTTCCGATAGAAGTCAAGCTCAGCTCGATCGACATGAGGATGCCAGAAACGATAGAGGCGGCCAATTAATCCTTTTGCACTCATCTTCAGTTCCCCGATTTAGAAAAAGTATAGTGGATGACTAAATAGTAATCTAGACCTTAACTATCCCCACCAAAAAAAATAAGTGTAGAGAAATTCCCCACACTTATAAAACTGCATTACAAATAAATCACTACGCTTTTTTTGCCTTAACAACTTTGTCATTTCCTGAAACTTCTACATTCCAAAGACGATCAATAATCTGAGGACAAATAATAAAGCGAAACAATAAAGTAATTGGGAAAGCCACGACTAAAACAAACTGCGCAAAAACACGTGCCGTTTTCATCACGAAAGAATCTGCGTCCTGAATCGTAATCTTTTTCTTAAATGTCTCCCAACTTTTTGTAACTGTTGGTTGTTTCACTCCCGGAGCTTTTTTTGGCAGAGCTTTTTTTGTACCTGTTGGCTGTTCCATTCCCGTAGCTTTTTTTTCTGGAGCTTTTTCAGTTCTTTTAGGCAGCTCTGCAAATTTTACAGTTCTAGCAACACCGGCAGGCTTCACACCAGCGGCAAGCACTGGTTCTTTAGCAGGTTTCAGAGCACGAACACCAAAACCAAACCCTCCACGTGAAAAATCTATCCCCGAAATTGCTGGAGCTTTTGCAGTTTCCGGAGTCACTGGTTCAAGAAGTGGTGTTGTAAATGTCGCAGTTCTTTTACCTCTAACTCCTGCCCCTTTTGTCCCATCTCGCGGGCGCCTCATGTTCAGCAATGCTGGTTCTACAGGTCTCTTTTGTGCAAAAGCTTTATCTTCTTTTTCAACAATACCTGGACGGGCCATAGTAGCAGCAATAGCGACATGTTCTTCGGGTTGATCTTCTTCTAGAATTGGACTTAGTCGACCTGGATTGCCTTCCCCTGGTAATGCTGCATGTGCTAGTTCTGCTGAACTTTGTGCAACAACAAGAACATCCACTACACGCTCTTGCGGGACCACGGCCTCTGGTCTTGCCCAAATTCCTTGAATACGATTTACGACATCACCAGGAATTTTCGTAACTGAATCTGGTAACATTTGATAAGCGACATAAGCTGCTACTAATCCTGCCGCTCCCCTTGGTCCTAAGTCGAAAGATACTACTTCCATTATACACCTCAATTTTCTATTTTTCTATTAACTCAATTAGGGCGTCATAAAAACGCCCATTTTATTTATACTTTTGCAGTCGCACCTTTTGGAACAGCTGCTTTACCACCTTTGATCTGCTCTACGAAACATTTGTCATAGAAATGCAAAATTATACGGGCAGCAATTGTTACCGGGAAGAAGATAAGCGCAAGAGTTGTTGCAAAAACCTTTGCAATCTTCAAAACAAAGTGATCATCTTTTTGAGCTACAATACACCGAGCCTTAAACTTCTCCCAAGTTGAAACTGTTCCCATCGGATTAAGAGGAGCTCCAGCACCAACTGGCTTGACTGGTTTTTTCTTTCCAGAAGCAGGCAGAACTTCGACCGGCTTATCAGCCGGCGGTTTGACAATAAGAGCACCATTAGGTAAAACTGGCGGCGCACTAGAAGGACGAACTCTTACTTCGGCAACTTCTGGACTAAGTGGTCTTTGATCATCTTCAACTGGCTCCTGCCGTACTGCTATAGGAGAAACCAAATCGCGCGCTACTGGCCTTAGCGTAAGTACTAGGTGCAGTGTTGGTTGTGCTTCTCTTGCAACATCAGGAGAAGTCACTCTCTCAAGATCTACCCTCTCATCTGAAGGCAGTCGAGGAGAAGTGTCTCTTTGAAGTTCCACCCAATCAATTGGAGGCGCTCCAAGAGAAGTGCCTCTTGGGGCTTGCGCAGAAAAAGAGTCTCCTGAGTCTTGCTTAGCTAAACATCGTTGTTGAGTTTGTTGTAGCACATCTTCTCTAAATAAACCTGTTACTGGATCAAAAACTTCATTATAGTACCATGTGATATCCGCCTTTTTTTCCTGTAAAACCCCATAGTCAATAACGCTAATAGAAATTTGAGAATCTTGGTCAAACTCTCGTCTTCCTGCGGTAACTCTAATTAAAAGATTTAGCCTTTGAATTAATTCAAGCGCACCCTCTGGATAGGTACTCATTTGGGTAATTGCATCACCTTCTGACTTCTCTAATTCTGAGATATTCAACCCAAGAAATCCCAACTCTTCTAAATAATTATTTTTTTCTGACAAACATGCTGCAAAATTTATATTCATTTCCTGAAGAGAATTAGCAGAAGAAGAGAGTGAAGTCTCTCCAGACTGCGGAGATTCTTCTCTACTAATACCCCCTAAAAATTCACGAATGCTTACTGCGGCATCAAAGAATTGTTGCTCAGGACCACCAGCATTCACCTCTGCTTCAGTTTCAGAAATTAGATCTCTCATCCACGCTTCAAGATCTCTCTCTGATATTGAACCTTCTTCATCTGCGAGCTTCGTTTCATCTAAAAGACCAGTCGCTGGATTTACCCACTCAGCCATTACCTCGTCTAATCTACCTCCCCTATAAGCCTTGGCCATAGAATCAAAAGCTTTTTCCGCAGTATTTGGAAACCTTCTCAGTTGCTCATCAACTCTCTCATCACTGAAAAGAGGACGTTGATTAAATTCTACATCCTCCTCAAGCAAATTACATAGGAAGCCATAAGCTGCTGATGCACTTACTCCTGGTTCTTCTAAAATTTCTTCATCTCCAAACTCTTCTTCAATCGCCTTAACTCTCGTTTCAAAAGTAGGGGCTGCCTGTATAGCTAAAGGTCTAAATCCTTGACTTTGTCCACTTGCTAGATTTCTTTCCATTTCACCTGGTAAAGCATTAAGCAAATCAAATAACCTTCTTGCTTGCGCTTGAGTTGGTAAAATTGGTGACGGATCTGGAAGAAAATAGGTTGTCGTACTCATGAAGGCTTCCTGAATCTGGGGGACCTGATCCTCAGGAGCGGTCAAACTTTCTTGGGCCCTTGCTTGTTCAAATCTTATTTCCATTAAGTTAGAAAGAGCACTCATCATTTCGCCTTGTCTATCAGGAGAAAGCCAAAGAATATTATCGCGATCTAAAGATATCCCTCTATAACCTTCTGGGACTTCAGAACCTTCCTCTGGTTTGATTGAGCGATTTTGAAAAGATCGAACTAACGCTCCTATAACCAGCAATTGACTAGGCCTCCAAGATGCTCCTGGTCCTGTCAATCCAGGTCCAGTCGATAAAGAACCGAGTCCTAATCCCCACAGACCCATTCCAAATGGGCGCAAAGCGCTCCTTGGAGCAGGTGTCTGAGCAAGAGCCGGTGGTGGAATATCTTGCTGTTGTGGGAGAACAAAAGTCTGAGGATGTTGATCTGCAACAGGGGGGCGGTTTGGTCCCAATACGAGATCTCTAAACCAATCAATAGCTGCAGTTCCTAGTCCATGGGCAATATCAAGGAAAGGACTTTCTTGTCCCTCTTCATCTCCAGCATTCGTATTCGCGAGTTGAAACCTATTATAATCACCTAATCCACCTAATCCATATAAATCATCCATAAAAACTCCATATATTATTTTTTACAAAAGCGAATAAATTTTTTAGTTTACCTGTTTATCGCTTTTAATTAACAAAATGTAATTAACTCATAAAAATACTATCATCGCGCACTAATAGAATCAATTATAATTTTGCATAAAATTATTTCTATTTGTTTTTAGCTACATAAACCGACTCAATCATCCTACACTTAATTTTAAAGAGGGTTGTAATTCATTTTTTTGATGTATAAAAAAATTTGCATTAAAAGTTTTAGTTGTTATAACGGGATGAAAAACAATCGTCAAAGGGCAAAATTTGACTAATGTAAATAATTATTTTAATCCAAGCTGCTTGGATGGGATTTCTGTTACCGCCTCCCTGGGTGGCGCTCTGCAGGTTTTCAAAACCCGTGTAAATCGAGTCTCTGTTCTGCTTGAGAAACCGCTATCGCAAGAGTCTGAAAATTGGATAGAGGTGGTACGTGAGATGATGGGATTTGGTCGTCTTTGTGTAATTATGGATGTAGAACACAACACCACTTTATTTCGCGATCGCCTAGTTACATTGAGTGTCGCTGGAGTTGATGAAGTTCAGCTTATTGGAAAAACAAAGTCTATTGTTGAGGACTGTTTTTTTCTCGCAAAAGAAATTAATCACCGTGAACGACTCGGCCTTCGAATTCTTTCGTAGTATTTGTTGTTGATAAAAGTTCTTCGTGATAAAGAAAAGAATAGGGCGTGTTTTATAGACGCTTTTGTTGTACCCTCTTTCGATAAACGGAGATGTTATGAAAAGACTTATTAAACAACTTGGTGTTTTTTGTTCCATTGTTATGCTTTGTTTTGCCATGACAAGTTGTGATGAATCAAAAGCGATTGTTTCTGGCGTAGATGAAAGAGAGGCAAATATCATTGTCGTCTTTTTAGACAGTAAGGGAATTGTTGCCTATAAAGAAAAGATGGCAGTAAGTCCTGGCGCTACGGGCGATTCAGCTACTCCTAAGTACAACATTGTTGTCGATGGATCAAGAACGATCAATGCGATGGCTCTTTTAAATAGCAACGGTCTTCCTCACAGACAAGGAACGAATCTTTTAGAGCTTTTTGCAAAACAAGGCTTGATGTCAACAGACAAGGAAGAAACAATTCGATACCAATCAGGGCTTGCTCAACAAATTGCAAATATGATTTTAATGATTGATGGCGTGATTGATGCATCAGTTCAGCTCTCTTTTCCTCAAGCTACTCTGACTGTCGATGAATCTGCAAAAGAAGTTGTCACTGCCGCTGTTTTTGTGAAACATCAGGGAATTATTGATGACCCTAATTCTCACTTAGAAAATAAAATTAAACGTCTTGTTGTTGGGAGTGTAAATGGTCTTGACATTGCAAACGTAACTATCGTTTCAGACAGATCTCGCTTTACTGATATTTCTGCTTCAAGCCTTCCTGACTCAATTGACCGTGCAGGAACTGAATATGTCCGTATTTGGTCAATGATCATGAGCAAAAGCTCAGCCTCTAAATTTCGTTTTATTTTCTTTCTCCTCTTAATTTTAGCTCTTGCCTTATCAACAATGCTTGGCTGGGTATTATGGAAAATTTACCCGATGTTGAAGTCAAAAGGTGGACTAAATGAATTATTTAATCCGATTCCTATGTTCAAGAAAAAGGGAAAACAAGAAGAAGATGACCATACTCCTACTCCAGAGTAGGACAACCCAATAATGGTAACGGGAATGAATTGTGATAAGAGTTATATTTGCACGAAGCATTTTGTTGAAAAACAACCTCAAGAAAAGAAGCAGCGCCTGCTTTCTTATTTGAGCACTTCAGGACGCGAGGCGTATGAAAAAGTGCCTCGCCTTCAAGAAACTCCGATTAAAAGCCTTTCATTACATGAATTGCTTGGCAAAATTCACCCGTCACATTTCATTGAAGCTTTTTCAAACCTCCCTCATGACATCAAATTGTCTTATATTTCAGCTCTACCCTCACATGTAAGAAGAGAGGTTTCTACAAGTTTAAGCATTAACGAGCCTTCTTATGATTTTGAAGAAAAGCTAAGAGACATGTTTTGCAACGAAATCATCTCTCTTTTAACAAAAGGCAAAAGCGGAATTCTTCCTCTTTCCTACATTCCTGATGACCCACTACTTTGTTTAGCTAAATGTGATTCGATCGAACTTAGTACTTTAGTCTCTTTTCTTGGTCTTTTTGATTTGATAGGAGAACTCAAAACTCTAATCAATGGGAAGTTGTTACTAAAACTCGAGGAATCTTTAAGCGATGACGAACTCAAGATCCTTAGAAACATTGAAGGGTGGAAAAGAAAGAAAGTTCTTTTTGAAAGCATTGGACTTGATCGGTGGAATGGAGATGCGTCTATTTTACGCATGGTTATTAAAGAAAGGGGCATCAATCGCTTAGCAAAGGCGATGAATGGTTCAGGAAGCGATCTTGTATGGCTTGTTGAACACATTATGGATGCAAAGATGAAGTCTGAATTTTGTAAATATCGTGCTGAGATGGGAGATAGAACTCTTGTTGAAGTTCTAATTGAACAAGTATTATTTTGTTGGGATAAGATATGTATAGTTTCACATTAATGAAAAAAGGTGAGGTCCACACGGGGCCAAGCAAGATCATTCGTCAAGAAGAGGCAAGTCAGTTGATCTCTGCAGAGGAGGCTTTAACAAGCGCCAAAGAAGAAGCTGCAGAAATTATCATCGAGGCAAAAAAAGAGGGCGAAGAACTTAAAGAACAGGCTAAAAAAGCTGGATTTGAAGAAGGACTTGCACTTTTTAATGAACACATAAAGCTTTTTGAAGATCGCCTGAAAGTTCTTAGACACGACATGCAAAAAGCAATGCTTCCTTTAGTTTTAAAGACAACGAAAAAAATTGTAGGCAATGAACTTGAATTGAATCCAGACTCTGTTGTCTTCATTGTTCAAGAGGCAATTAAAAGCGTTTCTAACGCAAAAGTTGTTAAATTGTTTGTCTGTCACGATGATTTGGAAATTTTAGAAAAAGAAAAAAGTCGATTAAGAGCTTTTTTTGAGTCACTTGAGAGTTTTTCTATTGAAGAAAGAAAGGATATTGATCGCGGTAGTTGCATTATTGAGACCGAGCGTGGTATTTTGAATGCTACCCTCGAAAACCAATACCGAGCGCTTGAAAGGGCATTTGAAAATCACAGGAAACACTAAGATGAAAAAATTGCGAAGATATGTTTACTTACTGCTCTTCACATTAATGACTTTTGGTAGTTCATTGCATGCAGCTCCAGTACGAGACAATGGAAGCTTTAGTTCTGGTGTACAGCAAGTTCAAGAAGAGAAGCAACCTCCACTTGTGCAAAAAGTTGTTTTGCTTGCAGGTCTTTCGCTTCTTCCTTTTTTCATCATGCTTCTTACATCCTTTTTAAAAATGGTTATCGTTCTTTCGCTCTTAAGGCAAGCCCTCGGTGTACAGAATGCTCCGCCAAATCAGGTGATTAACGGGATGGCAATCTTGATGTCGATATATGTGATGTTTCCTACTGGACTCGCTATGTACAAAGAGGCAGAAACATACATCGAGCAACAAGTACCAAGCTCTGGCGACCTGATGAATCCTGCATCGATTGAATACCTTGTTGGAGTTCTGGATAAAAGCAAAGAACCGATGAGACAATTTCTCATTAGAAATACTATTCAAAAACACACCACATATTTTTATCAACTTGCAAAACAAAAATTTCCCCCTCCTTTTAAAAGTGAATTGAAAGCCAAAGATTTTATTGTTTTGATCCCCTCCTACATAACAAGCCAAGTTAAAGGTGCGTTTGAAATTGGGGTGTTGATCTATCTTCCCTTTTTCGTAATAGACCTGGTTACATCCAACATCTTACTTGCGATGGGTATGATGATGCTTTCCCCCTTAACGATTGCCCTGCCTTTGAAGCTACTTCTATTAGTAATGGTTGATGGTTGGACTCTTGTTGTTGAAGGGATCGTTTTGACGTACCGGTAATAAGGAGAATTAAGCAAATATGTTCGGATCAGAGATTTATCAACTAGCCTATCAAGCCTTACTCCTGATATTGATTTTATCTGGCCCGCCAATTTTAATCAGCATGGTCTTCGGATTATCTGTTGCCATTTTTCAAGCTGCAACACAAATTCAGGAACAAACGTTGTCTTTTACGATTAAGCTTGTCGCAGTTATTATGACTCTGATGTTAATGGGTGGCTTTTTGTCTGCTCAAATCATGCAATTTGCTTATACGATTTTTTCAAACTTCCATAAATGGACCTCATGACAAATTAAGGATCATTCA
This sequence comes from uncultured bacterium, assembly GCA_964350315.1. Taxonomy (GTDB): domain Bacteria; phylum Chlamydiota; class Chlamydiia; order Chlamydiales; family 2-12-FULL-49-11; genus JAJZEO01. Next base: position 27,775 of record CAYGJD010000003.1, read on the forward strand.
TGGATTCGGCCTACTTGAATTTACTAAATGCGATCCCAAATCTAGAATACCCAATGATGTGGCGAATCATCCTGCTGTTAATCATTCGCATGGCACCTATGGTCAGCATTGTTCCGTTTTTAGGGGGAAAGTTAATCCCAGGTCCAGCAAGAGCAGGACTTGCTATTGCACTAGCTTCTATATTTTTACCACTTACACTTTACTACAACAAAGACTTTGCGATTACAGACAACTGGTTTCTTGGACTTGCATTTAAAGAACTTGTCATCGGCTATGTCATTGCTTTTATTGCATCAATCCCCTTTTTCGTTGTTCAGTCTTCTGGTATTTTTATTGACTACATGCGCGGATCATCGATGTTAATGTCGCAAGATCCATTGTTGCAAAACCAGGCATCATCGATCGGTATCATGTTCAACTACTACTTAATCGTAATGTTTTATGCTTTTGATGGTTTATTTTTGTTTTTTGATGCTGTTTCAACTTCTTTAGAAGTTTTCCCTATTGCCGGAGGAATCAATCCTGCTATTTTTTCTCTTGCCAACCCCCTTTGGAAAACAACCATGGGCATTATGGGTTACGTCTTTTCTATGTCTTTGCAAATCGCAGCTCCAAGTATTGTCGCTATTTTGATGGCTGAAATGTTTTTAGGGATTGCAAACCGGCTTGCACCACAAGTTCAAATCGCATTTCTCGGAATGAGTTTGAAATCGCTTCTCGGATTAATGCTTCTTTGGTCAGCTTGGTTTATCATACTAAAACAAATGTCGACCTCATCAATTGATTGGATAACTAATTTAAATATCCTTCTGAAACAAATTCCTCTTTATGCAAAAAGTTAAACAACTAAAACAAGTTAATTTTTCTAGTTTTCTGAAAAAGAAATAAGCAAACTCTAAAACTCAGCAAGTCGTTTACAGTTGCTACTTCCACTTCTATTTCTAACTTCATTTTAGTTTAGAAACATGTAAAACTATTGACAGTATTTTTTTTGATGACTAAGCTGGTATTTACAAATTTGACAAAAAAAGTCGAACAACCAAACTAACCTAATTTCAAAAGGGAGAAATAAAGGGAATGGAAACTAACCTTAAAAAAGCATTATCGATTTTCGGGGTTGTTTGTTTCAGCATGACATCTTTGTTTGCTGCAAGCTACGACAAAAACGATTCGATGGACGACATGGACAACACAAGCATGAAAAAAGCTGCAGTTCCTCCTGGAACACAGCCTGGCGAAGATAGCCCTTGCTGTTTTGTTACTGTTGATTACACATACTGGGTAGCTAGACAAGCAGGTCTTGCATATGCAGTATCAAATGATTACGCAGCTGGTGCAACATCAGCAGCAGCAACACAAGGAAACGTTTTTTACCCAAATTTGTCTGGTAGATCTGGTTTCAAAGTTGGTGCTGGAGCTTATTTAAATCATGATGGTTGGGACATGTATGCTCAATACACATGGTTCTATAACAAGCAAAACGTAGGCAAATATGGCTCGAATGCAAACTTTACTGCTGGCAATGGATTTTCAACTTGGTGGATCGATAGTCCAGATCCTTTAGTAGTTGATGGTCTGTATCAAGCAAAAGCATATTGGGGCAACTTTTTTAACCGTGTTGACGTTCAATTAGCAAGAAGTCACTATGCTGGTCACTACTTACAACTAAGACCATTCTTAGGACTACTTGGTGCATGGGACTCACAATGGTATAACATTGGTTACAAAACAGCTTCTACTGATTCACTTTTTGACACTTGGGAAAACACTCAGAACTGGTGGGGCGTAGGTCCATATGCTGGTCTTTGCTCTGCATTTATGTTCCCAATGGGCGACAACCAAACTCATTGGAGCCTATTCATGGATATGGGTACATCTCTTCCATGGTCAAAATGGCAAGTGAACAAAAAGCTAATTAGTGGTGCAACATCTGCAGCGCTTATTGATGCTTACACAAGAGATACTTTCTGGAGTGTTGAGCCAATGGTTGAAATGGCGCTTGGTCTTCGTTGGGAGACTTGGTGGACAGAAGGCATGAACTGGAACTTTATGTTACAGGCTGCTTGGGAAGAACAAGTATGGTTCTCTCATAACCACATGGTACCAATTGGAACAGAAGGTTTCGCTGGATACGGTAACTACACTATGCAAGGTCTTACTCTAAAAGCTAAAGTTGGATTCTAAAACCCAACTTAGTTAGATAAGAAAATGTACGCCGGATGTTAATAAACATCCGGTTTTTTTTATGTCTGTATTTAAATATTTTTTTGTAAAATTGTTTGACTTGAAAATATGAATTATACTAAAAATAACATTCATTTACGTTTTCATCAGAGGAGAAAATAACATGAGGAAACTAACACTACTGGTCGGGATACTTGCAATGGGCGCAACTTCTCTTCAAGCATCTGGCATCGCTGCCGCACAACCAAAAGCAAAAGCACAATCTACAACGCCACCTTCTGGACCAGCAACAGGAACAGATGCAACTATGTATATGGCATCTTTCAATGAGACAGAAGTAACAACAACAGGTTATCTTGACTATGTTGGTGGATACTTCGGACCAGTCAACATGGCTTTAGGATCAACAGGTATATATGAAGGCGCTGCATCGACAACAAATGCTCAGGGAGCAGTTATCTCAGCCGCATTGTCTTGGTCAAACGGTGTGACCGTGGGACTTACTCATAATTCAGGAAACGGCATGCCCGCTCTTAATTTTGAATACACATATCTAACAAACAACAACCCAACAAAGTCTAATACAAATGCAACGACATATACAAATCTGGTTCCTGCTTTTACCACAAACCAGAATACGGGTGCAGCTGCTCAGGCTACCGCAGTAAACGGATCTTATTCACTAAAATCAAACAATCTTGGAAAAGTAACAGCGATACACCCTGTATCCTATAACGAAAAGAAAAAAACAGCAATTTTTGCAAAAACCGGAGGACTGGTCGGGTACACAAACCACAGCTCTACTACTAATGCCACATTGCTTGCGGGTGGCACACGTAACAACACTTTAATGACCGATAAAATGACTCATGGTGGTCCAATGGTTGGTTTAATCTTGGTAAAATATTGGGATCATGGAATCACAGGAACTGCAGAAGTCGAAACAAGTGCGCATGCTGCTAATATAAATCATACAGCTGTTGTACAAAACTTCGATGGAATAACTAACAACGGTTTTTTAGTAAACACAAAAGGCAATGTTCCACAATTATTTCAACGTGCAGAAGCAAAGCTAGGAATAGCTTGGGCTCACTACTTAGACAATGGTGGAATGATCTCACTAAGAACTAATTGGATTGGTGGTTTTGCAAATAGCTCAAACATGCTATTTGGAAACTCTAGCGGCCCTGGTTCATTAACACCACAGGATACAGTTTGGGGAACATTGAATACTGGTATTGCTCTAGTTTTCTAGTTCTAGATTGTTAACTGACTAAATAAAAGAATATCCATTCCTTTTGACACTCTGTGGGAATTTCTCACAGGGTGTTTTATTTAGTTCGCGTTGAAACTTTTTGTGTTACTCGTCTTTCTTGTCTCTTTCAAGGAAAAGCAAGGCTAATGCTGATGCGATTAAAAGAAGAGTAAACATGAATGCTAATTTCATAAAAGGTCAATCATCATCTGTGTTAGAGATCTTGTTAGCTACTATAATCAAAAACATTGTCACTATGATTAGGCTGAAGAATAGGTGTATAAGCGTCATTTGCTCAGGCATGCGAAATTCCATGACTTAACCGCCGCCTCCTAATTGAAAGAATACGGTCCCTAAAATAAACCCTGCTGAAAACCAAAATACAAAGCCTATAATCTCAATTAGTATCAACTTATTCATTCTCAATCTCTTCTTTGATATGCTTAAGAAGTCTAAAAGTGATAAAAATTGAAACTATACTTGCAAATAGAGCAACAATATACCCATTCATTTTATTCCTCTCTTTTAAAGATATTATATCCTTATAGAGGCAATAAGACTTATATCACTCAGAATAAGCAAAGAGTCGCCTCTCTATGTGAGAGACGTAACCAGCTGGTGTATTGTTTAAATTAAATATGCGCAGCTCTAACGTGCAAGCAATGGGGTCAACTCAAGTAGCGCGGTTGACAACTTGCCGATTTCTTCTTTAGTGTTATAGATACTTAAAGAGATGCGACAAACAGAGCTTTGTCTAAACCGATTGAGTGCAGGTTGTGCGCACATCGTGCCTGTACGAATTGCAATCCCTTTTAAAGCAATCATTGTTCCAAGGTCAAGAGCATGGATCTTATCAATATTAAAGCTTATAAGTGGGACTCTTTTCTGGGACGTTCCATAAATTGTTAGACCTGGAATTTTTTCAAGTTCTTCCATAGCAAACTTTATCAAACTCGTTTCATATTGTTCTGATGCATGTCGATTATGTGCCATCATATACTCTATTGCTGCCCCTAACCCTAAAACTTGGGCAATCATTGGAGTTCCTGCTTCAAACTTCAGTGGTGCGTCTTGAAACGTCGTCTTGGTAAAGTTTACTTCCCTTACCATATCCCCTCCGCCGTGGTAGTGGCGCATTTTTTTCAAGAGGTGCTTTTTTCCATATAAGACTCCAATTCCTGTTGGGCCAAAAATTTTATGACCTGAAAAGGCATAAAAGTCACAGTCTAAGTCTTGCACATCTACATTGAAATGGGGAACTGCTTGCGCTCCATCTACAACACAAATTGCACCAACTTCATGGGCAAGGGCACACATTTTTTTAATGGGATTGATTGTTCCCAAGGAATTTGATGCATGGCCAATCGCGCAAATTTTTGTTTTTGAATTTAGAAGAGTTTTAAAAACTTCTAGATTTAACTCTCCGTTTGCATCTATCGGCAAGACTTTAATCTCAGCTCCGAGCTCTTCGGCAAGCAATTGCCATGGAACAATGTTGGAATGGTGCTCCATTTCTGATACAATTATTTCATCGCCCGCTCGAATAAACTCTCTTCCATAACACATTGCAACAAGATTTATGGATTCTGTTGTCCCTCTTGTGAAAATAATCTCTTCATCACTTTCGGCATTTAATAATTTTGCTACCATTCTTCTGACTGCTGAATATTTTTCACTTGAATTGGTAGAAAGTTCATAAACTGCTCTATGAATTGTTGAGTACTCTTCTGAGTAAAATTGAACAATCGCATCAATTACAGATTTTGGCTTCAGAGTCGATGCTGCATTATCAAGGTAAACAAGTGGTTTTCCACTCATTGTTTGCTTTAACATCGGAAAATCTCGTCGTATTTTCTCAACATCAAATATCATATACATCCCTTTTAGCTTGCTTGTCGAAAAATCTGGAGACTATCGCTTTAGTAAATCCTGCTGTTAAGAGGTCTTTTGCTCTCTTAGTATCGATTCCGCGTGTTCTTAGATAGAAGATCTCATCTTCACTTAATTCTGTCATTGTAGCGCCGTGTGAGGCTTTTACATCATCTGCAAATATTTCTAGATTTGGCTTTGAAAAAGCACATGCCCCATTATCTAAAATAAGGTTGTTGTTTAACTGGTATGCCTCTGTTTTTTGTGCCTGTGGCTCAATGTAAATTTTACCTTCAAATGTAGAGAGGCTTTTATCTTTTAGGACACCCTTATAGTGTTGATTTGATCTTGTGTTTGGTGCTTTATGTTCAATTCTAATTTCAGTATGTGAAGAGAGCTTGTCTTTTAAGAGCCAAACCCCTTGTAAATCAACTTCACTTCTTTCTCCTAAGAGTTCTGCAAACAAATCAGTGCGGCACATAGCGCCCCCTCTATTTGCAAAATAGTGCCTGAAAACTGCCCCTTGTTTAACTTGTGCTCTGACGTGCATCATTGAACAAGTTTCACTGCTTCCTTCAAGATTTAGATCGATCATACGACATGATCCACCATCTTCTACAACAACATCGATCAAGAAGTTTGAGTTTACTTTTCCTGTGTACTTTCTTTTCAAGACAAGATCAATTGACTTTCCCTTTGCCACATAAATCACCATCCGCTTTAAAGATATGGAACCTCTAGTTGTAACAAGGTCTTCTATCCAAACAGGTTCTTGTACATTGCTTGTTACATGAAAGAAAAGTCCGTTATCACAACAAGCTTCATTCAAAATTGGAAAAATGTTCTTCTCTTTTTGCAAAAACTTTGAGGAAATATTTTGCAAAAACACAGCATATTCATCTTTTGCCTGTTTAAAAGGCATTGATCGAACACCCTGAGGAAGCCTCTCTTTCAGAACTAATGTTTGTTCGCTTCTCGATCCATCAGAAAAAATAGATTGCACATTGTGTCTTTTAAAACTTTCTGTCTTTTTTGTTGGCAAACCAATTTCCCACGCCTTTTCCCAAGCGCGCTTACTTGTCATATTATCTAAGACAAAAGGCTCCATCATTGATTTAAAGGCTGTATCAGTCATCGCATATACCCTTTTTCCTCTAATTCAAGAGCAAGCTCTGCTCCACCTGAACGCTCAATTTTTCCATCAATCATCACATGAACAAAATCAGGTTCGATATAATCTAGAAGTCTTTGGTAGTGGGTAATCAAAATCAACGATCGATCTTCTCGTCTATATTGATTCACTCCATCAGCAACCAATCTAAGTGCGTCAATATCAAGCCCTGAATCTGTCTCATCGAGAATGACACATGTTGGCTCTAAAATCATCATCTGGATAATTTCATTTCGTTTCTTCTCACCGCCAGAAAAACCATCATTCAAATCACGTTCAAGAAAACTTTCTTTGATTTGCATCATTTCAAGAATTGGAGCTATTTTTTTTCTAAAATCTTTGAGCTCAATTTTTTCATCCTTTAAAGCATTATATGCCTGTCTAAGAAATTCTAAATTTGAGATCCCTGCAATTTCTAAGGGGTACTGAAAACTCATGAAAATTCCACTCTTGGCCCGATCTTCTGGATCCATCTCTAGAATGTCTTCTCCATTAAACTTAATTGAACCTGAAGTAACTTCATACAAGGGGTGGCCAGCAATTACTTTTGCAAGTGTCGATTTGCCTGCGCCATTTGGCCCCATTATCGCGTGCACTTCACCTTGTTTCACTTTTAATGAAAAGCCATTCAATATGCGAATCCCATCGATTTCACAAACAAGTTTTTCTATCTCTAACATATTATCCTACGGAGCTTTCTAGCTTTAATGTTAATAATTTTTCAGCCTCAACAGCAAATTCTAAAGGCATCTTTGAAATCACATCTTTGCAAAAACCATTTACAATAAGATTAATTGCATTTTCCCGTGATATCCCACGTGATTGAAGATAAAACAATTGCTCTTCATTCATCTTCGATGTCGATGCTTCGTGTTCAACACTTGCTGCCTCGTTATGCACTTCGATATAAGGAAACGTATTCGCAGAACATTTGTTCCCAACTAACATTGAATCACACTGAGTGTAATTTCTTGCTTTGTGGGCTCCACCTGCTATCGAAACTAATCCACGGTATGAGTTATGTGACTCATCTGCAGATATTCCCTTTGAAATGATCGTTGATTTCGTGCGCTTGCCCTTATGAATCATCTTACTTCCAGTATCAGCCTGCATTTTTCCATTTGTCAATGCTACTGAATAAAATTCCCCAACCGAATCATCCCCTTCTAAGATACAACTTGGATATTTCCAAGTAATCGCTGCACCAGCTTCGACTTGCGTCCAACAAATTTTTGATCGATTCCCAGCACAACGACCGCGTTTTGTAACGAAGTTAAATATTCCGCCCTTCCCTGTTTCAGGATCTCCCGAATACCAGTTTTGTACTGTTGAGTATTTAATCTCTGCATTTTCATGGGCAATTAATTCTACAACTGCTGCATGCAATTGATTCGTATCATATGCTGGCGCAGTACAACCTTCAAGATAGCTTACGTATGAATCAGGTTCTGCAATGATCAATGTTCTTTCAAACTGCCCTGTCTCTTTATCATTAATTCTAAAGTATGTTGAAAGTTCAATAGGACAGCGAACACCTTTTGGAACATATACAAATGATCCGTCAGAAAAAACAGCTGAATTAAGAGCCGCATAAAAATTATCCCCAATTGGAACAACGCTTCCTAAATACTTCTCGATGATTTCAGGATATTTTTGAATTGCCTCACCCATCGGGCAAAGTATCACCCCAGCCTCTTCAAGCTTCTTATTAAATGAGGTAGAAATCGAAACCGAATCAAAAACAACATCAATAGCAACATTACTCAAACGTTTTTGCTCATCTAAAGGAATCCCCAACCGCTCGAAAGTCTCCAACAATTTAGGATCAACATCATCCAAAGAATCAAGTTTTGGCTTGTGTTTTGGCTCACTGAAATAACGAATGTCGTTATAATCAATTTTTGGATAGTGAACATTTGACCACCTCGGCTCTTCCATTTTAAGCCATTTTTGAAAAGCTTTTAAACGAAAGTTGAGCATGAACTCAGGCTCAGATTTTTTTTTCGAAATTGCACGTACGATATCTTCATTCAGCCCCTTTTCAAAGGCTTCTGATTCAATATCGGTTACAAATCCCCATTTATATCCCTTGGAAGACTCTTCTAACAATTGTCACCTCTGATTCAAAAATTGTGTCTATCATACCCCTTTAGAAAGACATTGTCAATCGAAGTAGAAAAAAAAGCGCTCCTCCATTTAATCAACTCTCTCAATCTAAGCACGGATCTTATGAGAATCCACCTTGCAACATAAAGACAATTTTTTAAGATTTTGTAAAAAATCTTGTGCAAAAAAATCATTATCTGTTTATCGTCTCAAGTACAAATTTAACACATGCCTAAACGGCAAGGAGGTTTTATGGATATAGAAAAAGCTTACAGAAACTGTTGTAAGGTGGCAATAGCTTCTGTAGCAGTAACAACACTATTAAGTGCATCATCTCTCTATGCAGAAGATGCTACTCCAACAACACTACCAACAGTGGTAGAAGAAACTCCTGCTGAAGATGTGGCCCCAGCTTCAGAAGACGCAGTTGTAGCAACGCCTGTAACTTTAGATTTCGAAGTTGTTACCGATGACTCGAAAGTCGAAGAAGCAACAACAGTTACAGAAACTCCTGAAGTTGCAGTAGAGTCTACTGTCGAAGCTGAAACTCCTGTAGTTGTAGTAGAACCTACTGTCGAAGCTGAAACTCCTGAAGTTGCAGTAGAGCCAACAGTTGTTACTGGTGTTCCAGAAGTTACTCAAGAAACAACGACAGTCACAGAAACAACCGTTGTCACAGAAACTACAACAACAGAAGTTGTAGAAGGCGCAATAGGCCCAGATGCAGAAATGCTAGTTGGTTATGCAAAAGAAATTATTGAAGCTATCGAAGACAAGCTTGAATGGAAAGACATTCCTGTTGTGATGGAAATGAGCGCAAAAATGCTTGGTCATTTCTCAAAATTGACAGTTGAAATGAAAAGAGACTGTTTAATCGATGTGTTGAACTACGTGATTGATAACACAGATACTCCGTGGTTACCAGATCGCTTGACTGACCCATTTTTTAAGGCTATGATTCCGCCATTTGCCTACATCTTTATTACTGATGATTTCCTAGCAGAAATTGATTTCACAGTTCCACAAGAACTTGTAGAAAGCAAAGATTTTGTTGGTGTTGCTGAAATGATCAGAGCTAAATTCTCTGATGGATTTCGCTGGTCTGACTTAACATTTGCAATTGGTGCCGCGTTTACTTTCGGTGAGCAACTCACAGATCTTTCTTGGGAAGAACGTGGTGACGTTATGATTGACTTGGTCGATTATATTGTAGACAACACAGATACCCCTTGGATGCCAGACAGTTTCTCTGATCCAATTTTCAAGGCTTTTGCCCACACAACTATCCAAGTGATGGTCATGTCTAAGAAAAACGAGGAACTTGGCGCTGGTGAAGCGGCTCTTTTAGAAGAAGTTGCAGCTTTAGCTAAGAATAACTAAGTATTTCTCAGATAAACGTAATAGAGGCGCTGGAACATTCTAGCGCCTTTTTTGTATTATTTTTTCCCTTTCTTTTCCATGGCAGCTCCACAAGTTGTGCACTTGCCTTTCCAAACTATCTTTCCGTCTTTTGTAACTTTTTTAACATCTTTCATCTTTCGATTTGCTTTACACTTTGAGCAGTAACCTTCTACTTCTTTTTCTTTTTCTTTTTTCTTTTTTCTTTTTTGCCATACTAAACTCCTATTTTTCTGGTAATTACAGAATAACAGAGCAGGCAGAAATGAGCTTAAGTTGCTTATAATAAGCAATGAGACTTGTGACTAGTTTACACCAAGATAGATATCAACTTCTGAGTCGTTTTTATATTCTTCGTAATCAACGCGATACGAGCGCAACCCTTCTTTGTTTCCCCAGATCATTTTCCACTGATCAATCAGAGCAAGAGGCATTCTTCCTTTAGCTTTAACAACTTCATATTTGCCTTCAGGAACTTCTCTTAAACTTAAACCTGCTTTGATTTCATCTTGCGTTAGAGTGTGATCACCGCGAACTCTTTTACCGACAAGATAGCGATAAGGCTTCATAAAATTCCCTTCATAATTGTCATAGACGGCATACGTTCCAGCCCCATCAACATGTTCCAAGATTTCATATAAAGCATCCCACAAAGCAGCGATGTCTTGCATAGCGGTTTCTGGCTGAATGATTTTTTCAATCCCTATGACTTTAAACATTCTCTCTCCTTTCTTTCTTCGATGATTAAAACAGCTTTTTTTAAATCTTCGGGCGTATCTATTCCTAGCGTTTCATGACTTGTGACATAGACCCGAATAGGCAATCCATGCTCCAGGTATGCTAATTGCTCTAATTTTTCAGAGGTTGCAAGGGGGCTATTGGGTAAATTGGCGATTTCTTTTAGAGTTTTATCAGAATATGCATAGATCCCTATATGCTTTGACGCAAGTGGTTTTATAGAAAAGTCGCCGTCTCGACAAAAAGGAATCGGCAAACGGGAAAAAAAGATCGCGTTGCCTTTGATATCAGTCACAACTTTTGTCACATTTGGATTATTCAGCTCATCATATGTGAGTGATTTCTTCAATGTCCAAATCCCTACATTGTTTTTTTCATCAATCCCCTGAAGGAGACTATCGATCATCTCATCTGAAATAAATGGTTCATCTACTTGCCAATTTACCCAGATATCTGAGGTTTTATTACTGTTTTGCACAAGTTCTATCAAGCGATGCGTTCCAGTAGGACAATCAGGATCTGTCATTACATAACTACCGCCAAAAGATTCGATCTTTTCTTTTGCCTCTTCGCTATCAATTGCAAAAATCACTTCATCAAATTTTTGACATTCATTTGCTCGATTCCAAACCCGTTCAAGCAAAGTTTTACCGACTAGATTTGAAAGTATTTTATTTGGCAATCTTGTCGAACGGAGTCTTGCAGGAATCACGCAGGTAACTTTCTTTTTCTCAATCATTAATCATTCCCTCAATTGATTTTCTCAATCCTTGTGTAAAATTCATTCTTGGTTGCCAGCCGAGTTCTTTTTTTATTTTTGTGATATCCATTGCATATCTAAAATCATGCCCTGGACGGTCTTCTACGTAAGCGATCTGTCTTTTATACATATCGGGATCATCTCCTGAAATTTCTGAAACAGCGTGGATAATTTGATCAATGACAGAAATGTTTGTTTGTTCATTTTCTCCTCCCACGTTGTAGACTTCTCCCTTTCTTCCCTTTGTCATAATTGTATAAATTGCTTCTGTATGATCGCGCACATAGAGCCAATCACGTATGTTGTTTCCACTGCCATAAATGGTAAGAGCGTCACCATTAATGCAACGTGAGACCATTTTGGGAATGAGTTTTTCTTCGTGTTGGCACATCCCATAGTTATTTGCCGCGTGGGAAATGGTAAGCTCAAGCCCAAATGTTCTTCGGTATGACATGACAAGATGGTCTGCTGCAGCTTTTGATGCTGCATAGGGGGAGCTGGGTTTATAATTTGACTCTTCAGTAAAAATCCCTTCATGTGTTGGCAAATCGCCATAAACCTCATCTGTTGAAATGTAGTGCATATAAATGTGGGGATGCCTTCTAACAACTTCAAGAAGTGAATAGGTTCCAATAATATTTGTTTCAATAAAGGTCTTTGGTTCATCAATACTTCTATCAACATGTGTTTCTGCAGCAAAATGAACAATCGCTTCAATATGGTGCTCTGTAATAATTTTTTCGACTAAATTTATATCGCAAATATCCCCTTTCAGAAACGTATACCTGGGATCATCCTTGATTTGAGCTAGATTATCTAAATTCGCGGCATAAGTCAAGAGATCGAGATTTACAATCTTTCCTTCAAAAGGAAGATCTAAAAGAAGGTATCGAATAAAATCCGATCCCATAAAACCAGCACCACCGGTGACCAATATATTTCGACGATCTTTCATTCATCAATCCTTAATCTATGATCCATCCGATTTCTCGCAAATATTCTCTTAAAGCTGCCTGCCAAGATGGAATGGGAAAAGGCAGGTATTCTTCTATTTTATGAGTTGATAAGACAGAGCGTTTAGGCCGAGCTGCGGCCCTTCCAAATTCTGCACTTTGCATTCCAATGATTCTATTGCACTTAATCGCTCGTCCTTTTTCATTTGCATAGTTTTTCACCTCTTCAACAAGCTCAAACCGACTTGCCGTCCCCTTATTTACAAAGTGAAAGATCCCCTTTTCATTTCTAATTGCCCAAATTGCTTGTACTAAGTGAGGAACGTATGTAGGAGAGCTTGTTTGATCAATAATTCCTTTCGCCTCATCCTTGGTTTCAAGCATGCGTATAATTCCTGAAACAAGCCCGGGCTTTGCCGCGCCAAAAAGAGACGCTGTTCTTACACAAACCGCTTCAGGATACATCTCGAGCATTTTTTGCTCACCTTCTAGCTTCGTTATCCCGTATTGATTGATCGGAGAAATAGGATCACTCTCCTCATAATCTGTCTCTTTTTCCCCATCAAATACATAATCTGTCCCGATATGAATCAGCTTAACTTCATATTCTTTAGCAAGTTCTGCCAAATTTACGACCCCTTTCACATTCACATCATAGGCAAGGTCTTTTTCTTGATCTTCTGCCAAATCGACATTTACGTTAGCACTGCAGTTGATGATATGTGTTGGGTGGTGCTTGTTAAAAAAGCTTCTAATTGACTCTTTATCAGTAATGTCAGCTTCCGATCGTGAGGATCCCACGTGGGCAACATTCTTACTTTTAAGAAATTTCATCATCTCAATACCAACAAGACCAAGCTTTGCTACAACCCAAACTTTTTCACTCATAAGATGATCTCCGTAAGTAAAGGCGCTCTTCGATCTCTTTGAGAAATAATAGGTTCACTGATTGGCCAATCTATTCCGATTTTAGGATCATCAAAGCGAAATCCCCCTTCTGTTTCTGGATTATATAAAGAGGAAACCTTATAAATCACATGTGCATCATCAGATAAAACACAAAATCCATGCGCAAATCCTTCAGGCATAAAAAACTGATAATGATTGCCTTCTGTGAGATGAACCATTTCATATTGGCCAAAAGTCGGCGAATGAGGTCGAATGTCAACAGCTACATCCAGAATTTCTCCCTTAGCGCATGTGATAAGCTTTGCTTGCCCTGGTTGAAAATGCATTCCCCGAATCACATTCTTAAGCGAATAAGAATGATTATCTTGCGGGAATTCTAAGTCGACACCAAACTCCTCATAACGAGATTTTTGATACATCTCCATAAAAAAGCCCCGCTCATCGCGATGTACTTCTGGTTTTATGAGAATCAAGCCATTAATCATACCTCTATTACTAATGATCTCCCCCTCTTTTTGCAATCAATTCCAGATAAACATGCAACCTGCTGCAAAGTAAAAACTTATGCTTTTTCTCTTTTCTCAAATATGGTAGACTTGCCCTTTCTTACATAATAATTATGGAAATATCATGGAAATACACCTCTCAGCAGCACAATTAAACCAAATGTACTCTCATTTGCCAGGTGTCTTATTTACAGAGAAAAACAAAGCCAACCTCCTAAGCAACATTACCGGCAAATCCTGGGTCGTAACGCTTCAGCCTGTAGAGCAACAAGCAACGCAAAGACTCTTTACCGGCTGGGAGTATCACCCTCCAACAAGTGGCGACGGAAGCCCAACTTCTATAAAAGAAGACACTATACGTGAAATCTGGTCTCAAAGACCCCAGCCAACTAAACCAAGTGCTATCTGGAATGGCCTCAGCGTTTCCACAACTCCTGAATCGAATGCTCATACGCCTACAGAAGATCCAGATGCTTTAGCACCACCTTGCTTTCTACAAGGCCTTGAAAGTTTGCTCTCAATAAATGAGACTTGTATGGACGATCCCAAAGAGTTACTTTTAGCAGAAAGATTAATGCTCGGATTGGGCAGAACTAAAGCTTGTTTAAGCAATGTCTTTTCTTCCTCAACTCATAACGAATCTCTAATTCTTTTTGATCAAGCGATGAGTATTGCAACCCGGTCAGATTTTACATTAAATCTATATGCTCCAAGTAAGAAGGAAAAAACTTTTTTCCCTGAAGACATTGCAAGAACAATCATCGATGCTTTAGAACAAGCCTCTAGCTGGATCTCAGATTTTGAACCATCAATGAAAGCCTCTTTTAAAAATAAAGTCATCGGCATCTTAGGAACTCTTAGCGAAAGCCTTGATCCAAACCACCCATTTGTTTTTGCATTAAATGAGGACGAACTCTCTGAGTTAGACATCAATGATATTTTTGCCTTTAAAAAAACCTTGCCTGCAATTGACTACGGAAATAAAAGCCCAGTAGATCATTTACCAGGAGGAGTTTTTTCCCTTTATCACCTACCTCTTACTCCCCGATTCGCTCTTTTACCAGAAAATAACGATGAATGGGATTCGTTATCAAATTACATCGAAAAAATGCAAGAAGGAAACACTGCTGATTATCTTTTTCCAGTAATTGCAGCTGTACTTGCATGTAGTTCTCCTTCACTTTCTAACCAAAAAGGAAGCGATCTTAGAAAATTTGTACAAATAATAGAAGAGCACCAACCCCAAATACATGCTGGTTACATCTCATTTATGGTAAGAGCAACAAGACCTCCATTAATCCCCTTTCTTGGTGAAACGATCACAGAAAAATATGGGAAAAATGTCCTTGCTTTACCTCCCCACACATCAACAGCCTGGAGTAGCTCTTTGCTCTATTTCTTAGAAGAAACAAAGCGTTCACTAAAAAAAGCAGAAGAAGCAGAATCTACTGAAAACCCTAGAAACCTTATACACCTTCTTATATTGACAAGAAGCTTAACTCCTTCTTTTTCCGTTTTTCCTGAAATTGTCAAAAGAGAATTCAACAACCTATCGAGAATGATTTTTAAAGCAGTCTCAGAAGCTTATCTAAATTCAAAAAAAGACGATGTACAACAAGCATGGAACGTCTTTGCTCAAGAATGTCGCATATTCGCTGTACTTCAACAAAAGCAAATTTGCCAAATAGCCATAAACTATTTGTATGATCAATTCACAAGATTTGAGCAAAAAATCTACAAAACTCCTGCTGCTTATACAGAAAGCTCCACCACAACAAAAAAAGAAAATGAAACGCAATATCGATCATATTTAGAAAAAATAACACAAGCATCTACAAGAAATTAATTACGCAAAAAAACCTAGCTATACTCACTCCCGGTAGGAAAACCACATGGAATTAACCCTCTCTGCTTCTCAATTGAACCAGATGTATAGCCACCTGCCTGGGGCCTTATTTACAGAAAACAACAAGGCAACTCTTTTAAGCAAAATCACGGGTAAGACATGGATTATTTCCCAAAATCCAGATGCCAGAGATCTTCACCACCATGTTTCAAGAGGGCAGCCTCAGCGGGTAACTTTTGTAGCAAAACCTTTAGATCCTTATGCTCATATCGCTTCTTTAAGTAGCGCTGTAGACATTTTTAATGCTAGCACAGACAAATCAAAACCAGATCTAGATTATCTTGCAGATCTTCTTGCAATCGCGACAGAAACAACAAACGAGTATATGATTAATGCGTTTAGTTTTTGTTGCAAATTCTTATGTAGGAATGACACGAATTTTGATTTTCTTGGAATTATTTATCCCCCCCTACAACGAAGAAAAATAATCTTAAGGTGGGAAGATCGAGAGCGTGCTTTAGAAGCTGCGCGAAGCATCTTAATAGAACAAGCTGTATGCGTTGCTGTGCGTTGTCTATTTACCCTCATTCATCAAAAAGCAAAACAAGATGGTCGATCAAACATTGCGCCTTCATCTTTAATAAAGCATTTGACTCAAGCATACACTTGGATTTTTCGACTTGATTCAAAATTTCAGTCCCCTTTCAAAGAATGTGTGGCAGAAATTTTCAAATACCTAAAAGTAGACACCTCTTCTTTAGAAAACCAAAGTATTCAATCTCTTTTATGGCTCGGCGATGAATTATTTAAAACTGATCAACAAGCAGACTTGCCTCCACTACCTGCACCTCTCATCTCATTTTTAAGCTTAGATTACCCTCGTCCTATTGTTGTAATACCTGAATCTGATAAAACAATCACAACTGCACAAAATCCTGTTGAAGTCCCAGACGTCTATTTACCTCTACTCTTGGCTCTTATTATCTGTAGCGATCAAAACTTAGATTCAGCAACTAAAGTAATCACACCTCTTCTCATTGAAATGGGAAGAAGAGGACCGCTTCTAATAGAGTTTGAGAATTTCATCTATTCTTTTATTACAGATAACAAACAAGACCCTACAACTGAAGAAGTCGAAGAAAATGTTAAATGCATAATACGAACAAATGCACGCGCAACACCTATTTGGAGTGGCTCTCTTCTTTTTGCTCTTAAAAAAACAATCGAACACATGACAGAATTTAAAGAAGAACGAAAACCTTTTCCTAATACATTAGGAAAAACAACCACTACAGTGATTGCTTTTCTTCAAAAATTGGCTCCTGCATACACAAAATTTCCAACGCATATCAACAACCTCTTTTTTAAAGCTCTGCATGTAGCCCTGCGCGTTCATATGAAGGTGCTTGAAAGACAGACTAATAGAAATACTGTAGAGGCGTGGAGAGCTTTTAATGATCTTTGTCAATTTGATGAACTTGACAAAGATTTTGAAGTCGGTAATTTTCCAAAAGAAATCGTGGTCACGTATTTTTTACAGCAAATCAGGCGTTTTAAAACAGAGTTTCTGCCTCTATTCTCTTTATCTAAAATATCCGAAACTTTCAGAACTCCTAAAGAAAAAAGTGATCTATTTACCAATAACATGCGGAGACTAAGTCTCAACATGTGGAAACAGATTATATGTGCGCATTTTCATATAGAAGAAGGCAATATCACTTTTGGAGCACCAGAAACAAAAGACTCTACAATCACAGAAGCCGAAGTAGAGAAATGGAAAATTTTTATAGTTGCGCATCCAGAATGTATCTTAAATGATCACAAAGAAGTAGCTGACAAATTTAAAGATGTCTGTTTGAGTCTTTTAGATTCATGTGAGAAGGTGGCAAAAAGTTTATTTTCACAATGTTTGAAGGATCTACATCATGCAGAAGAAGACAATTAATAAATATTTTCTGTTGAATTTCCTTTCAAGGCGAAAGCTTTGCAAAAAGTTTTTCTAAAAAAATTAATTAACACTTTTCTTCATTGAAAACTTGTGATAACTTAACGAACTCTTAACTTAAAAAAAGGTGTTACAATGGAACTTTCTTTGTCTGCAAACCAACTCAATCAGATGTATTCTCATTTGCCTCGAGTTTTATTTACTGAAAATAACAAAGGTGAACTACTAAGTCAAATTACAGGTCAAAAATGGATTGTTACTGTAAATCCTGAACTAGACGATCTATTTGGGGACTTACCTCCACCACTACCAATATCTCCTCCTTTAACAAGAGCTCCGCCATCATCAGTAAGATCATCAGGAGCATCATCTCCCCGTCCACCAGAATTTAGCCCTACACCTATTCGCATAAGTCCAGCAGAACGTCGTAGAAGTTTATCTGCTCCAGCAACAGACGGCCACTCAACACGCCCAAAGATAATACGTAAAGAAATCCTAAGAACTGATTTCTCTTTGCGTGATATAGCAGAAGATGATCCTTATGTTCACATCGACTCTCTTGCAAAAGCAAAAATGGCCTTTTCAGTCCATGAAGCAGCTTCACGAGCTCAAACAACACTTCCTTCTAAGATGCTTCCAAAAGATGATCTATCTCTTTTAGCAACATATATTGATCTTGCGAACAAAACACAAAATAAATACATGTGGCAAGCTTTTGGAGTTCTTTGTAAATCTCTTGGCAAAGAAGTTCCAATGCTTGGATTTCCTGGAAGAACAATCAATCCATTTACAAAAGCAATGTCGCTTGCTGGGGCGGAACATGAGACAGAACTAGAGGAAGATTTTTTGGTTCAACAAGCAATTTGTGTTATCAGACAATGTCAATTTGCTCTATCTTTAAATCGAGCTCAAAGCCGAATTGAAAAAGATTGTGCTCCCGCACCACAGATTCCTCTTGGGTTATTATTTAGCGCACTAAATCAAGCTTTTTCATGGATTTCTCACTCAAATGAAGAAGAGCAAGAAAAATTTAAAACAGAACTTATTCCTCTTTGCAATAGAATAGCAAAACTTTCAGGAGATGCTCATGCATTTTCTCGAGAGCTAAAGCATCGCCAAACCAGCCTAGAAAAAGAGGAAACAGGCGACGGCATAAGAATCTTAATTGAACTCGGATTACACACATTTAGAGACTATACTCCAGAAGAAGGGATCCTTCCAGCCTCTTTACTACCAGCTCCACATGTAAGAATCTATGGCCTTAACAAAACAGTTCCAATTGTCATCAGAGAAGATCAAAGAGAAACATGGTGGAAAGTCACTAAATTTTTAGGCGACGGCCTTAAAACTGCCCCTCTATACAGCTTGCCACTACTGGCAGCACTCAGCGTTTGTACACACAACTCTCATGAGCCAAAACCAGATAGAGGCCTCAATCCCATCCTTGCACAAATGTTTAAACGCGATCCTGAGATGGCAAGAAGATACAAAGAACTCATCTGTCAATCTACCTACCCAAGGACTACGCCACCAAGCGATGCGATGATAGAGCAACAGGTAAAATGCGTGATTAAAAATGGTGCTACAGCACTAAGTGTATGGAGCGGGACATTGCTCTTTGCACTTTCAGAAACGCAGCATCAACTAGATCTTATTGGAAATGAAGGGAAATCGACTAGAAATTGTGTTGCCCAAATACATCAAACAATGGAGTTTCTCTTAATTCTAGCGCCTGCATTTGAAAGTTTCCCTTTTGAAATTCAACAGGAGTTCAAAGCTCTTTCTCTCAAAACATATCAAGCATGCGACCGGATCTATATGAAAAATCATGACTCGCGAGTTGTAGCGGCTTGGCAAGAATTCAAAGCTCACTGTAAATTTGAAGAGATTTCCGAAGGCTTTGAAACAACATTACACGACCACGATGAGACACTCAATTATTTCCGCTGGCAGTATTTAAGATTCCAAGAAAAGTTTTTGCCACTATCGATTTTAACCCAAGTCCTAAGCGTTGGAGTAACAACACCAACAATGACAAGAAAAGCAGGCCAAGCTACATCTACTCCTAAGTTGGCTCGAAGAAGCATGCCAGGAAGCTCTCCTCAAGGATCACCTGGATCTGCCAGAAAAGTTGATTTCTTTGAAAGATACTTACGAGCGTTAAGCATTGAGGGTTGTCAGCAATTACTCGAAGATGATGCACTTAATCAAAATTTCTATAAATGGCTTAATGTAATCTCAATAGGAAAACCAGCTTCACAATTTTGTGAAAAACTTAATCCAAAAGATGATGCAGAAGCTTGGCGCACCTTTCTTATTGAAAAATCACAAGTCGTACAAGGAAACAAACAAACAAGAAAAGCTTTGCTAGATGGATTTTCTAAACTTTTACATGAGACTCAAAATTGGGCTAAGCATTTATATACTTCAACAATGGAAGAGCGTGAAGCTTAAACCGTCAAGGCGCAAACAGTAGCATTACGACCTGTTGCTCTTTCTCGCCGATAAGAATAGAAGTCGCCCTCGTTTGCATGCGTGCAGATAGAGGCGATTTCTATTTGTTTTTCCGGAATACCGCAATCTTTGAGTTGCTGTCTTGCAATTCCCCACAAATCAAATCGATTTTTTGCATCCTTATGTTTCCAAAAACTTTGTGGAAGTTCGTTTTCGTAATTTACAAATTCAGCTGCAATAGGACCAAGACTCGGTGAAATACACGCGATGACATCTTTAGGATCTGTATTTGCCAGTGCTTTCATCTTTTCAAGAGTTCGTGCATAAATATTTTGTACATTTCCTCGCCAGCCTGCATGTACATTTGCTAATACGTGATTTTTTGTATCATAAAAAATAGCTGCCTGGCAATCAGCATGACGTATTGCAATCCCAACATTCTTTTTTGTTGTAATCATCCCGTCTGCATTGAGCACCTCATCACCTGACTTAATCTCTTCAATGCCATCTTTATGTTCTTGATTGAGAAATGTAAGCTTCTTTAATTGAAGTAGCTTTGCCATTCGGCGTTTGTTCTCTGCGATAGCAACTGGATCATCCCCTACACTATCCCCAACATTCAAAGAATCAAACGGAAACTTTGAAACCCCTCCATTTCTTGTAAAAACAGCATGCTTAATCGGCAAATTTTGCAAGAGCTCAAATTCATACCAAACTAGATCTTTACTCTTTTTCCTTAACATTTTTCTCCTCTCTTGCTTATACTTGTACTCATGTATGGTTTAACAATATTTCTAAAAAGTCCAATCGGCTCAGTTGGGTACGTGCTGCTCATGTTAGCTTTTATCTCTCTTTGGTTCAACCGGAAGATTTGGCTTTGGGGACCTCTATTTGCCCTATCATTTGTTTGTGCATACTATGGAGATATTGCAACAATTAAAGCTCTTGTTCCGATTGGAGTATTGCTTTTGTGCTTCTTGTCATTAACACAAGAAATTCCCGGATTTGTTCGTATGTTTGCCGTCTTAATCGCAAGCTGTATAACACTTGCAATGTTTGGGCACTTTATTTCTGGATTTCACAACATTGAATTTGCACATCAGTGGAAGGCAAGCGCAACTTCACTCCCCATGAACCTCTACTTAAACTACGACAAACCTATTGCTGCCTTATTTATTTTAGGACTACTTGTTCCTTTAATTGAAACAGCAAGAGAATGGCGTCGGATGCTTTATATTGCTGTACCTTGGGCATGCATGACGTGTGCGATTATGCTGGCTCTTGCAATGTTTATGCAAATAGTTGAATTCGATCCAAAACTTCCCTCAATCACATTTATGTTTTTGATCAGACAAATCTTCTTTGTTGTAATCCCTGAAGAGGCTCTATTTCGTGGTTTTATCCAAAAAGAAATTGCTCAAAACTTGAATAATTCAGCTTCAGGAATATTAGCCGTTCTCGTAACAGCCCTTATCTACGCCTTCTTGCATATATTGATGATCCCCTCTCTACCATTTTTCATTATGGCATTTACAGCAGGGCTACTCTATGGAGCTGTCTACCAAATTACAGATCGAATTGAAGCATCAATGTTTGTGCATCTTTGCCTAAACGTTGTGCATTTTTTCTTCTTTACCTACCCGATTCTAGATGGCTTGAAAATTTAAAGGCTGCAAGAATTTTATAGAATTTTACGCACTGGACCTTTTTGATAGGTAGCAGCTCTCTCACCTGGTGAAATGACTTTCTTCCTAGTTCCAGATTCGCCTCTTCTTTGTTCTGCACGCAATATGACATTAATTGCTTCATAAGCATTAAGACCACGACAAACGTAAATAACAACGCGTCGTCTCATCTCGCTTGTAAGTGCATAGAGGTAGATTTTTTTATAGACAGGACCAAGCTCACCATAAACTGTTTTTTCTTCTGGTGAAAGGTCTTCTGCTTCGATAACTTTTTCTTGATTTTCTTCGTTGTATGCAAAAGATTGCTCAAAAAATGACAACCCAAATTCAGAACAGGCCCCAAAAAGGCCTGTCATCGTAAGAGTCGAGCAAAAAAAAATCCCTAAAATGAGACGCTTAACCGAAAATGTCATCTTTCTTTTTACCATTAACTTCTTGTTGCTTTCTCATTGTTTTCATCGCTGGTGATTCATCCATACCTTTGTCTTCGCGTAGAGTAGGTGCAGTCACTTTTTTGCCTTTCATTTGTTTCTTATGCTCTTTCTGATCTTGTTTTAATGCATTCGAAAGAGTTTTTTGGTGATTTCCACCATTTCTATATGTTTCAGCAACTTTATCTTGTTCATGATCTTCTAAAGCATCATAGGCTTTTTTATTCTTGTCGCTTAAACTATGGTAGGCATCTCTATGGTGCTGAGTAGGAAATTTCATCGAGTTGCTACTTGCCTTCATACGTGGAGTCACTTCCGTGTCGCCATCTCGCATACGTTCTTCTTCGATTCTTTTTGAGTGCTTTTCAGCTGGAGTCAGTGTCGTATTATTCGTACCAGCAGCTATTGCCGACTCATCGATATTAGACTGTGAATTTTGATCAATTTCAACAGCAACCGCAGATTCATCTAAGCCTTTTGAAGATTGATTCTCAAATTCAGTCGAACCTATCTCTTCCTTTTGCATTTGCAAAGATTGGTTGTCGCCTTCTGTGGCATGCATAAATGTAGACCCAATCATAAGTGCAGCAACCGCAAGTGTTTGGATTTTTTTCATCTTTTAACCCTCTATATTTAGACTTTACGTGTAATTTCTTACCCTTAATCCTTATGACTACACATAATTAAAAGAAAACAAAACATAATAATAATTGAAAGACACGCCCTAAAGCGCGCATTTTACGACACTTATGAACATAAAATATTTAAGAGTTTATTAAGAAGATATGTTTCATTTTCTAACCTCTCGGCTTCCCAAGACGCAACCTGCTCATTTTCTGTTGTTTAAAAAAACAAGATCAACTTTTTAGATTCTAGTTGAAGTAATTTGATAGATGACTAGACTACAAAATTAGGAGGCATTTCTATGGATTCTGAGAAGCCAATTGAGTGTACGGGGTGCAAGAAAAAAGCAACCGTTACATACCGCGATATAAAAGATGGAAAGATGGCAACAACCAACTTTTGTGCTGATTGCCCCATCCTTCGAGATAAGCTAGCCACCAACATTGGTAAGGGTGAGCTTATTCCTGTTGATGTGGAAAAAAACGTTGTTTGCCCTGAGTGTAAAACAACATTATATGCAGTTATGACAGGAGCTCCCTTTGGATGTAAGAAATGTTACGACACCTTCGAAGAATTTCTTACTCATGAACTTACTCAATCAGGGGCGATACCACTTTCGACAACCTCTAAAGTAGAACCGCAAAATAAGTTACCCCTGCATTTAGGTAATGTTCCAAGCGGTGCAAAGTGCCCAGATTTTTCAGATAAGTTACGTTCATTAAACAGCGCTCTTCATGAAGCTCTTGCAATAGAAAATTATGAACGAGCTGCAAACTTGCGCGATCAGATCAAAATTATGATGGATAGGTCCTACAAAGGAGTTTCTGATTAATTATTCACTTCCTAGTATTTTTTTTGACTCAACTCCTTGGGGTAAATCTGAAGATCCTATTTGGCTTGGATCTGTTTTTATTCTCCATCGAAATCTAGACCCATTTCCTTTTCCAAGTCAGATGAATGAGGCGCAAAGGCAACAAACTTTTGATAGTTGTTGTTCTTATATACTTCCCCATCTTGCAAACGGCAAAGCTCTTGGGCATACCGAATTAAATCCTCATACAAAAGAATTTCTTTTTGAACACTTTATTTTGAGTGAAGGATTTGAACAATTTGATGCTGGAAAAGGCATGATTATTGATGACTCATCTTCATTTCTTGGTTTAATCAATGTTGAAGATCATATTCATATTCACTTGTTTGAAAAATCCACAAATTGGGATGAAGCCTACCACCGCCTCAACAATTTAGATAAAGAAATCAGTCGATCTATGGAATTTGCTTTTTCCGATCGATTTGGCCATCTTACATCAGATCCATTAGTTTGTGGAACAGGCCTTGTAGTTCAAACATTTTTGCATTGCCCAGCATTGATCCATACAGGAAATTTTGCAAAATGTATCGAATCCTTAGGAAAGGACATTATAATACGTGGACTTGGACACGAGGACGAATATATTTCTGACCTTATTTTAATTGAGAACAAATTTAAACTTGGTGTTACAGAACCTGATATTCTAAAATCTATCCATAATGCTGCGACAAAATTAGCTGCAGAAGAAAAAAATGCAAGAGAAGCACTTAAAGAAGAAAAACATTCTCATGTGAAAGATTTAATATGTCGTGCTTATGCCATCCTAAAGCATGCACACACATTACAAATCGAAGAAACACTTGCAGCTCTTTCACTCTTTGAACTTGGGAAACAACTTGGCTGGATTGAAGGAGGAGATGATCTCTCTTTTGGCAAAAGCTTTTTTACAACAAGGCGAGCACACCTTCATGAGGCCTTAAAGTCGGCAGAACAAATCCCTAAGGAAGACCTTATTGTTAAGAGAGCTGCCTTAATCCACGAAAAACTCAAGTCGTCAAATATTAATTTGTAAAATTTATATTTCACTATTATTCAAATTGATTTTGGCTTATAATTTCTCCTATTCAGGGGGTTATAGTTGACTGAGATTTTAAATCACAGCCTATTAAGGAATTTCGAGTTCAACGAGAACCGAGTTATAGACCTTGATTCAAAAGAAGTTTATACAAATGAGCCTCTTCACGATTTGAGAATGAAATTTGGCGGGTTATTGATTTGGCAACCCATTCAAGCCATAGGTCATTTAGCGTTGCGAATCTTTCATTTACTTTCAGGATCTTCTTTCACAAATGGGAAAGAAAAAGCATATAATGAATATTATAAACAACTCTCAAAAGACCCTTCTCTTCGTGGCAGAGCAATCACATCAACAGAAATCACCACTCAGCAATTTCTTCAGGTTGCAATAGATGTTACGATGATAGGCCTATTTATTTTAGTGGGCGTTGCAGCAAAAGAAATGATTTCTATCTTAGGTGTTTTTTTTCCACTTGATGGTCGCTATCTCTATGGTAAAGTTGAAAACTTTTTTTTCTCCAAGCCAAAAAATGAACTAAATACAGAAGCAAGTTACCTTGAGTTTTTCTCCCTAAGCGCTCCTTGTATGCAACCTCTTTCACGCAAAACTTCTTTGAGAAAGAGACGATGCGACAACATCTTTCCTCCCCTTCAGTTTCAATATCAGCCAACTTGTACCCTTGCAAAAGTTCTGATCTTAAGAGAAAAAATTGATCAAGTAAAACCTCTTTTTCTCCTTGATCAAGATGCGGAAAAATTTGAGGAAATTGCTTTATATCTTTCTAACTTACGTAAAGAAAGCCATATAACAGTAGAAAATGAACTTGCTCTAGTTCAGGGAAAGCCTCCTTCAAACGAGCAAGAAAAAGACCTTTTCTTAATCTACCGCTCTTGTCTTAATGCAATAGAAACGTTAGATAAAGCACTCACTTCTTGGGCTATGAAAAAAGAGTATTCATTTATTCCATTTTTCGAGCATATACAAAAATCTTTTCCCACTCTAAACTTAGGGAATGGGGGATAAGAATATCCATTGAAGTTTAGCGCAATTCTATTAATGGGTGGAACAGGCGATCGTTTTGGTGGATCTATACCAAAACAGTTGCTCCCTCTTGGCGAGCTCTTAGTCTATGAGCATGCACTTTTCACTATCATTCGCTCTGGTTTCTTTGATGAAATTATTATTGCAACAGAACCAACTCTTACAAAAAAAGGCCTCTCAATCCCTATTGAACTTATGCAAGAGGGTGGATCGATTCTTTTAGAGAGTCAAGTAAAGATCGTCGATGGTGGCAGAACTCGTCAAGAATCAAGTTATAATGGTTTGATGGCCTGCAGTCCTGACACTGACTATGTCGTTATTCATGATGGTGTGCGCCCTTTTCTTTCTGAAGAAATTCTTGATCGAAACGTTGAGTGCGTCATGAAATACGGCGCGATTAATACCTGTATACCGACAACCGATGCAATAAATTTAGTAAAAAACACAATTAGTAAAGAAGTTTTTTCAAGAGGCTCATGCATGCTTGGACAAACTCCCCAAAGTTTTGCATATGGCTTAATCGTTGATGCTCATGAGAGAACAAATCAAAACAATGCAATTGATGATTGCTCTTTGGTTCAAGAGTTGGGACACCCTATTCATATTGTCATGGGAGATCAAACTAATTTGAAAATTACCACACCATTTGATCTTGCATTTGCTCAAAACCTTCTCTATACTGACCAAAATTAATCAAATTTTGGGGCGTATAATGGCCAAGCTCTATTTTTATTACTCTGCAATGAATGCAGGAAAAAGCACTACACTACTACAAGCAAGCTACAACTACGTTGAAAGAGGCATGCAGACAATTTTGTTTGCGCCAAAAATCGATCAAAGGTTCGGTGAAACGACTCTTATTTATTCCAGAATAGGTCTCAAGCAAGAGGCAATCCCCTATTATGATCAATTTAATTTCTACACATACGTGAAAAGTCAACTCACCAAAATGGAAAATCTTCGATGTATATTAGTTGATGAAGTCCACTTTTTAAAAAAATCACAAGTTGCCCAATTAACTGAAATTGCAACTGATCTCGATGTTGCAGTTCTTTGTTATGGTCTTCGTTCTGACTTTCTTGGTGAACCATTTGAAGGTAGCACATACCTACTTGCATGGGCTCACGAACTTATTGAAATTAAAACTATTTGTAACTGTGGAAGTAAAGCCACAATGAATATGCGAATCGCAGCAGGCGGTCAGCCAGTTACAGTGGGAGAGAAAGTTCAAGTTGGCGGCAATGAAAGTTATATCTCGCAATGCATGAAATGTTATAAGAAAAAAATCCCTACATTGAAAGATTGCGCAAACAATATTGAAAGTGTAACTACAGGAAAAAATCTATGACATCAGTTTCAAACAAACAATCCTTTTTAATGACAAAAGTCATGCCCTATATCGTTTGCTTCTCAGCAGCGCTATTTTTTGCATACGAACTCATGCAAATGCACATGATGAATGCTATTTCGCCATTTTTAATGAAAGATTTAAATATGAATGGCACAAGTTTTGGTTCCCTTTGTGCAACATACTTACTAGCAGATGTCATTTTTCTTCTACCAGCTGGAATTATTCTTGATCGAGTTTCAACAAGAAAAGTAATTTTAGTTGCCCTTGCAATCTGTATTGTGGGAACGGTTGGTTTTGCCCTCTCAACAAGTTATACAATGGCATGTGTTTGCCATTTCCTTTCAGGTATAGGAAATGCTTTTTGTTTTCTATCTTGTATTATGCTCATCTCACGCTGGTTTCCTGCACACAAGCAAGCATTTATTGTTGGACTTGTTGTAACTATCGGGATGCTTGGCGGCGTGATTGCACAATCACCCTTTTCATACCTCGCAGAACTTTTGACTTGGAGACGCGCACTTCTTATTGATGCTGTTTTCGGACTCTTAATTTACGGCCTTATCTACCTTTTTGTTTACGATGCTAGACCAAAAGAAGAAACCAATAAAACAAATGAAATCCCATTTTGGGTTGGAATCAAAAGATCTGTATTTAACATGCAAAATATTTGTTGCGGATTCTATACATGCTTTATGAACTTACCGCTCATGGTTATCGGTGCTGTTTGGGGATCCCTATACCTCACACAAATTCACCATGTTCCACTTACAAGAGCCTCACTAATCATTAGCATGATTTGCATGGGAACCATTATTGGATCACCACTTTTTGGCTATTTTTCTGATCTAACAAAAATTAGACGACCATGGATGGCATTTGGTAGCATTGTATCCTTTTTTATCATGAGCTCTATCTTACTGTTACCCTCACCAAGCGAACTGATGCTAGCCCTTCTTTTCCTCGGACTTGGAATCTTCTCAAGTACACAAATTTTGGGATACCCAACAATTACAGAAAGCAATCCAAAAGAACTTACAGGAACTTCTATGGGGGTTGCCGCTGTAATCATCATGGGCTTTCCAATGTTTGCACAATCGCTTTCAGGGTATCTACTTGATTTTGGTTGGAACGGACTTTTAGAAGGAGGATCCCCTATCTATTCACGGGAAAATTACAACCTTGCTTTTATCATGTTCCCCGTTGGATTCTTGATCTCTCTACTTTCAAGCTATCTGATTAAAGAGCCAAACACAATCGCTGTGTCAAAGCCCTTAACAACTTAATCAAATTTATAAAGCCACGTCTTCAAGGCGTGGCTCTTATCCCTCACAAACTTTCATACATTACTGCTAAGCCACTTAACTGAAAATCCTTCAAATTTGCTAGATTTAACATAAGAGACAACAAATATGTTAAATCAAAAGGAAATTTATGAGTGATAAGTGTTCGAATTTAAAACCACACGCAGATCTTTCTGGGTGCAACTTACAAAAAGAAAATTTCTCTGAAAAAGACCTTACCGGTGCAAGTTTCAGCGGTGCAAACCTTACCGGTGCAAACTTTAACGGTGCAAACCTTACCGGTGCAAGTTTCGGCGCTGCAAACGTTATCGGTGCAATCTTTAACGGTGCAAAGCTGACTGGCGCAACCTTTCTTCCCGGAGCAAACCTCTCTGGAGCAAAGCTTAGGGAAGTAACTTTTTTTTTCGCAATCCTCTTAAACGCAGATTTTGAAAACGCAGACCTTACCAATGCAAAACTTAACTTTTCAAACCTTAAAGGTTCAAACCTGACTGGCGCAAACCTGACTGGCGCAAACCTTACTAATGCAATCCTTACTAATGCAAACCTTACCAAAGCAGACTTCACTGGTGCAAACCTTACTAATGCAACCCTCACTAATGCAACCCTTTCTGGTGCAAATTTCAGCGCTGCAAACCTTACCGCGGCAGGCCTTAGCGGCGCAAAAAGCTCTAGCAAAACAAACTTTACCGCTACAAACCTTTTCGACGCAAATCTTAATGGCGCAAGCCTTTCAGGCGCAGTCTTTAAGAATGCAAATCTTATCACAGTGGGATTTGGGGATATAGACATCTCAGGAGCAGACCTTTCCGGAGCAATACTCATTGATCTAACCTTCTCTAAAAATGCAAAACTCACCGGCGTTACAACAGACAAAACAACAACTTGCCCAGACGGCACGAAAGGCCCTTGTACTTTTTAGGACAACAGTGAACCAACCTAACCTTAAGAGCTGCACGACAAAGCACATCTTTTATATTCAGGCTTTTAAGTTCATATTTCGATTTCTTGCTACAATTTGTTCATATTATAATTAAGAGGTTGTCATGAAAAAAACATTCATTTTAACAGAAGTAAATACGATATCACAGCCAACTTCTGAAATGTTTAGATTTGGAATTCACCAGGGCACCGTCCCCTACAAACTGAATCAAAATCTTACAGAACTTGAATTTTTGTATTTTTCTGATGGCTATCCAAGACCTCAAATAGTTTCAAGTGATTACCTAACTGTAGCAATGGATACATTTGTTGGAGAAGGGAATGCGCCTTTGGTAGATGCAGAGATAGATCCTGCGATCCCATCAAGTGCCAAGTATACATACTCTCAATTAACAACTGCATTGCCTAAAGAAAATAACACCTCTACATATATATATTTGCTAGAGGAGTTTGACAGAACAGGAAATCTTATTTGCTCAAGACCTCAAGGACAAGTTGGCGCCTGTTACGCAAACGCTACAACAAATTACTCTCTTGTTTCTTTAGCCCTCTCTCAATTGCCAAAAGCGTCAAACAATACCTCTGAAGAAACAAAAGCTGCAATTGAATATGCATATTCCCTACAGTGGTCACGCCCCGTTCTTCAATACGGAAATCAACTCACTCATTTTGGAATACACAAAAAAAACTCACTTTTACAACAAGGGGGCGATTTTTGGACTTCTGTTCTTGGCAGCAAGGACTTTCTTGTTCCAGAAGATCTCATAACGCAACCAGTTTTATATTGCTATACTGATGCTACAAATCAAATTCAAAACCCCCTATTCACTATTCAAACAAAAACATTAGCCACGCAAGTGCCAGTAGAAACTTTTCTTAACTTCTACAATAAGAGTTTTTTCCAAGAAGAATTTATAGTCACAAGAATTTCTACAACATTAACCTTAGAAGAGGAATTCGAAGGCACATCACTTGAACTTAATTTGGTTATCTCATCAAAAAGCAAAAAATCCCTTCTCGCAACAAGTACATTAAATATATTTCCTAAAAAAGCTACGAGCCGAATCATCTCATTTACTCTAGACACGCCTCTATCTTTTACATACAATTCTAGTAATCAAGAATCCCAATTAAATCGTGAAGCATTTCAAGATGATCTTTCTATTGAAATCTCAACTCCTTCAGAAAACACACTAAAAATAGAAAACTTAAATCTAAAATATGTCCTTCCAAATAGCATAAAATTAAATGCAGATTTAAACGATTTACTCCTTGAAACTTGGGCAAAAAAACTTGGCCTTAACATGCAACAAGCTACAATGGCTTTTAATACTGATTTTTATGAACTAGATTCAATGAAAATGAACTACATAAAAATTACTGATCAAACAAACACTCTTGAGTTAATTCGTAGTTCGTTAACAAAGGGAAATGCAGTTCCTGTTGCGATACACGTTTATAACAACTATATGTATTCTTTAAATGGGATCGTTCCTTTTGCCGCCAAAAAACCTACTAGTTTAGGAGGCCATCTGAACTTGATTGTAGGAATGGCAGATAAATCAAACCCTGAATCTGAGAAGATTTTTACCTACTGGGGCAAAAATACAAACACACCAAAAAATCAATGGCCAGAAGCCATCTTATTTTTTATGAACTCTTGGGGCATCGGTCCATTTCAGAATAAAATTCCTACTGCAAATAATATTATCGGCCCGATTGGCACCTCTCCTTACTGGGTAGAGGAGGGCGCAGATGAGAATAAATGGATCTCTAGCAATATCTACTGGATGCCCAGCAATAGCATCACAGACGGAACAGTAGCTGGATTGACATTTGTTGATTGGCCAAAGATGCGCGCTGAAAACCCTTCCAACTCATACAATCAACCACTATTATCTAAATAAGATTATTTTGATATTTATTTGATAAAAATCAATTTTTGTTTTACTTTCAAAGTAAATTCTCACTTGGAAAGTTCATGAAAAATATTCTCTTATTCCCTTTATTCTTTCTTCCATTTTTTGCTTTTGCTAAAGAAGCCGAGATTATTCCGGGGAAACCTCTTCCACAAACATCTCCAATGGGATATAACATACCGGGCGCAACTTCTGTGACTCACAAATTAAATAAAGGGCTTGCTGGCACAGATTTGTTTTTAGAAGCTGCTTTTACTTGGTGGTACATTGGTCAAGAGGGATTAAAAGTTGCTTCAAATAGTGTTCTCAATAGCACGACTCTTTCATATGCAGATAACACAAATTCGTATTTCCCCTCTTTTAATTTTGAACCTGGTTTCAAAGTAGCATTAGGGACTGTTGACAAAAGAGAATATGAATATAGAATAGGTTATACATGGGCTCATACAAATAAAACAACAAGCGCTGTCGCTCCTGTAGAAGAAAATCTCCCTGCAGGTTCAACAACAGTTGCAGCCGGAACTGCTGTTTTAGCCTTAGACAATTGGTTTTTACAGTCTAGCACAGGCAATCAAGCTCTAGCTGCTAGTAGTTTGACTTCAAAATGGAACCTTGACTTCAATTTAATTGACTTCACTATTGGAAGACCCTATTATCAAGGCCCGTCTTTGATCGCATCTCCATTTGGAGGCCTAGAAGTAGGCTTCATTTCTCAAAATTTTAATGTCGATATATACCAAGCAACAGGACAAATTTCGAATCTTCCTGTGCAGCCACTTACTTCAAGAAATAGCTCATCCTCTTGGGGGGTTGGACCTCTATTAGGAATTGACACAAAATATATTTGGAGAGAATTGCGCCTTTTAACAAAGGGGAGTTTTGGCCTACTTTATACAAACTACACTTCGGTAAAACACTCAGAAGAAAGAGCCTCTACTGATTTCAATCCAAGTCCTTATACAGCTTCTTTCTCTAATTACTATGCAATGAGACCTAATGCAGACTTGGAACTTGGTCTTGGATGGAACAGATACTTTAATTCTCACAACCAACACATAGATCTAAGATTGACTTACGATTTCTCAATCTATTTTGCGCAAAATATGATGAGAACTCTTCTAAATGATGTTTTTCTTGGGGCATCGGCTGCTCCTTCCAATCTCTTCTTTCAAGGATTAACAGCTTCTGCAAGAATAGACTTTTAAGCTTAAATTCACTTTTACTCTATTAATATAGTTGGCAATTATGAATAAAAAAAAATCACGTGCAACATATAAATGTTTATTCACCTTCTTTTGTTTTTATCTTCCCCTACTGCAAGCAGATGTTAGTGAACCAACTGTTATACTCTCTACTCTTCCAGATGGATTTGAACAAGGACGTCTTATAACCGTAGCGATGAACCCTTCTGGGCAATCCCTCCTAGTTGGGACTGGAGAAACAGGTTCATTGTCAGCTCTTTTAATCTATAGGTTAGAGAACTTTTCTTCAACACCCACACACATTTCTACTTCTGGATTTGAGAATACTGATTCTATTGAAAATCCTTGGTGTGCAATTGACCCTTCTGGAAATGGGCTTATTCTAGGCGAGCAAGTTATAGATGAGGCACCTTCCCCATTTTTTTATCGTCTACAAGCAAACTCATCTAATCTAACACTTGTCCCCTCTTCAATCCCCCCTGACTATACTTTTAATAGTTTTAATGGCGTTGCATTCGACTCTTCCGGTAATGCTTTAGCAATAGGAAATCTTTTTAATCCTCGATCTACTCTAATACCTTTCATCTATAAATTAGCAGAAGGTGTATCTACTCCAACCTATATTGAACCTGAACTGCCAGACGGATTATCAACTCCTGTATTTTCTTCCCTTGCTATGAATAGTTCTGGAAAAACAATCATCATAGGAACAGCGACTGATTCTGATAGTGAGCCCGTTCCATTGGTCTATAGACTTGATAGTTTTTCCTCCTCTCCAATTTATATTCCTACCCCACTCCCATCGGAATCTTTATCTGCAACTATGTCTTCCGTTGCAATTGACTCTTCTGGTAATGCAGTGATCGTAGGAAGTGCCTATATAAATGATGAAAATGTTCCAATAGCCTACACCCTAAATAATGAAGATTCATCTTCGACTCTTATCATTCCTTCGATTCCTGAAGGATTCGCAAGAGGAGAACTTGTTAACGTTGCAATCAATTCTTCTGGTGATTCTATTATGGGTGGATATGTAAGAAATAGTGAAAGCATTCCCTTTCCCTTAACTTATACCTTAACAGAAGGCTCTTCTACACCAACCCTTATTTTTCCTTCAATTCCAGATGATTTCAATTATGGATCGATAGGAGACGTAAGCATCGCCTCTTCTGGAACTGCCCTGCTACTTGGAGTGACAGTGATTGATAACACCTATCCTATACCATTGATCTACAGCCTAGAAAGTGGATCTACTTCACCAACAATTCTTCTTTCTACTCCTCCTACCGGGTTCTCCTACTCCTTACTTTACGATGCTGCAATAAACTCTAGTGGATCTTCTATCATGGTAGGTTATGCTACTTCAGGGGAGACATTTGTCCCTTTAGTCTATACAATTTCAGGTATTGATCAAAGTTCAAGTCCACGAGCATTTAATCGCAAACCATTTTATAGATAAAAGACAAAACTTCTTTAGCAAAAAAAAAGAGTGTTTCCGAAGAAACACTCTTAGATATCTTGAGCCTTGTTGGGCTCGAACCAACGACCCTCTCCTTAAAAGGGAGATGCTCTACCAACTGAGCTAAAAGCTCTTATTAGGAAAGAGATTGTCTTAATCAATTTCCTAAAAGTATATGACCCCAAGGGGATTCGAACCCCTGTTGCCAGGATGAAAACCTGGTGTCCTAGGCCAGGCTAGACGATAGGGCCATATTAAACGTTATACATTAAATCGTCAACTTAACATACAATGGGTCAGAGTATACTGAATAGGTGCTTTTTCGACAACACTAAATAGTGAGAATTTCTTTTTCTTTCTCAACAAATAGGCCGTCTAAAGTCTTACAGTATTCGTCTGTTAACTCTTGTATTTTCTTTTCTTGTTTTTTCAATTCGTCTTCCGCAATAGTGCCGTCTGCCTTTTGCTTTCGTGCTATTTCATTACTCTTTCTTCTGATTTCACGAATCACAACTTTTGCAGCTTCTGTTTTTTGCTTTGCCATTTTTGCAATATCTTTTCTCAATGCTTCATTTAGTGGAGGAACAGGAATACGAATTACACCACTTTCTACAATTGCATTTAGATTCATTTGCGCTGATTGAACTGCCTTAGCAATAAAAGAGGCCGTTGATGGATCAAATGGCGTTACGATAAGCTGCCTTTCTTGTACGCTGACTGTTCCAAGTGATTTAACTGTCATTGCAGATCCATATACTTCTACCTTTAAGTCATCCAACATTGCAGGATTTACTCGATTTGTTCGAAGAGAGCGGTATTCAGTTTTTAGATGTTCAATCGCTTGTACCATCTTAGTTTTAGTTTCATCCAGTATGCCCATTATTTACCTTTTCTTCCTTTCGCTTTTTACTTTTACAGGTTGATTCTTTTTCTTTTTTGTCTCTTTTGAAATAATCGTTCCGCCTTTTCTCTTCGTAACTGCTTCAAGAATGTCTTTTTGAGAAAATAGATTTACCACTTGAATAGCAACATTGTTATCGCGACAAAGCGCAACAGCCGCTCCATCCATAACTTTTAAATCATGAGCTAACACTTGATCATAGGAAAGTCTTTCATACATTTTAGCACCACGATTTATCATTGGGTCTTTATCGTAAATCCCATCAACTTTAGTCGCCTTTAATAAAACATCGGCTCCCATTTCACTCGCTCGGAGCGCCGCTGCAGTGTCTGTCGTAAAATAGGGATTTCCTGTACCACCAACAAAAATGACAATCACACCTTTTTCAAGGTAAAAATTTGCCTGACTCCAGTTATATGGCTCGATAATTCCATCAAAGTTTCTTGAACTCATGACACGTACAATACATCCCATAGATCTTAGCACCTGTGAAAGGGCAAGTCCATTAATGCATGTGGCTAATATTCCGATGTGATCTGCAGGAGTTCTTTCAAAACCAAATTGTGTTGCCATCTGACCGCGGAAGATATTTCCCCCACCGATAACAATACCAATTTCAATGTCTTTTTCGTGAATTTTTTTTATTGTTTTTGCTATTTCAGTGCATGCAGGATAATCGATGCCATACTTGGCTTCCCCTGATAGGGATTCTCCTGAAAGCTTTAATAAGATGCGTTTATAAGGCGAATTTTTTGCATCTGCTGTCATAGACAATCCTTTGAACCACTTTAAAAGAAACTCTTCGACTCAATAATAAACTATTTTAGTAGTTTCTAACTACCTATTTGCCATCTTATGAATCTTGTTAAATGAATTTCTTTCCCCAGTTCCTTTCCATGATTCTGCACAAATTGGGCAACTGAGATCGAAGTATCTTTAATATATTTCTGATTCAAAAGACAAACTTGGTCAAAAAATGCACGGACCTTACCTTGCACAATTTTCTCCATCATCTCTGGTGGCTTATTACCTTGGATCTGACTTCTTCCAATTTCTTCTTCTTTTGCTTTGATATCAGCAGGAACATCATCAGGTGAAAGATATTCTGGTGACTCTGCAGCAATTTGCATTCCAATTTCACGGGCGAAATCTTCTTGTCCGAGGGCTCCTGAAACTTCAACAAGACAAAGTATCTTCCCTTTCATATGAGAATATAGGCCGTATGAGGCATTACTTTGTTTTGTGATGAATAAGATTCTTGAAATAACAATGTTTTCACCAAGAACTGAAATCAATTCTTTTCTTTCATCATCAATTGTTTTTGTCTTATCACGTCTTGACTTCGACTTTAGAAAGGCTTCTAGATCAGACTCTTTAGATTCTGCAAGATCTTTAACCAATTCCTTGTGAAATTTTGAAAATCTTTCATTGATCACAACAAAATCAGTCTCTGCATTCATTTCAATAACAGCAATTCCGTCAGCTGTTTCAAGAGTTTCGATACGTCCTTCGTTTGTGCTTCGGGATTCTTTCTTCACAGCAGACGCCATGCCAGCTTTTCGAAGCTCTTCAATGGCTCTATTAATATCGCCACCTGCTTCTACCAATGCTGTTTTGCATTTCCCAAGACCTACTCCAGTCCGTTCTCTTAGTTC
This sequence comes from uncultured bacterium, assembly GCA_964350315.1. Taxonomy (GTDB): domain Bacteria; phylum Chlamydiota; class Chlamydiia; order Chlamydiales; family 2-12-FULL-49-11; genus JAJZEO01. The sequence goes on from CAYGJD010000003.1 coordinate 64,269, forward strand.
TTTAATCTGTTCTGCAGAAATATTGCTCATCTTTACGCATCGCCTTTAGTTATAGTCTCAGCTTTCTTGTTATTTTTTTTCTTCGACTTTTTTCTCAGTCGTTTTAACTGCAGGTTTCTTTGCTGCATCATCTTTAGAAGGAGTCTCTGCCTTTTTCTCTACAACTTTAGATTCACTTGGCTTTGCGTAAGGCTTCTTAGCCGCTGGCTTTGCATAAGGTTTCTTTGGTGCAGAACGCTCATTGTCAGCATTGTTTTTTGCACGAGTCTCATCTTCTTTCTTTTTCTCTGTAACACGTTTTTCTTTTTGCTCTTTTGCAAAAACTTCGCGCTCTTCAAGAGTGATTGGCAAACCTAAGTCTCTTTTCTTATCGATAACAGCATTTGTGATCGCTTGTAAAAGAATTTTGTTACTTTTTAAAGCGTCATCATTACCTGCGATAACATAATCAACTTTATCTGGATCACAGTTTGTATCAACAACAGCCATGACAGGTATGCCTAGCTTTTTCGCTTCAGCAACTGAGATGTGTTCTTTCGATGGGTCGATTACAATCAATAGACCAGGAGGTTTACGCATTGCGCGAATACCTGACAAGTTTCTTGCAAGTTTTTCGTGTAATTTAGTTAGTTGAGAAATCTCTTTTTTCTTCAGGCCTTCTCCACCAGTCGTGATTTTCTTTTCAATTCGCTCAAGCTTTTTGATCGATTGTCTAATCGTAGATAGGTTTGTTAACATTCCACCAAGCCATCTCTCAGCTACATAAAACTCGCCGCAATCTTCTGCGCAGTCTTTAATAACGATTTTAGCTTGTTTTTTTGTGCCAACAAAGAGAATGCTTTGATGATTTCCGATAACTTTTCGTACAACTTCGCAAGCCGAACGAATATGTGACATAGTCTTTGCTAAGTCGAGAATATGGATTCCATTTCTCTCTTCAAAGATGTAGCGTTTCATTTTTGGATTCCACCGGTGGGTCTGATGACCAAAGTGAACACCCGCTTCGAGAAGGTCTTTTATTGACACTTCTGTACTTGTCTCTGTCGTTGTATGATCTTGTATAGCCAAATTCTTGCCTCTAACTTGTTCTTGCGGTTTCCGTTTTCTTGCCTCTAACTTGTTCTTGCGGCTCTCTCGTCGTCTAGCGCCTGATCAGAATCGAACTGACACTAATAGCTTGGAAGGCTATTGTTCTACCATTGAACTACAGGCGCAGAACCATTGGCCTTTAGATTTTGACACAACTGCCTGTTTTTTGCCAATCATCTTTTTACAAAACCTTGTTCATTTTATTTTTCAAGGAAAAACTTACTTCACCAATCCTGATTGTAAAAGGATTGTGTTAATTTTTAACGAGAAGAGACTATGCACAAAAGTAGTCACTTTTTGACTACTTGATTTTGAGTTTAACTTAAATATTGACGACGACTATATTAAGCCAATGACAGATAATGATGTGCCGGCAAAAGCCACAAGAATCTTAAATATTGTCTTGCTAGCTTTTTCACTAATTGCAGTGCGTGTTTGGTATTTAGCAGTTGTAAAACATGATGAGCATCTCCGACTATCAAAGCGGCCTCAACAACGCGTAATCATTGAAACACCGAATCGCGGTACAATCCGAGATCGATTTAACCATCCCCTAGCTGTAAATAAAATACGTTACAATGCTTCCATTATTTATGAGCCGATTAGACATTTGCCAGGAATCAAGTGGATGAATCGTGACGGTAAAAGACAAAAAATTTATTTTCGTCGTGAATATATTGAAAAATTTGCCGATCATTTAGCAAAAGAGCTCTCCCTTGACAAGGTCTTTGTTGAAGATATGATTCACGGAAAGGCATCAATTTTTCCAAATACTCCTTTTATTTTGAAGGAAAACATCTCAGAAGAGGAATATTACCGCCTACACATTATGGAGCGTGATTGGCCAGGGATGTCCATGGAAATCACCGCTGTTCGTCACTACCCTCATGGAAAAGTTGGATCAAGCATTCTCGGATACATGGGAGCAATTGATGAGAGCAAGCATGCACAAGTAAGAAGCGAGCTAGATCAGCTTGAACAATATATGAATGAGAGAAGAATGGGGCTCCCTGTTGTTCTTCCAAAAGGATATACTAGCAGCAAAGAAGTCATTCGGCGGCATCAAGAATTAAAAGATAAGTCCTATACCATCAATTCACGAGTAGGAAAATCTGGAATCGAAGGGCGTTTTGATGAAGAGTTGCGCGGCATTTGTGGAAGGGAAAAAGTTGAAGTCGATATTAAGGGAAACGTCCTCAGAGAATTACCAGAATCCTACGCATCAACTCCGGGTAGACGTATATTACTTACAATCTCAAGTGAGCTGCAAGAATATGCTGAAGAACTCTTAGAAGAAAGCGAGCTCTATCGTCACGATAGATTTTCTACAGCAGGGGTTGATAATAAGAAGGTCAACCCTCCTTGGATAAAAGGGGGCGCAGTTGTTGCACTTATCCCAAAAACAGGAGAGGTTGTCGCCCTTGCGACATACCCTCGTTATGATCCCAACGATTTTGTCGACCCAAATAAAGGGGCAGAAGTCACAAAATGGCTTGAAACAGAATCATATGTCGGAAAAATTTGGGACGGTAGAGCCCCTCTCGAAAGACATTTTGATTTAACAACACCCCCTATTTATTTACAAAAAGAAGCCAAACTCACTTGGAACACATATCTTGACTCTGTTGTCTCTATCTCATCTAGCGTAAAACGCGCTCTTCAAAGGGTTGGCCACATTGGCAATGCCATTTATTTACAAAACGCGATTGAAACACTCATGAATCTTGCAGAGGTTGATTCAATTCACCCTTTGATAGACGCCCTCTTTTCAAAAAAGGATGGCCACACACATACATTTTTTGAAACGCCAAAAAACATCTGCGATGAAATCATCGAACGATTGAATAAAAAGACAACTCTTCTTGGTGAATTAATGTCTGAAATTGGCCCCTTTCTCTCTGGGGTGAGTCGTAATGATGATAAAATTCTTGTGATTGATTTATGCCGTCTTGTTTGCCCAAGTCACCTCTTTGATGACCATTTATTATCTAAAGCCGGTGATGAAAGCTTAGGCACATACCGCTCTTTCAATCAATCAGCTGTGTGCGTTGAAAGAAAACTACGAGACATCTCTCATGAGATTTTTCTCTCGATTGACTTCCCCTCTTGGCGTGAAAAATATTTTTCTGCCTTCCTAAAGGAAAAAAGACGCGAAGAAAAAGAGAAAAGACGTCACCAGAAACCCTATCTTGACTACTTAACTCAAGTCCAGGAAGAACTTTTTGATCATTTCTTTGAAGAAAATCGCTGGGAATTTCTCAAATCTTACCTCCTTGATACAGCTCCCCTTGATTTGAATGATTCTCGTCTTCCCTACTTTCAGGCGATGATTGCAATTGGTAGTGAAGAAAAAGATGCAACAGCCCTTGAATTAAAAGAGCACCTTCTCTCTTTGCCAAGAGAGCTTGTTGTCCCCTATTTAAAGACAATGCGCTCTTATAAAGAACTTAACAGACCTCTTCTTGGTAAATATTATTTTCCCGCAGGTGGAGGAAGAAATGCAACCGAGAAAGAACTTGCGCGCCATTTTTATCCCGCCGCAGGTTACGGATTCACCCGCTCCTATGCATTTCAGGAAAACGCTCCCTTCGGATCTATCTTTAAAATTTTCACTGCTTACGAAGGCCTGAGGCAACGATATGCAAAACAAGTTGCACACGGTGAAAGAATCGACCTAAATCCATTTACCATCATCGACCAATCTCCCTCTTACCGAGAAAAACTAACATCATCAAGCATTCTTGGTTACACGCAAAGCGGAAAGCCTATTACTAGAATGTACAAAGGGGGAAGAATGCCCCGAGGACACTCTAATATTGGACGGATTGATCTAAAAGCCGCTATTGAAAGAACAAGTAACATGTATTTTGCCCTCTTAGCAAATGAACACATGGAAAATTCTACTGATTTAGCAAACTCTACTAAAAAATTTGGATTTGGAAAAAAAACAGGCATCGAACTTACACGTGAAGCCCCTGGATCTGTTCCTAATGACACCGGTATTGACACAACTGCTTTGTATTCATTCGCAATGGGACAACACTCATTAATCGTTACGCCGCTACAAGGAGCACTTGCACTCTCTGCTTTTGTGAATGACGGAAAAATCTTAAAACCTCAGATTGTATCTACAATTGCGAACCTTGAACCATCTGACAAAAAGTCTGAGCTTTTTGATAAAGAGGATTTTTCTTATAAAGAAGCACTTGCAAATATCGGAATCTTCTTTCCTCTATTCACAGAAGTTGTAGACCGAACAAACCTTCCCTATGTCTACAAGCCTAAAACAAAAGTCGCTCACCAAATTGAGCTTGAAGAACCTGTTCGAGAATACTTGCTTGATTCACTATTTGCAGTAGTAAATGGAGAACGAGGAACTGCACGGCCTTATTCTATCCGCACCTTAATGGGCAACGCAAAATCAAGACGCACCTATCATAACACCATGAAGAGTATGGGAGGGAAAACATCAACAGCAGAAATTCTCTATCGCCCCCACCTCGATCGTGAATTCACCCCGATTGTTACAAAACACGTTTGGTTTGGGGCCCTTGGTTTTGAAGAAGAAAATAACCCGATGTCAGATTCTGATATTGTTGTTTTAGTTTACCTTCGTTTTGGAGACTATGGAAAAGAGGCTGCACCGATTGCAGCAAATATCATAAACAAGTATAGGGAAATTAAGAGAAAACATGAGAGTCGCAACTTATAATATCCTTGCTTCTTGCTACTTGAAAAAAGAGCGCTACCCTCATGCCAATATTGAAGAATTAAAAGGGACAAAACGAGCCCCTGCAATCGCAAAACGAATGCTGCATCTTAAAGCAGACATTATTTGTTTACAGGAAGTTGAGTTTGAAACCTACCTCCTCCTTGAAAAACAACTCGCAACAGATGGTTACAGCGCTCTTTTTGCCCCCAAAAGCTTTGGAAAACCAGAAGGGTGCGCTATTTTTTTTAAGAGAGCAAACATTGAGTATGAAGGAAGTAAAGCCATTTGGTACAACGACGGAACAAAGTGGGAACCACCCTCTGGCCATTTGGCGTTAATGATTTACGTAAAACACCAAAATGAAATTTGGGGCATTGCAAATACTCACATCAAACCAAACTTTACCGATTGCCCCCCAGAAGACCATATTGGATATCGACAAATTAAGGAGTTGATCAAGCAACACATGTCACACAACATGAGGGCAAATCACTGGATCTTGTGTGGAGATTTTAATTCTAACGATGAAAGCATTGTCGTTCAAACAATTACATCTCTAGGGTTTGCAGATTCTTTTATCACAAAAAAACAGGCAACGTACAAAAACAGACGAATAGATTATATCTTTCATTCTCAGAAACTTTGTGCCAAAGCAGACGATCTTGCTCAAATTAAAGGGCCACTTCCCAACCAAAATGAGCCCTCAGACCACATCCCCATATGTGCTGATATCTTACTCTCTACCATTTAAGTTACATTTCCCCTCATTTGTTATTCTAACAATATGAAAAAACACCAAGCGAATATTAGACAAGAAGGCAGAAACAAAAAACATTCTGCAATCCCCACAACAACGCAAACGACAAACTCTCTTAACCTACGTCACTTAAGAGAAAATACAGCTACCGATTTATAATAAATTAATAACACTAGGAGCTTTCATGTCTAAGATAAAACTGCCGTGCCCAAGACCTGGCACTTTAGATACGATTACAAACTCACATGACAAGATGAACCTTATTTACATTTTACTAGAAAATGAGGCAAATGATCGCTTCGCAAAAGAATTTAAAGACCTCTTCCACCCAACAAGCGCATTAAATACTGCAATGACAACAATGGAAAACTACAAGATAGAATTTGAGTACCTCAACGAAATTTTTCCCGATTTTCTCCAAGTCATGACAATTCTAAATAACGCTGCAAAAGATGGAAAAATACACTTATGGCAAAAATCGATCTCAAAGAAAAAAGTACTCCTTTCCACTATTGATCGATTTACAAAAATTTCCAGCACATTGAAAGAGTTTACGAAAAAGAATTTTAAACACTGCAAAAAAACAAAATAAAGGAAGAAAATGATGCCAGATAAAAATAAATGTCCAATGTACGATGAGATCTCTGTTTTATATTCTCTGACGATCTCCTTTTCTCCGTGGAAATATCTCCCCTCTCATCTTAAAAATCAGATTCTTCCAAAAGTGCAACAGCTTCAAACATACCCCTATGAAAAAGAACTTGCCCCTATTGAGGCTTCCTTAGAACAAATCACTAAAATCGCTCTACAAATTTCTGAAACAATTGTTACATCAAGCTTTATTGGCTTGTTTTTCCAAATTTTCAAAATCATCAGCGCCATCAAAGAAATCCACAAACTCATCGAGCAAATAAAAACATTTTCAGAACAAGTCTGTAACACAAAAAAAACTTAGAAAATATTCATAAAAAAATACTAGGAGAAAATAAAATGGACTTTAATATAAGTGAAGCGGCCCGAAGAATACGCAGTGCAACAAAGAATTGTACAACTCAAACCCTATCAAACTGTCCATTTATTATGAACGCAGGACATATTGATAGATTCTTAAAAAACCCAACTACGCAGACACACGCGCCGGCTGTTGAAGCTACACGTCAACTCATGTTCCATCTTGGAGAAACTGACAAGATTGCGCTAGCAAATCCAGAAGCGGTTCTTAACAAGGTACAACAAATTCACATCGAAGAAGCACATGGTCCTGTTGATTTAGGTCACCGTTGCATGCCTGGTCAAACTGATGAACTTTGTCGTGACGGTATGTCTATATTCGATTTTCCTCCAAACCATCATCAGCCGCAAAATGGCTGCCCGCACTGTGGAAATCAGAACTGCCCCTTTGCCCCACAAAATAATACAATTGATCACATCCATTTGATCATACATTTTATAATTATACATAGAGAAGCCATTCTACGCACACCTCCACAAAATGAATTTCAAAACCAAATTCACATCCTCTTTTTCCACATTCACAATACTCCAAATAATCTACCTCTTCCAATTGAAGCACTGCAAGCAATGCATTTTGTTATGCACTTTCTTCATACAAACCATGGATTTCCACTTGCCTGCGAAAACAACGTGCATCCTCCTGAAGTAATTCTAATAAAAGCATGCGACATGCTAAGAGGCCAACTTATACCGCATTCTTTTTCCCCTGAAATGTGCCCAAACTGCGGTGACCGTTTGGTTTTTGGTCAATGCATCAAGTGCGGTACAGCTTTTAACTCTACAGTAAGGGTTGATCCATTTTGCCCTTGAGGACGCGGCTGTTAATAATCATCCATGCCGTCGCAAGGCGGCTTTTAAAGTCTATAAATAATAAAAAGGAGAAAAAATCATGACATGTAATTGCAATAGCTCTAATTTTGGGAAGCCAAGAGAAATCGATCCCATACAAAATATTCTAAATCACAAAGTTGATTTTGATACGGTAGTAAACTTAGGGACATACTTTAGCACCCTTGAGTCACTATTAACACAGTATATTAACGCACACTATACTTTCCAGTGCTTCGCAGATTTTGGGATGGGGGGGATGCTTTTTCAAAGAGATACTACATTGTTTATAAACGGCCTTACCAACTCTATAAATGCCAACTATGGCGTAGCAGCATTAACATATCCTACCGGCGGTAGCGTCTCCTTTCACATGTCTAACATAGAAAGGGAAATTACAGATTGGGGCTCACTAACAGATCTCCACACAGCTTTTGAGAATGCTAATACAGCTTGGAAAAGCCTAGCACCAAAAACGGTGAACCTTCCCGACCAAGTCAACAAAATGACGCTTAGCGTAAACGACACAAGAAACCTGATGATCGAAATCATGGTTTTTTCAGTCAATCTCGAAATGTTAAGGTCAGAATACTTAACATTCATGGGAAGAAACTAAGCCTTGTTAAGACAAAAGATAAATGTTTTTGGCATCGCTGGATTACCACCGGTGCCCCTTTAATAAAAACAAAAGGAAATATCATGACTGAAGCAGAAGTAACCGCATTATATTCAGAGCTTGCAGATTATCATACGAGGCAAGCAGCTCAATATCGAGAATTAGCACAGACGGCAAGGTTCTCTCAGCGCCTGGCAGAGATTCAGCAAAACGTAAACTCTTTTCCGCTTCTGAATCCAAAAACCTTTGTAGCACCTGCTAATACAAGGTTCATTGGTAACCATCAATTTGGCAAAAAACTTCCTACTTCTTCACCTGCAATAAATGCCGAAATGGAGACATGGGCCAAAAAATGTAGCGCTTGCTGGAACGGAACAAACACAAATTATCAGCAATGCAACGATCTGTGGTGCTATGGACCAGGCATCTAAAGACTTAAAGAAATAAAAAGAGTTTTGGCATCGCTGGATTACCACCGGTGCCCCTTTAATAAAAACAAAAGGAAATATCATGGAAGAAGAATTAGCAGCAAAACATATCAAACACGCCCAGGCCCACTTGGCAGCGGCAGCAAGACTTCTGAGAGGAGCGAAAACTCCAATTTATGCACAACCACTTGGAATAACACCAAAGTTAGAGATCGAGACAGGCCTTCCTCGTTATCAAACGTTTATCGATGTTTACCCTAAAGCTGAAGGGTCAACTGCGTATTTAGACCCCTTCAAGGCCAATAATTATAACTACAACCCTACTGGCCCTTTGGCTGTAAATCCAGCAAACTTCCCTACAACGATGGGTGGTGCAATTTATCCTGCTGCCTTCCCTCAATCAATGAGATATACTTATTCAAACACCGTGCCACCAACACTTGGAGACGTTGGACCTCAATATAATCCAGCGCTTGCCACTAAATATGCCGCGCTTGCTGCTCAACATACAGCGATTGCTGCTAAATATGTTAATAAAGTAGATTTCTTTAACAAACCATTGCCATCAGCACGTTACTTTTTTGCATTACGCCCGGGAAAGGTTTGAAAGGGCGTCGATCAGGTCAGAGGCTGTCATTGAGGCTTCTGATTTGATTTGCGCAGCGGCGTCACCTGCAAGGGCATGCAGCGTTGCTCCAAGAATTGCTCCTTCGCGGCAAGACTTGCCTTGTGCGATGAGTGAAGCGATAATCCCTCCGAGTGCATCTCCCATGCCGCCTGATGCCATTCCTCTATTTCCATAGGGAATTACAATCTTGGGCCCCTCAAACGAAACTATCGTGGTCGGGGCCCCCTTACATACAATCGTCACTCGTTTTTCTTTGGCAAATTTTTCTGCCATTTCAAGCAGGTCTATATCACCAACGGTTTGATCGCATTTTAAAAGGTGGCAAAGTTCTCCACGATGCGGCGTTAAGACTGCTTCGCGCTCAATATTTTCAAAAAAGAAAAGTGCATCAGCATCAATTACAAAAGGGCAATTGCCGACTTTATAGAGCTTTTCTAAATTGTCTTGCACTTCTTTACTTCGCCCAAGTCCTGGGCCAACGAGAAAAGCTTTGATTCTGTTTGATTCCTCTGAAATTGCATTGAGGTCAAATTTTGTGCGTATCACTTCTGGCGCCATATTTGTAACAAGTTTTTCAACACCTTCTGGATGATAGAGTCTTACAATGCCAGCTCCAGTTCTTAATGCAGCGTGGCACGCTAGGATGGCAGCTCCTGAATAGTTTGGCGATCCGCTATAAAGCCCGACTTGGCCAACTGTATATTTATTCGATGTTCGTTTATGGTGGGGAAGATTTCTTGTTGCAACTTTAGGATTCACAACGTAGGCAAATGCTTCGATATCATCGATATACTTTTTTGATATTCCAAAATCAATTCCCGCAATCTGACCAACATGTTCATACCCTTGGTTGAATAGATGCCCGACCTTCAAAAGGCCTAAATAAATCGTTAAATCGGCATATATCGCAGCTCCATCAACGATTCCACGATCGCCTGAAACACCTGATGGAATATCGATTGAAATTACTGCATGGTGAGACTGATTGATTCTTTCAATCAATTCTGCCATCTCCCCTTCAACTTTTCCGTGAAATCCTGTTCCTAATAGACCGTCTATCACTACACTTTTACTAGGAAGTTTAAAATTCTTCATCTCATCGCCATAAAGAATTTTGCCCCCTTTTTTCGTAAATTCTGTTGCGTGTTGCTTACAAAGAAAAGAACACTCGTCTAGATTAAATAGCTGAAGAGCTGTTACCTGACACCCCTCTTCAATCAGATGCTTGCCTGTTGCATAAGCATCTCCTGAGTTATTTCCTTTTGCACACAATAAAACAACGTCGGAAGAAAAACCGCCCTCGTGAATAAAATTCATTGTCTGTTTGAAAATTTGGGCGGCAGCCTTATCCATATACTCAGCACCTGAAGCATCACCCTCTTCAATAGCGCGCTTTTCCATTACAGCCATTGCAGCGGCGGTAGTGATTTTTTGTCCTTCAAGGGGAACTGGTCTAGATTGATAAAGCATTTTTCTACACCTTACTGCAGGTAGATATTTATTTTGCTTCTATCATATTACGATTATTCATGGGGAGAATTGTTTAACCGATATTGAGCAGAGATCTTGAGTGAAGAAATGCAATATCTTTTGTTTCAGGGTCTTTCAAAAAGCGCAGTCATATTTTTAAATATGTCGAGCATTTTTGAATGCATTGAAGCACAATAGATTGCGTTTATTTACCCTGAGATCTGCTCAATGTCGGTTTAAAGTTAACAACATCCATTTTCAAGTTCGCACTTCACATCATTTTCTAAAATGTCTTGCAGCGCAGCTCTTGGGTCCTTACCTTCATAAATAACTTCATAGATTCCGTTAGCTATGGGTAAATCAAGACCATGTTTTTTTCCCAATTTATAGACTGATGCAACAGTATATTCCCCTTCTACAACCATGCCAATTTTATCTTTAGCTGCCTGTGATGAAAATCCCTGCCCCAACATGTGACCAAAAGAAAAGTTGCGTGATAGATTTGACATTCCTGTAACAAGAAGATCTCCTATTCCAGAAAGTCCGTTGCATGTTTCCTCGTCTGCTTTCTTTACTTTCGCAATACGCTTCATTTCAACAAGTCCACGAGTGATCAGTAGCGCTTTTGTATTGTGTCCATAACCAAGGCCATCTGCCATTCCAGAGGCAATCGCAATCACATTCTTAATTGCTCCGCCAAGGGCGACCCCGCGGATGTCTGATGATGTGTATACATGAAAATAAGAAGAACCAAAAAGAGATTTAATCAAATCTGTAATCTCAGGATCCATGCTTGCTCCCACTGCAGATGTTGGATGTTTCAACATCACTTCATTTGCAAGTGTTGGTCCACTCATCACGCCTAAGTGATTTGTTTCACCAAAGATCTCTTCTGCAACTTCGACTAGAAGCTTTCCTGTTTCTTGTTCAATACCTTTTGATGTCAAAATAAAAGGAATGTCTGATAGTCCAAGCACTTTGATTTGCTTGCAAACAGGTCTAAAACCTTTTGCAGTTACGCATTCAACAATCACATCGACATCTTCGAAATCAGCAAGATTTTTTGTATAGCTTATTTTTGAATCGACTTCGAAATCTGGGAATTTTGGATGGCGGTTTGTCTTTTCTAGAGAATCAAGAACGTCGTGTTCAATCGACCAAACAAGCACTTCATGCCCGTTTCTTGAAATTAGGTCTGCAAGAGTATTTCCCCATGCTCCACTTCCACAAAATCCAACTTTAGCCATAATTCAATTCCTCTTTTTATCTTTTTAATCGATTATACAACATTCTCTCTGCATCTGCAATATCGCTTTCTATTTTAATCGGAGCAAAGCAATCCTCACGCTTCTGAGTGACAACTTTTGGTTTTTTAGCGAGTATAAAGGCGTCAAAAAGAAATTTTTCTCCGTGTTTCACTCCATTTCTCTCAATTTCATGCCAAGGAAGTTGAACTTTTGCTGCTTGTTCAAAAAGTTTCTTTTCAAAAACAACGCTTCCTGAGTACCCCAACATATAACGTTTTCTTTCTTCTTCTTTTAATTCAAAATATTCAATGACACGCAATGTATGATCTTTTAACACTATTGAACCTAATCTTTCATCAGGCGATTGTTTCTCTACACCCAACACAACCAAATCACCACCCACAAGCTCAGGATCAAGTGGATTTGCTAAAGGATTATCAATCGAAATGATTGAGATATGTGTGATGTTTTGTTCACACCACTTTCTATATGCTTTTGAATTCACAACAGCTTCAAATAGAGCGCCGTTTCCAATAGGTTTTAATATTTCTGGATAATTGTAACAAGGCATTGTCGGCATTTCAACAAATTGCAAATGTTGCAACCCTTTCTCTTTTGCCAAATCTATGATCGGTTGATGCGTTTGTTTTGATGTGAGAATAATGACATGATCACCGCTTTTACTTACCTGTATTTCAAGAAGAGTTTTTTCGCCAACTTTGATTAAGGCTTTCGGTCCCAGACCAAGTCTTGTTCCTATGCCGCCTGCTAAAATTATTGTTCCAATCATACTAGCAGTGTAATTCACCTCTTTATTAAAATCTTTGAAAAATTTACCTTAAACTGATGAAGAAAAATAGAATTATTCTAGGCGTTGATCCAGGAACTGCAATTACAGGCTTTGGTCTTATTGAAGTGATCGGAAACAGCTACAAATTAATCGAGTATGGTGCAATAAAACCAAAAGCATCGCTTGCTCTTTCTCAAAAATACCTCCACATCTTTAATGAAATTGAAACACTTATTCTTAGAACAAAACCCGACGCTCTTAGCGTAGAAACACAATTTGTGCAAAAGAATGTCCAAACCGCAATTAAGCTTGGTATGGCAAGAGGCGCTATTGTCATTGCTGCTGCAAAAAACAATGTCGACGTTTTTGAGTACACTCCGATGGAAGCTAAGCGAGCAGTTACAGGAAATGGAGGATCAAGTAAAGCTCAAGTAGGACACATGGTGAAAACACTTCTCTCTCTCAAAGCCCCTCCAACGCCAGAAGATGCGGCTGACGCACTCTCACTTGCAATTGCACATGCCAACCAAAGACAAGGAGTTCTAAGATGATTTATGAAACAATGCGTGGCAAAATCACTGCACTGAATCCTGATTATGCAGTATTAGAAGTCAACGGAATCGGATATAAGATTTTCATTCCCATCAACCTATTCACTAAAGGGATGAAAATTAATGCAGAAATGCTTTTGTACATTTCACATATTGTTCGAGAAGATTCAGAAAAGCTGTTTGGTTTTGCAACTCTTGAAGAGAGAAATTTTTTCGAAAAACTCTGCTCAATCTCAGGTGTTGGAGCTAAAACAGCACTTGCTATGATAGGACACATGGGAAATGCCGAACTTAGATCTGCGATTGAAATGGGGAACGCAACTCTCTTATCGCGGATTCCAGGAATTGGCAAAAAAACTGCCGAACGCATCATTGTTGATCTATCAGATTCTATGCATAAATGGCGCCTTGAGCAAGGGACAAAAGGGATAAAAACTTCTTCGAATGTTGCTATCGACGCCTTACAGGCACTAATTAATCTTGGCTATAACAGAGGGCAGGCTCAAAAGGCTGTCTCATCTGTTTTAGAAGAAGCTGGAGATGAACCTCCTCCTCTTTCAAATATTATTACAAAAGCCCTTAAGCTGGTTTAATACTCAGCTTTTTGGTAAGATCCTTGGCATGGAAGATACAATCTCAGCTATATGTACGCCGCCAGGAGAGGGAGGCCTTGCCGTTCTTAGGATTTCTGGTCCTCGGGCTCTCATCATTGCAAATCAAATTTTTACTGGAAACGTCCCAAGCTACAAGTCACATACAGCACATCTTGGAAAAATAACTGATCTTGATGGAACCATTATCGATGAAGTTTTACTCCTTGTGATGCATAAAGGTCGTTCTTACACAGGCGATGACACAGTAGAAATCATGTGTCACGGTTCTCCTCTTATAGCACAAAAAATTTTAGCCCGAACATTCAAAGAAGGCGCAATTGCAGCTGGCCCCGGCGCTTTTACTGCACGATCTTTCCAAAATGGTCTGATCGATCTTGCTCAAGCTGAAGCTGTCCAATCCCTCATAGCCGCAAAAAATGAATCTGCCCTTCGCGCAGCCAGTGATCAACTTGAAGGACGCCTTTCGATTGTCATCACCGATCTTCAAAAGTGCGTTTGCGATGTAACTGCTATCATTGAGGCGTGGGTTGACTATCCTGAGGAAGGGCTTGAATTTGCCACTAAAGATGAAATCATCGAAATGATTGATGGCATCCTAGAAAAGGGAAACAAACTTAAATCCTCATTTTACGATGGGAAAAGACTTCTGAATGGAATATCTATTTGTCTCATTGGCCCGCCAAATGCAGGAAAATCATCTCTTATGAATCTTCTTTTGGGACACGATCGAGCAATCGTTACAGATGTTGCTGGAACTACACGTGATCTTTTAACTGAAGAACTGCGCCTTGGAGGACAAGCAATACGCCTTGTTGACACAGCAGGACTTCGTGAAACAGATGAGGTAATTGAGAAAGAAGGGATCAAAAGAGCGAGGAATATTGCAAGCGAAGCTGAAATTGTAATCACTCTTTATGACAGCACTAACCCAACTGAAATTCTTGATTATAACGATGCCATTATCTGTTGGAATAAAACTGATTTGCCACACGCTCCTCATCCATTTCAAGGAATCTCTATTTCTTGTGCAAATGGCACTGGAATCGATCTTTTAAAAGATGCTATCGAAAAGAAAATCTCTTCACTTACAACAAGAAAAGATGATGATGTCATCCTCACGCAAGAGCGTCACTTTGCAGACCTTTGTGAAACTATGGAAATGCTTACAGCCGCAAAAGAAGGCCTTCTTACTGACCTCTCACCTGAATTTATCGTCATTGATTTGCGCGCAGCTCTTAAAGCCTTAAATCGCGTCATTGGAATTGATATCACAGAAGAAATCTTAGGGAGCATATTTAAAAAGTTTTGCGTCGGAAAGTAGAGATCATACAAAAATTGCTCGATGAGCATTTTCCCAATCCACCAATCCCCCTTGCATATAAAGATGCTTACACATTCCTCATCGCAGTACTTCTTTCAGCACAATCAACAGATAAAAAAGTTAACGAAATCACACCTCTGCTCTTTACTTTGGCATCTACTCCAGAAAAAATGGCACTGATTGATCCAATAGAAATTGAAAAAATCATCCACCCCATTGGCCTTGGTAAAACTAAATCAAATGCAATTGTTAATCTCTCAAAGATTCTCGTCGAAACACATGCTGGGAGTGTTCCAAACACACTTAAAGAGCTTGAAACCCTGCCAGGAGTTGGCCATAAAACAGCAAGCGTTGTCATTTCTCAAATCTTCAAAATCCCCGCCTTTCCTGTTGATACACATATCCATAGATGCGCAAAACGATGGGGCCTCTCCTCAGGAAAATCTGTCGTTCAAACAGAGAAAGACTTAAAAAAGGCCTTTCCCGAAAAATCATGGAACAAACTACACCTGCAAATCATCTACTTTGCACGCAAATACTGCCCCGCAAAAAGCCATGAAACGAGCAATTGCCCTATTTGCTCTTCTTTAAAATCACTTTAATCGCTACCTTGACCTGCGACTCTCACATTAACCGCTAATAATCAGCGTTTTTTGTCGAATTTTCCAAAGCTTTTACACTTCTTCAAAACTTGACTTTAATCAAACGATATTAATTCTATAGTTATGATCAATTATGGAGTTCATAACTATGGATAAGGTTCCTGGGGCAGAAGGTGCAGGTAAATTCTACGAAGAACACGCCGTTGAAAAGGAACCGAAAACCCCTCCATCTAAGGCTAAAGAAGTTGGAATCAGAACAATCGCCTCAAGCGCTGCGGCTGCTGAAGCAGAAAAGTCCAGATCAAGCTCGTCTTCAGAAGGTTCTAGATCAACCTCACCAACATCAGAAACTTCTAGTGATTCAGGTGTATCAGGATTATCAGGGACCCCAACACCCCAATCAAAAGCAAGCACTAGAAGCGACTACAGCTCAGTCTCTTCTTCTGAAGTAGGTGCATGTACTATTGGGCTTATGCCAAGCGACTATTCAGAATTTGTTCATAAAGCACTTGATCTTCATAAGGACGACTTTGTAAAAACTCTTCCTCCCACAGAAAAAGCAGCTTTTATGAAGAAGAGCCCCGGCGAGCAAAAAAAAGAAATTTTTCAATGGATGACAGACTCAACTAGAGAAATAAACAACGAAAAGCCGCGACTTGAGATGCGTCAATGCTTTAACATGCCTGGAGTTTGCGCGAATGTTGCTCTTTGTTGTAAAGACGGGCCGACACGCGACGCTTTATTTGAAAACTTCACTGTTCCAGGAGTTGCAGACGATCTGAATCTTGTGCAAGCCGGCAGCACAACTATCGAAATTTCATCAAAGGGGGTTGATAAATCAACTCCTATTCGCTTTTTACAAGATCAAGAAAATTTTCAAGCCCTTCTTTCAAACATAGGCTACACTCCAGGACCACTTATCAATGCACTTGAAACTAAGACTGTTATTGTTTCAGACGCCGATGGAACTATTTGGGGAAAGCCTGAAACAGGCAAACCCGTTGAATCTGCAAATTTACTCAACTCAGAAGCAAAAGCTGGGGTCTTAAGTTATTTATCAGCAGGTGGTGTTTTAGTCATAAATACGGGTAATGATCCAGCAAGAACTGTTAGACGTTTTTTACCTGCCTTTGCCGGCATTCCCGAAAAACAACGACATGAGCTGCTTTCTCGAATTATGTTTGTCAGCGGCGGCGGCGGTAGTTTTGCTGCCTTTGTCAACGGCAAGCTAAGAGAATTTGAAAGTTACCACTATTTTGAGCCAACGACGCCAACAAAACCGACTAAACTAGACTTACTTTATCTAGGTGATGATGCAAAGCTTGTTGGTAATGACATGCCTGCATTCCTTGCCTCTGAAGGTAAGTTTATTTGCGTTGCTCCTGAATCAAAGAGTGGTGATGTGAAAAAATCAGGCATCGAGGGTCGTGTCCAATATGGTGAAACAGCAAGTACTCATAACATTTTGACAGGAATCGTTATTCAGGCGCGAACAAACAAAGCTGCCTTAAAAGATGGTCCTATGCCACCGTTGTTTGGTGATATGGAGGCTCTTTTAACAAACACGCGCAACATTGGTCCTGCACAAGAAATCGTTGCTGAAACAATTAAATCACTCGGATCACGAGAAAACTTAAATCAAATAATTTCACATGACATTGATGGAACCAATCCTCCAATCTTTATTACAAAAGAAGGAATCATCAGCAGTGGAGGAAAGCTTCCTCCTGCAGAAGGAGCTCCCTTAACATACACTTCTCTTATGACTCGAATGACTGCATTTGAAAAAGCAAGCACACAACCGATAAGCACTGCTTTAACTTCAAAAGCAGCTGCAAAAGCAGAAGAAGATGAATCTTTAGCAATGATTCAATCATTTCTAGATAAAACAGATGTTGTGGAAGCCACTAAATCAAAATCTGTTTCTATTCGAATATTAGAGCCAGGAAATAATGATCAAGCTACCCCTATTTTTATCGCTTATCAAATCAAACAATTACTAGCCGAAGTTAAAAAACGCGGTGGAAATCCAAACCATTTAAAAATAGAAGTCCTTGTCATGGGTAAAGGTGGACACGCAACAACAGCAGTATTTCCACAGATCGGGCAAATGAGACAAGTAGAAGGCAAACAAGAATTTTCAGGAACTGAAGAAGCAATCAGTTTAAGCAGAAGTTTGGAAAATGCTTTAAAAGAAACAAAAATCCCTTACAAAACTGTTTCTTCTTTTTCAGAGGAGTTTGAAGGCGTCTCAATCAAGTTAGAAAAGGAATCAACAAACACAGGACAAAACGTTAAAAATGCAACAACCTCTTATCAAGAAGTAAAACCCGACCACCAATGGGTCGTTGCAGCAAAAGGATCTTCACTAAGACAAGCTCTAACGTTTGCTCATCAATACGAAGTTGAAGGAGAAAAATGTTTTGATTCCCTCTTTTCAATGCCTCTTCCAAGAGGAGAAGCCTTCATTAGAAATGCTATGACAGACTACCAAGCTGCAACAGAATTTTACGCAGGCATGGCCGAAAATGCCCGTTTAATTTGTTATGCGATGCAAGACAAACCCTACATTCCCCCACATACAACGAATGCAAAAGAATTTCAGGCTGTTTTAGACAACCTCTTTGCAACGTATGCCAAACTTGAAAACATTTCTGTTGATGAGGCTAAAACAACAAAAACAGTGAACGATCTTCAAGGATATTTTAGCCGAAAGTTCAGCACCCTTGAACAAGCCATTCCTTGGAGCAAAGCTGAAAGTACGCAAGATGCATTTACGCAGGGTGCTATGAAAACCCTGAAAAAAAGAACAGATGCTGCATCGATAAGAGAAGCTCTTTCAATACTTGGTAAAATCAAAGGGACAGAAATCGATGATGTCGGCTTGAAAACCTCTGTTGCAAATTTGTATAGTTATATCAGAGGAGCAAAAGGAGAAAGGCAAGGGCGTTTTCTTGATTTATGTAAAAAAGTGAATCAAGCTTTTACAGCAAGGATAAGATAGGCTAAGAAGAGATAAGCTTAACTACTTTGTCAAGAACTTGCTCATTGTAGATAAGGCCTAGATGAGTCGTCTTAAATGTTTCTTTGTGACTACTATCTTGGATCGAACTAGGGGGGGATAATCTGTCATAATCACCCTCAATGTCATATACATTATTTCTTTGAGTAGACCATGAAGAACCGCCAAGTGTGATTACACTAGTAATATCCTGGCGATCTGCTTGTAAAATTCCTAATTTTCCACCACGTGAATGACCCACAATAACAAGTTCAGGTACTTTCAACCCAGCATTGATGTAACGCTTCTTAATTCCATCAATCCACTCTCCAACTCTTCCTACGTCATCTTGAAATCTGTCTGCTGATGTATTGTAACTCCAAGGCCATGACTTATCGTTTAGATCAATAGTAAAGGCAGGGCCTATCCCCGCTTCTTCGATCTTCTTTGATAGAGGAATCCATGTTCCTGGATTTGCCATACAACCATGAATGCATAATATCGCAACTTTATGAGGCTTTAGCGCTTTTAAATTTGTCGGATTTAAGCCATTTTTGTGAAATGTCTCAACATCTACCCGCCCAATTAAATAATGGTATGATGATTTTATAAAAGTAATTGGCTCACAAAGAAATTCAAGAAGAACATCCCCAGCTCTTGAGCGACAAAAAATTGTTTTAATAATCGCTGAAACAACATCTACATACTTTTCATATATAGGCGTAAATAAATTCGTACAACTATGAGATAAGTTAATTGATTCCATGGAAATATCATAACATAAACCTTAATTAATTTCTCAACAGAAACAATTGGTTATGAAACAATTTCATTGATCACTTCTATGATAACGTCGTGTGATTTCTTAGAATAAAGCAAGCCTAGATGGCCTGTATGAACCGTACGACGTGAATCTGAAGGAAGGCAAGACTTCCAGTGACATAAAGCGTCAAAAGCCGCTTCTATTTCAAATAATTTTTTGTGGCACGTTGAAGAGAGTTCATATCCGGGGGTCACTTTCCCCAATCGAACAACCGTTATAATTTCTTTGAATTCATCACACAGCATACTCCCGATATCTCCTCCACGAGAGTGACCAAGAATGATAATTTTTGGCGGGGCCCCTATTTGATCATCATAAAGCTGTTTGATGTCGTTTATTCGATCTCTTACCGCTTGTATTTCATACTCTTGCGCTTCTTTGTTATATTTCCAAACAGATTCTCTTCTTTTGATATTTGTCGTAAATATATTCCTAAACCCCTCCTGCTCTAACCTTTTAGCGAAAGGAATCCACAACCCCTGGCTGCTTCCTGCGCCATGAACAAGCAAAATAGCAACCCCATTATTCTTAACATCTAATATCTGCGTAGGGTTCAATCCATAAAAGCGACAATCTTCAGGAGTCCCTCTTCCAAGATTATAATAATAGGAAGAACGAATCGATGGAACTGGTTCAGCACAAAGAGAAACAATGACATCTCCTATCATGTCTAAACTCTTTTTTCTAAAGAACTTCGTCACACGGCGAAGCGCTTGAATATAACCGGCATAAATACGCTGAATTTTATTCAAAGGAGCTCTCTCGGAATTTTCTAAACATTCCTTTTCCATAACTCATATATTAACACAAATGCAACGTAAACTCTTAAGTAGAACAGCTTCAGTAACTCTTGTGGGCAGATGATTTGAAATGAAGAAGGCTTTTAGATTTATGCAAGTTCGCCAAGTGGCGTTCCCATTTTGACTAGCGTCTCTATACTCTTCTTACTATTTTCCAAAATGTCTTCTGAGAGCTTGATTTTTCCTGGTTCAAAAAGAAGGATAAGCGTTGATCCGCCAAAAGAAAAATATCCCATTTCATCCCCTTTTTTTGCGGGGTGATTTAGTTTATGAGTGTAGTTAATTGTACCAACGCAAGTTGCTCCAACAACGACAGTTAAAACATCTCCGATGTTGGGCGTTTTTATTGTAACAAGAGATCTTTTGTTTTCAGTAAGATACTTTATATCAAAGCGTAGAGCAAGGGGATTTACTGAGTAAAGAGATCCACTAATGTCAATTGGAGGCAAAGGTTTTCCATCTACAGGGAAATGGAATCTGTGGTAATCTGGTGGCGCAAGTCTTGCGATCACAAATGAACCGTGTAGATATTTTTCTGCTAGCTTTTGATTTTTTCCGAGCAACTCAAATAAAGAGAGCTTTGCGCCTTTAACTACGATTTCTTTTGCTGTAGAAAAATTGTCATAGGCAAGATACCTTCCATCAGCAGGCATAACAACAAGCGATTTTGCGATTGGACGCGCCTCTTTTTTCAGCTTACGAGTGAAAAAATCATCAAAAGAGTTAAATTGTTGCTTAACAAATGTCTCACGGTCCAAGCCGTGAAATTCAATAAATTTTTCCACTTTTCTCAGTGAAAAGCGCGTTCTTTGTGTTAATCCTACAAATTTTGAAAATAAAGAGTTGCCACAAAGAGCTTTTCGAAGTGGTGCAAAAAGCCTTGGAAGCCTTTCATATAGCAGGCGAATAGCCATTTCCGATTCAATTTTTTCTTCGACTAGCTTGCCACTTTCTCGATCAATGACTCTAATTATTTCTTTTCTCATACTCACTCATCCTAGGCATTTCATGAGAAAATTTCCACGAAAAAGCTTGTTTTCTGTATGATATAACCAAGCAATCATGAGGTTTCAATGTTCAATGTGTTAAAAAAGGTTTTGGGAACGCAACAGACGCGCCAAGTAAAAAAATATTTTCGCTATGTAAAGCAAATTAATGAAATAGAAAAAAAACTACAGAGCCTCTCTGACATTGAGTTGCGCGCTAAGACAGATGAATTCAAAAAAAGATTATCTGGCGGCGAATCGACCGATTCTTTGATGTGCGAAGCATATGCTGTTGTCAAAAACGCTTGTCGAAGACTTGCTGGCGAATCAATCGATCTATCAGGTTGTGATCAAAAATGGGACATGGTTCCATATGATGTTCAACTTGTTGGTGCAATTGGAATGCACTTTGGTGCCATTGCAGAGATGCAGACTGGTGAAGGTAAAACGTTAACTGCAGCACTTCCTCTTTATTTACATGCTCTAACAGGAAAGCCGACTCACCTTGTTACTGTGAACGATTATTTAGCAAAGCGTGACTGTAAATGGATCGGCACAATATTCTCATGGCTTGGCCTCACATCTGTTAGTTTAACAAATGATGTGCCTCCACATGAACGCAAAAAACTTTATGAAGCAGACATTGTTTATGGAACAGCTTCTGAATTTGGTTTTGATTACCTTCGAGACAACTCGATGGCGACATCAAAAGAAATGCTAACGCAACGTGGTCACTACTTTGCTATCATCGATGAAGTTGACTCTATTTTAATTGATGAGGCAAGAACTCCATTGATTATCTCTGGTCCCTCTTCTGAATCAAAGCAAATGTATGACGAATTAAAAGATTCTGTTTTTGAAATGGTCAAACTACAACGCGATGAGTGTAATAAAATTGCTTCTTCTGCAAAAAAGGTTATTGAAAAATTCAATCTCCTCGAAGAGAGTGAAAAAGAAATTAAGCTTTCAAAAGATGAGGAAGAGCAAGTTCTTGGTGCGATCAAAAAACTTTGGCTCGTTTCTAAAGGAACACCAACAAATAAAACACTAAGACGTATTCGTGAAAATCCTGATCTACGCGCTCGCCTCGAAACAATCGAAACTTATTATTGGGGAGAACAGAATAAAGAAGAGAGACTTGCAGCTCTTTCTGAACTTTATATTATCATTGATGAAAGAAGCTCTGATTTTGAATTAACAGACAAAGGGATTGAAAGTTGGACTGGAAATCCTGAAGAATTTACGATGCTTGACTTGGGACATGGTTATGCAGAAATTGATGAGGATGAAACCCTTTCAGAACAAGACAAAGTAAAACGAAAGGTCTCTTTAAGAGAAGAAGATTCCCACAGAAAAGAAAAAGCACATAATATTAGACAACTTTTCAGAGCCCACTTGCTTATGGAAAAAGATGTCGATTACATCGTGCAGGATGAGAAAATCGTTATTATTGACGAAAATACAGGACGCCCTCAACCAGGACGCCGCTTTTCTGATGGTCTACACCAATCTATTGAAGCAAAAGAAAATGTAGCGATTCAAGGTGAGACTCAGACATATGCGACAATCACCCTTCAAAACTATTTCCGTCTCTACGATCGACTAGCTGGAATGACAGGAACTGCTATCACAGAAGCGCAAGAGCTCAAAGAAATTTATAAAATTGATGTTCTTGAAATCCCTTCGCATAAAAAATGTCAACGCGATGATGCGAATGATGAAATTTACATGACTGAGCGTGAAAAATATAATGCTATCATCAAGGAAATCACAGACGTTCACACAAAAGGGCGTCCAATTCTAATTGGTACCGAATCAGTTGATATTTCTGAAAAGATCTCCCGCATTCTAAAGAGCAACAATCTACCACACACAGTTCTGAACGCAAAAAACCACGAAAAAGAGGCTGAAATCATTGCAAGCGCTGGTAAAAAAGGCGTAATCACTGTTGCAACGAACATGGCTGGTCGTGGAACAGACATTAAATTAGAAAAAGGAGTTGCCGATCTTGGTGGACTTCATGTCATTGGTACATCAAGACACCAATCAAGACGAATTGACCGTCAGTTACGTGGACGATCTGCAAGACAAGGTGATCCTGGATCAACCAAATTTTACATCTCTTTTGAAGATTCATTGATGAGACTCTTTGCCTCAAATAAGTTAACCGGTGTGCTGCAAAAATTCAGACCACCTGAAGGGGAACCAATTTCAGCAGGCATCTTGAATAAATCAATTGAAACAGCGCAGAAAAGAGTTGAGCAAAGAAACTACACAATGCGAAAGCACACTCTTGAATATGACGATGTAATGAATAAACACAGAACAGAGGTTTACTCTTTTAGAAATGAAATTCTCCATTCAGATAACCCTCTTCCACTTGCATATGAAATCTTAGAAGCATTTACATGCAATCTTGCTGGCCGATTCTTAACTTCAAAATCAGAAGAAAACGGTTGGGATGTGGAAGGTTATGCAAATTGCCTGATGACTCATTTCCCTGTTAGAATCGATGTGAAAGAATGGGATTGCGAATCTTTAACTTTAGAAGAGATCGAAACAAAAGCATGCGAGAAAATCATCGCATCATTTAAGTCAAAAGTTCGCGCAGACGCTGCAATGGTAGCTCTCATGCAAAAGCTCGGTGGCAAAAATCTTGATCCTCTCTCTGTGCTTAGCGGAATTATTCGCTCACTTTTAGTTCAGTGCATTGATAAGAGATGGCAAGACCACCTTCTTTCAATCGACCATTTACGAACTGAAGTTTCAATGCGAAGTGTTGCACAAAAAGACCCTCTTGTAGAGTTTAAGCACGAAGCTTTTTCTCTTTTTGAACACTTTTCATTTGTTGTTAGAGAAGAAATCAGTCACGCATTATTTGCTTTCTCTATCATGCTGCCAAATGTACCAGAAATTCAACAAGCTGTCTCTCAAATGCAAATTATGGGAACACCCGCTGAACTTACGGAAGCTTTGAAAGAATTGTAAATCGGCCAAACGGTCAATCTTAACAATAAATTAATGATTTGCCGTTATTGTGTTGCAATAAACTCTGCTTAGATCCTATTCTCGTGGCGCTTTAAACAAATGAGGCGCCATATGGAAAACACTGGGATTAGCTCTTTATTTAATATAGATTGTGCAGCTGCTGCAGATTTCTCCCCTCCAACAAAGGCTGAAGAGCCTACATCTTCTGCTATTCAAAAAGCCGTTCATTGGCTAACAAAAGAAGAAACTCGCTCTCGTTCAGCAGATCACTTAAGAGATCAATCTTTTCAACCATTAAGAGCGCGCGCTCATTCTCATGAAAACGTGGCGGGAAAGAAAAAAAGACCCAATATCTGCCCCCTTAATCTAATGACAAGAGAACAACTTACCCACAGCCCCTATTGTATACGCCCACATCCTAGACCATTGGAGGGCGAGTGGATTGATAAAATGAAAGTTCGTTTATTAGAAGAGGATCCTTACCTTAGGTTACTAGCAATTATTGATGGCCTTAGTGCTATTAAGACAACGCCTCTTCTTCGTCTTACCTTATTTAGTTTTCTTGCAAAAGCCTTAGACACCCTAAATTCAGATATGTTGATTTTATTCGATGGGATTGTTCTTTCTCGTTTAGAAGATGGATCTTTGCCCTCTCCTTGCTTTTATTTAAACAATCCAGAGACCCTTCTCGCGCACCTACAAGATTGCATTAGACTATCCCCTCGATTTGTTTTTACGAACTTTGCCACAAAATATGGACCAGACTCCCTAGATGATGATCAAGAAGGAATCGCCCTTGAATTCTTCACTACAGTTCTTCCTTCTTCTAAATGTTACTCTGCAATTGATGGCTGGCAAGAGAATGCCGTTACTTTAGAATTTCAAAAAATTTGGAACTTTCTTTCAGAGAGCCAGAAAGCAAAGGTTAAAGAGCTTCTTACGACTAGTAGCTCTTTTGAAGCGCTTAATAGAGAGATTACTGACGTGATGTTGTAAATAAACTATTTTAAAACTTTGACTTTATTCAAAGATTTGTTATAATGTTTGAAAGCATTAATTGGAGTTTAATTATGGATTCACCTGTTGGTCATAACACATTTGAATTGGAGAGAAATTCTTCCTCTTCGTCGTTAAAAAGAACACTATCTGAAGAGGGCAGCCCCCCTGCTAAAGCAACTGTTGTAGCCGCCGAATTATTCAAAGAAAGAGGCGCCTCTGCCGCTGTACCTGGAAGTAAGAAAAGAAATAAATTTTCCCTTTCTCTTGCTCCTGTAACAGCAGAAAAGAAAAGCCGCCCCGCTTTATCGCTTTCTCTAGGACCAAAACTACCCGAACACCATATTGAAGGTTGCGCTAACCCTAGCTCAAAAGAAATCCCTAAAGACCAGCTCTCTCTTGTTATGGAGTTAAAATCCGTTGATAAATTCATTAAACTTGTTGCAATTGCAAAATCACTTGATATATTGCTCACTCTTGATCAAAGAGAGACGAAGTATTCTGTCCTATTTTACCAAGCAGCAAAAGCTCTTGATAGTATTGATGGCGACATGACAAGGGTTTTTGAGGCTCTAAGCTATCCTCATCATCCCGATAAAAGAGAAATGCAACAATGTTGTTTTCTTGAAAATATCGAAGCCCTTTCAAGAGAGATCAACGAACATCTTGCTATGTCACCAAAATTTGCATTTGCCCAATTTTCTAAAACATATCTCGAATCTACAGAACGAAAAGACTTTGAAAAAATGGCACAAGCTTTTGTGTTAGAAGTTTTGCAATTTTCAAAATGTTATCAAGAACTTGATGGAATTGGAGAAACTCAACTTCCAGCTCTTTTTAATTCTCTTTGGATCCTTCTTGATCGACCAATGCAACAAAGAGCTTGTGAACTTTATTCTTCTAGAGAGGGATTTTGGCATATTGAGCAATCAATTGCAGACGTCATGGGGATAAAAGCCTAGAAAACAGCTATTCTTCTGTAAGCTTTTTCCACCCTTTATACACAAGTGGAAGAGAGAGGAGAAGGTATACAAACCAGTACTTACTTTTCCATTCAAGAACGAGCTTTCCATGATCTGAAAAGAAAAATAGGAGCCATGCCAACGTGAAAAGATGGCCTCCAAGAGATAGAAGTAAAAGGGACCCAATTTGTAGAGACTCTTCATCATCTTCTTCTTCTGTTTTATTTCCTTTTCTCATCAGTGGTGATTTTTTCAAGGGGCGTCTTGATTTTGAGGATGATCTTAGATTTGAGCTATCTTCCTCGTAGTGTCTTGCCATCGGATCGTGTAATGACGGGGCTGTCGCTTCTTGCTCTGGAATTCCATAGACAGGACTTTTCCTTGTTGGCGCATAGGGAGGCTCATATAGAGAGGCTAAGCTATCTTCTGTTTGATAAGCTGATTTCGATGTCGCCTTTTTTACAAAGGACGATCCACAATATTTGCACTCAAGTGCCTCCATTGGGATTGTTCCTTCGCAGTAGGGGCACATTTTGCCTTTTTCTTTTGTGCGCATACCTTGCTTTACCCACCCCCAGGCCCTTGTTGTAGAAGATCATCAGAAATGATGATTCTTACTCCCCAACATTCAAGCATATTTTTTATTTCTCGATCGTTAACAGTCCAAACATGAACATCAATTTTTTCTTGTTTACACTTAACTATAAATTCTTTTGTAACAAACATGACTCCAGGGTTTAATCCCCAACCGTTTTCTTTTGCAAGTGGGACATATGACATTGGGTCGTGTTCAATGTTCAAGTGTAACGGATAATTGGGATTTTTCCTAGAAAACTCTTTAATCATTTTCTGATTAAATGAATAAATGGAAACCAAATTTTCCATATTGTGTGATTCTACTTGGTCATACACTTTGTTTATAATAGAAAAATCTTCATCTTCTTTTAATTCTATTGCACACTTTATGTTATGACTATAGCAAAATTTGAGCACTTCATTAAGTGTGGGAATTTCTACAGCGATGGGAATGTTTTTTAAATAAGATGCAGCATTGAGTTGTTTTAATTCTTCTTGTGTTATGGCTCCAATTTTTTTATTTACTCCCGTGGTTCTTTGCACGTTTTGATCATGCAAAAGAACAACCTCTCCATCTTTTGTCAGACGGACGTCAATTTCTATCCCTTTAATTCCCCCTTTTGCCATTTGTTTAATCGCATAAAGAGTGTTTTCAGGAAGGAATGTATTGGCTCCACGATGGGCGTAATATTCGCAATTATTCTTTGTCATGTTCTTCAAATAACCCATTTAAAAAAAAATGGCGAGGAATATCCTTATCGTATGATATAGTGAGCTCTATGACGTATGATGTTTGTTTTATCGGTGGTGGCCCAGGAGGCTACGTTGGTGCAATCAAGGCAGCTCACCTTGGATTAAAGGTTGCTCTTATTGAAAAAGAACGAGTTGGCGGCACATGCCTAATTCGCGGTTGTATCCCTACAAAAACACTTATTGCCAATAGTGATGTTGTTCGAATGATTAAGAATGCCAAAAATTTTGGTGTGACAGTTGACAACTTCTCGATTGACTACAGTCAAATGAAAAAAAGAAAAGACAACGTGATTGATGGCTTATGCAGAGGCGTTACTGGACTTGTTAAATCACATGGCGTCGATCTACACTTCGGAGAAGCCTCATTCCAATC
This sequence comes from uncultured bacterium, assembly GCA_964350315.1. Classification (GTDB taxonomy): domain Bacteria; phylum Chlamydiota; class Chlamydiia; order Chlamydiales; family 2-12-FULL-49-11; genus JAJZEO01. The sequence goes on from CAYGJD010000003.1 coordinate 92,194, forward strand.
TCAAACAGAAGTTAAAGTAAAATCTTCAGATCAAATTACTCAGATTCAGAGTAAAAATTTTGTTATCGCGACTGGCTCTTGTTCTATGAATATTCCTGCCGCAAAAGTAGATGGTAAAATCATCCACGACTCAACTTCGATTTTAGAAATGACAACACTGCCAAAATCTTTAATTGTTTTAGGTGGCGGATATATTGGTTGTGAGTTTGCTTCCTTGTTTGCAGAACTTGGGGTAAAGGTTACGATTATTGAATTTTTACCTGGAATTGTTTGGACAATGGGCGAATCGATTTCCAAGTTTCTTTCAAAATCTTTTGAGAAGCGTGGCATTGAACTTCGATGCGGTGTCAAAATGGAAAAGAGCAGCATTGTTGATGGTAGCGTGCGAGCTTTTTTAGACAATGGTTCAACAATCGATGGTGAAATGCTTTTAGTTTCTGTTGGTCGTATGCCTTATACCGAAGGTTTGAATCTCTCTGCAATTGGACTTGGTACAAATAAACGTGGATTTATTGACATAAACGATGCGATGGAAACCCAGGTAAAAGGCATATATGCAGTTGGTGATGTAACAGGAAAATCAATGCTTGCTCACGTCGCGTCTCATCAAGCTGTCGTTGCTGCAGAAAGAATCGCTGGCAAAGGCGGGAGAATCGACTACAATATGGTGCCTGCTGTAATGTTTACTCATCCAGAAATTGCAACTGTTGGTTTAACTCTCAACCAAGCAAAAGAGCTCGGCATCGATGCAAGATCTGATACATTCCCATTTTCAGCTCTTGGCAAGGCACAAGCTGCTCAAGAGACAGAAGGTTTTTCTGAAATTGTTACTGAAAAGAAAACGGGTAGAATCCTTGGCGCATTCATGGTAGGATTTGAAGCAGGAAACATGATTGCTTCGATGACCATTGCCATTCAAAATGAACTCACTGTTGATTGTTTAACAGAAACAATTTTCGCTCATCCAACTCTTGCTGAGTCTTGGATGGAAGTTGCCTTTTTAGCTCAAGATGAACCTATGCACTTACCTCCAATGATAAAGAAATCATAGCATGAAAGAGTTGTACGAAACAACAGCCCCTGCAAAGCCTCGGAAAAAAAAACCTCAAGAACTTTTGCCTAAAAATCCAGAAGGTAATGATCGAGGCAACTTCCCAAGCTGGCTTCATCGCTCTTTGCCAAAAGGAGAAGGTCTTTTTCAAACAGGCGATGTAATCAACAAACACAGGCTAAATACTGTTTGTGAAGAAGCAAAATGCCCCAATCGACTCGAGTGTTATTCAAAAAATACAGCGACATATTTAATTCTAGGAAGTCAATGCACACGCGCATGTGGTTTTTGTGAAATTGGATTTTCAAAAACTCCTCCCCCTCCCGACCCAGAAGAACCAATGCGAGTTGCTGAATCTTCAAAAGCACTTGGCTTAAAGCACGTTGTTATTACCATGGTTGCAAGAGATGATCTTGCAGATGGTGGAGCCTCTCATCTTGTCAAAGTGATTCAGACACTGCGCAAAGAAATTCCTGATGTTACAATTGAAGTATTGACATCAGATTTTCATGGGAATTTTGATGCTATTGATTTAGTGATTGAAGAAGCCCCCGAAGTTTTTAATTATAATATCGAAACGGTACGCCGTTTAACACCACGCGTTCGTCATAAGGCGACTTATGAAAGAACTCTAAAAATACTTGCCCATGTAAAAAAATCTAACTGCTCACGCTTTGTTAAGTCTGGACTAATGGTCGGCTTTGGTGAAAGTGTTGATGAGGTGTGTGAAACGATTTCTGATTTACATGACGCAGGTGTTGATATCATTACAATTGGACAATATCTAAAACCTTCTGAACGAAAACTTGCTGTGAAGGAATTTGTCACTCCAGAATCTTACAAAAGATTTGAAGAGTATGGCAATTCCATCGGCGTTCTTCATGTTTATGCAGGTCCTTTTGTCCGCTCTAGTTATAATGCAGATTTATTAACAACTCTTGTCACTAATAAGGCTAAGATAAATGGACCTTCCACTCATTGACGAAACAGACATTCAAATCATCATCCACCGCAATGTTCACTTTGGCGGAAATTTTGCTGTAATGATCCAATACTACGAAGAAGATGGCGTAGGAGTTAACGATGAATTTGATCTTGATCGCATTATAATGCTTAACCAAGTTGAGAAAAGCTTGGGAGAGGATCTTGCCAACAAAGTTCTCCCGACTCAATATTTTGAAGATATCGAAAAAGCAAAAGAGATCTATGTAAAACTTCGCGACGTTTATGATAATAAGGATGCCGGCGAAATCACCCTATTAATCAGTGACTTAATTTTGACAGAAGAGATCGATCCCCTTGATGAAATCAACGCCCTTGTCGCAAAAAAGGAATTAGCAGTTGGTGCACTACTTCAATTAGTTGATTCTACTGTTTTTTATGACTCTTTATCCCCTGGATATGGTCGAGCTCCTATCTTTGCTGCAAGAGCATTAGCTAAGATTGGCAATGCACGTGCAATCCCTCATTTATACCTTGCGCTTGGTCAGGAATCTTTTGATGCTGAAGAAGCAATTATCTCTGCGCTGAGATCTTTTGGGAATGAGGCAAAAACTTTTCTCCTCAAAAGGGTGCAAGAAAAGCCCTATTCTGTTGACAATGAACGTGCTGCAGCAGCGCTGGCTGCTTTTCTCCCCGATGAAGAAGTTGAACAAGTTGCGCTTAAGCTATTACATGAGAATGACTTTCATAAACACGAAACTTTCGGATCTTATCTGGCTTGCCTGCTTGCAGAAACAAAGAGTCAAGCTTGCATCGCAGGGTTAGAAGAACTTTCTACTAAAAAGAATCTTCCCCATGACGTTCAAGCTGAGTGTTTACATCTAGTGAAGTCTTGGAAACTTAAATAATAGTATTGCTCACTATTTAGATCCTAATTATACAGTAATTATAACGATGGTTACAATAGCATAAATAGGATCGAATGAGTAATAACAATTCGCCAAAATCGAAAAACGATGTTGCTACGATCATTCTTGCAGGGGGCGAAGGAACTCGGCTTCAACCTCTTACAGAAATTCGATGTAAACCGGCAATTACCTTTGGTGGGAGATACAGGATCATTGATATCGCCATCTCAAATTCACTAAACTCTGGTATTACAGACATTTTCGTTTTGTCGCAATTCTTAGCCTCTACATTGAATAACTATTTATTAGAGACTTTCCCCTTACATGGTGAGACCAATGCGCATCTTCAGGTGTTTTCTCCAGAAGATGGACCTCATAAAGGTGTTTGGTATAAAGGTACTGCTGATTCTGTCAGACAAAATCTAGCTCACATCTTACAACATCCAGCAAAACACTTTGTAATATTATCTGGAGACCAACTTTACTCCATGGATATTAACGAGATGCTAGAATTTGCAAAAGAAAAGGATGCTGATCTTACCATTGCAACAATCCCCGTCGCTGAAGCAGAAGCCAAGCGAATGGGGGTAATGAAAATTAACAAGAATTTTGAAATCGTTGATTTTTTTGAAAAACCTCAAGACCCCGCAATCATCAAAAAATTTGCAATCGCACCTGAAATAGCAGAAAAACACGATGCTTTAGATGATCTTTCCTTTCTTGGTTCGATGGGAATTTACATCTTTAAAAGAGAAGCTCTTATATCTCTACTTAAAGAAGACTTACGCGCTGATTTCGGCAAACACCTTATTCCAACTCAAATGGAAAAAGGGAAGACTTTTGCCTATGTTTTTGATGGGTATTGGGAAGATATTGGTACAATCACCTCATACTATAAGGCAAACCTTGGGCTTGCCAAAAATAAGCTCTGCCTTGACTTGTACAACGTAGATAGACCTATATTTACCCAATCAATAACTCTCCCCTCCCCGCGAATTTCTAACACATCTGTATCTGAATCAATTATATGCGATGGCTCTGTTGTTGGATCTGGTGAAATTACAGGCTCTATGATCGGCCTTAATTCTACAATTGGGGAAAACACCATTGTACGTGATTCTATCTTAGTTGGTTGGTCTCCGAACTCTAACCAAAGTCCAATAAAAATCGGCTCTAATTGTCACATAGAAAAAACCATTATCGATGAAGGCGCATCTATCGGAGATAACGTCTCATTGAAAAACATCAAAAACCTTCAATCTTATGATGACCCTTGGCTTTCTGTTCGAGAAGGGATTGTTATTGTGAAGTCAGGCACAAAAATCCCCAACAACTTCCAGTTCTAACAATCAGACGCTTACATTAAATACGCTTGCTTTTTGTACAATATATTCATGTACAAAGAACTTACAGAAAAAATATTCGCAAGCCACGGCATTCTCAAAGGGAGTGCAAAAGAAGAATATCTTAAAACTGCAACCCACCTAAATTTTTCTAAATACCCCCTTGAAGCTGCAATCACAAAAGCCTTAAGACTTCTGCTTGGCAGAGGGGTGAAGTGGCAGATTGTTCCTCGTGGCGTTTGGACGGGCGATGCTTTTAATACGTTTGTTGTAAAAGTAACGCATGAAAATAAGATTTACTATTTTAAATATTCAACCGATTTAAGAGCTCATCTGGGAATGATCTTATCTCAAGCATTTTATACTGATCACCCAGAAGAAAAAATTACAGCTGTTAAAATTCTCGATCATGGTCAATTTTCTTTCCAAAACAACAATAGTTTTTATTTCCTTCTTCTCAAAGAAGCACCTGGTCTTTCAATTGTAGGACTTTTCAAACAAAAAAACTATTCAGATCTTCTACATTTTTCTTCAGTCTGCGGAACACTACTTGGAAAAATTCAATCTCAAAATATCTCAGAAGCAACCCTATATGACAAACTTTCTTTTTCTTCTGCTCGTTTTCCTGACCGACAAAAAACGGCCCTTTTTCTAAAAGAAAAAATTGATGAAAAAGCACACACAAGCATATACGAAAATTATTTGAGAATAATACCCTTATTATTAGAGCATCAAAAAACATATCTATTGAAACATCAGAATAAAACTCTCTCATCAACTATATCAAAAATTGCAAACCTTTCTTTTAACAGGCAAAACGAAGTATTAACACTTTTTGACACCGCACGATTTACCTTATTTTGTGGCCCTAGCGCTCCACCTATTTCGGCGCCAGAATTAAGTTTTACGGAAGTAATTAACTATTTGTATTTTGCTCAAGTATATTTTGACCTTGATGAATCATCAATTAGAGAAACTAAAGATGCTTTTCTGAATAACTACCACAATAATTTGCAAAAACCTGTAATGTCAAAAGAAGGCATTTGCTTTTTTTTAAATCTGCATTTCAAACAAGCTATAAGACGATTGATCGAGCAATCAATACAGGAGCCACATTTTCTTGAAAAAGCCAATCGAATGCTTACAATTTTTGAGAAGTTCAATGAACCAGGTAACAAGGATTTAGATAAATACTTGGGTTACTAATTATTTTGACTATATGATAATGTCGTAAAAATCCTCTTCTGCTAGACTTGGGGAATGACAATATGGGCAATCGCAGATCTACATTTATCATTTGGCGTCGAAGGCAAGAAAATGGATGTCTTTGGCGAAAAGTGGACGAATCATTCTAGTAAGCTTGAGAAGAATTGGCGCGAAATGATTTCAGATGATGATCTTGTTTTAATCGCAGGTGATATTTCATGGGCGCTAAATACTGAAGATGCCATTCCTGATTTAAAATGGATCGATTCTCTTCCTGGCACAAAGGTGATGATTAAAGGAAATCACGACCTTTGGTGGAAATCTACAACAAAAGTTCGAGCAATCCTCCCCCCTTCCATACACATCATCCACAACGACTCCTTTCTATGGAAAGATATTGCCATTGCAGGCTCTCGTCTTTGGGAAAGAGCTGACATTTCCTACGGCCCCTACATCGTCTATAGAGAAATTCCAGCAGGTGTCAATGTCCACAAAAAAGAAGAGACAAAAGAAGAACGGCTTCACGATGAAAAAGTCTTCAAGAGTGAAATGAATCGCTTAACATGGTCGCTAAATAGCATAGATAAAAAGGCCAAGCATCGAATAGCAATGGTTCATTATCCTCCTGCAGGACCAGAAGATCGCTCCTCTGATGTGATGCAACTTCTAGAAGATCACAGAATAGATATTTGCCTCTATGGCCACTTGCACAACCTTAAATCTGATGCGCCTGTGAACTTCACACGCGGAAAAATGCAAGTGATTTGCACAGCTTGCGACTTCCTCGACTTTAAACCAGTTAAGCTTGAGCTTAGTTAATTTTTTTAATCGCTCCAAATGGACAAAATTTTTCCAGCATATCCATTTATTCAAGTTCTACAGGATCATCAGGATTTGCATAACAATGGGCAGTCCCAGTACTTTCTAATTTTGTAAATTTATCTGGCTTCAAAGTTGTACATAAGCCACAACCTGTACAACTACTTGTGACAACAAATACTGCTTCATCTTTCATCTCACAAACTCCTGTAAGTATTTTATTTCTTGTTTTGTAACACTCTTCGCTGTTGTCAATTTTTTCCGTTCGAGTAGAATTTCTTCGACAACCTTTTCATCTCTCTTTCTATCATTGAGGTGATAATATTCAAAGAGAATATCTAGTATTTCAATGTAGTCTGCTTCTATATTCACTAACTCTAGGGCTTTTTTATAGACTGATTCAAAGAGTTCTTTATGTCCTGTCTTATTGAGGTAGTAGAGTAGTTCAAAGTATAGATCTAATTCTGGGGCCTCTTCTAATTTTTCTAAAAAGCGGGAGGCCATTGCACTTGCTTCTTCTACTGAGGCTCCACCGATGAGTTTGATTTTTAAGAGGTCAAACCAGAGGGTTTGCTCCACGTAGGGAATAAAATTGGAGGTGATTTCTGAGGCTGCCATCGGCCGGTCTTGTTCGATTAAATCTTGAATGAAGTTGTAGATAAAGCTTTCTAAGTCGTGAGAGAGAAAATCTGATATTGTTGAAAATAGTTTCACTGGTTTTTGGCCTAGTATTACATTTTGCTCAAGTATGCCAACAAGTTCTTTTAGCATTGAGTAGGCGATCTCTTCTGTTGAAGCAGGATCGTCTTCATATGCTGAGATGACTTGATCGAGTTCATCGCAAAATATCGATATCGTTTCTCTGTCGTCTAAAAACCTTCGCCATAGCTCAAAGACAAATAAATAAATTCGTTCTCGTGGTTCTCCGGGCGGTGCAACACTTGCCGCTATCTCTTCTGGAGAATCGACTTGGTCTGCTGTCACCTCAAATTGATCGATATCAATATCAAGCCCCAGATCATTTAATCCTTTAAGCAACTCATCTATACTTAGCGCTCGATAATCTCGTACTTGCCAGTCCGCAATAGTTTCTGAAGTTCCCTTCTCAACTTTTGTCTGCAGCAAATTATAGAGCGCTCTGCCCAAAAATGGCATGGCATGTTCTCTTTTTGTTAGTAAATGAGTTCAATGTCGATTAGGTCTATGTCGGTATGGTAAGTTTGTGATACTTTGCTACACTATCGGGCGCTTCCTTTCATTTTTATGCGCAAAGTAGGTTTGACTTTAGTAAGTTTTCTCTATTCTAAACATACATATAATATATTTTAAAATATTGTTCAATTCTCTTTTTTGCAATACTCTCTGTTATGAAGATTCGTAAAAACTATTTCATCCTTCTTGAAATATTTATTGCCATATCAATTTTGGCACTTGTGATCATTCCTTTGTCGAGTTTTCCGTTTCGTGCTGCCCAAAAACAGTCAGAAATTATGAAAGAAATAGAATGTGAAAGAATTTTTTCTCTCTCTTATGCAAAGCTTCTTTCTGAAATTGACACCTTCATCGATCAAGATGAAATCGAACTAGGAAAATATTTTGTTGATCTTTCATCTCTTGGATCTTATGAATACAGAGCTGTTGCAAAACTGACAAAGGAAGTCACTGAAAAAAATCACTTTCTTGTGAAAACAACCCTCTCTTTACTCCCCGAAAATGAGCGTGGTTTTACCCCAAAAACACGAAACTATTTCCTTTATGTTGAAAAAAAATAGTTAACTCGTCATCTTCCGGTTTATGAGTAGTGAACCATTTAAACCCTTTATTGCTTCGACTGAAAATGTTCGAGAGTTTACTTTCCGTGGCGTTTTCCTTGGAATATTATTAGGCATTTTTTTTACTGTGGGGAATACTTATTTAGGCCTTAAAGTGGGCATGACTATTTCAGCATCGATTCCAGCTGCTGTTTTATCGATGGGTATTCTTCGAACGATGTTCAAAAATGTCTCCATTCTTGAGAACAATATTGTGCAAACAATTGCTTCTGTTGGAGAGGGTCTTGCTGCGGGAATTATATTTAGTGTTCCAGCTTTATTTATGCTTGGGGCAAATATCTCAAACACTAAGATATTTATCCTGGCTTTTTTAGGTGGTATTCTAGGGATTTTATTTATGATCCCCATGAGACGCTATATTATTGTTAAAGAACATGGGATTCTTCCCTTTCCTGAAGGAACTGCTTGTGCTGAAATATTAAAGGCAGGGGCATCTGGCGCCAAAACTGCTATGATGGCTTTTTGGGGCATTCTTATTGGTAGTCTCTACAAATTGTGTATCAATCTTTTCCACCTTTTCGATGATGTTGCTGTTTTTGTGATCAAACCTTTTGAACATACGCAATTTAGAATTGATGGAACACCGGCCCTTTTAGGTGTTGGTTACATCATCGGGCCAAGAATCGCAGCTGTTACTTTTGCAGGTGGCGCGATTGGTTGGTGGGTATTGATTCCTCTTATTAAGATGTATGGTACAGGGCATGTAGAAATATTCCCTGGAACAATTCCTATCGACCAAATGGATGCAATGGCTATTTGGTCAAACTACATCCGCTACATCGGGGCGGGATGTGTCGCAGTTGGAGGTCTTTACAACCTCGCGCGAATTTTTCCGATGATTATACGAACAGTTCATGTTGGTTTCAAAGAACTGTTCGGTGGAATGAAGGGAAGAGGAGATCTACTCCGAACAGATACTGACATATCAATGGCTTGGCTCCTCTTAGGATCTCTTGCCATCATTTTAATGTTGTGGCTTTTGCCTGGCATGGGAATGAATTTATTTACGATTGTCTTGCTTGTTGTCTTGGGGTATTTCTTCTCTGCTGTAACATCAATCACTGTTGGACTAGTTGGTAGTTCTTCAAATCCAGCTTCTGGGATGGTGATTACTACCCTTCTTTTAACAGGATTCATTTTTGCTGGTCTTGGATGGACTGAAAAAGTTTATTTAATCATGGCAATTATGATGAGTGCTGTTGTGAATGTAGCTATTTGCCTTGCTTCAACAACTTCCCAAGATTTAAAAACGGGCTTTTTACTTGGTGCTACTCCAAAGTGGCAACAAGTTACTGAAATCATTGGGCTTGTTGTTCCATCTTTGATTATCGGCGGTATTCTTGTCTTATTGAATAAGGTTTATGTCTTTGGATCAGCTGCCCTACCAGCTCCTCAAGCAACTCTTTTATCAATCGTTGCTCAAGGTGTAATTGAACACAAGTTGCCAACAGTCCTTGTCATGCTTGGAGTTGTTCTTGGAATTGTTGTCTTGTTACTAAGATCAAGAATTCTTCCCTTTGCGATTGGTCTCTACCTTCCTCTTGAAATTTCTACCGCGATCATGGTTGGTGGAATTGCTCGATCAATCATTCATCGTGCAGGACGCAAAAAGAATATTGATGAAAGCGGCGTCTTAATTGCTTCTGGAATGGTTGCTGGTGATGCATGTGTTGGAGTAATTATTGCCTTATTGACGGTTGTTGGGGTGATCAACGTAAACGCTAAGCCTATGCTTGGTCCTGAAGCAACTGTATTCTTCTTTTTAGTATTAACAGGTCTTTTTATCGCTCTTTGTCTCAGACGTAAGAACCGAGAAGCATAATATCTATAGCGTATTATTTCATTCCCTTGGTATGATCACACTGTTTTCTCGGAGGGATCATACTATGAAGTTAATTTCTAAAGGATTGATTAATACAATATTGTGCGATATTGACGAGGAAAAACTTCGGAAGTCAAAAGAACCCGTAGATGGAATGGGACAAGCCTTTCAAACAAGGTCTCACCCCTATCGGCTGACATCGAAAATCACTAAGAATCCTCTCAACGACCCAAACTTGCTTTTAGTTTTATTTGAAAGAATTTACTAATGAAAAAACTTTCTCTAAAAAAGTATGCACTTACTCTAATTGAGGTATGTATTGCCTTTGGTATTCTTGCTGTGTGCTTTTATGTTGTATTTTCAAATTTTAATGTTTCATCAAAGCTTGTTGCCCGAACGGAAAAAGCCCACATTATTTCCCTTCAAAGGCAATATTTATCAGAAAGACTACACACTGTTTTTGAACATCTTGAGCCTCTTTCGATGCAAGAAGAGGAAAAAAACCTCAACGGGGAAACAATTTCTGTACTCTCCTTTGTCTTTGAAAATGGTCTTGATAGAGAAATGGTCTTTTCAGGGATTCGCCGTGGTGAGATTGAATTAAAACAAGGGGGAAAGGTCGTTTTATCAGTCTTTTCAAAAGAGGGCTCAGAAGTCCGAGAAGAGGTTCTTGCAAATGACATCAATTCTATTGAATGGGATATCGATACAAAAAGTGTTGTGCAACTAACTCTTACAGATAAAGATAATAAGTCGCTATCCTACGCTTTTATTTTACCAAGATGTGAAGACAATAAAGTAATCATCGAGGAAAAAGAATGAATGCCATCCCATTTGTGATCATTTTTATTGCCGTGATCAGCTTGTCGTGGACATCTCTTATGCAAACAACTATCTCAAGCAATCGATCCTGTCAGGGGTATTTAAGCCATATGACTGCTTTGAATAATGCTAGAAGCAAGATTGAAAAAGGGTTCTTTTCTAAAGCGAAAAAGAATTCTAAAAAACAGAGCACTCCGACTGAGCGGACTGGAAAAACTTATTCTTCACCAAGAATTGCGACAAAAAAAGAGAGCTCAAAGTTATTTCTTTCGCAAACTGCTGAAAAACATTCGATAGAAGCATTTGAAAGACTGCTTGATATTCTTTATTCTGACGCTCCATTTTATCATGAAAAGCTTGCTGGCAAAATTTCTGAACAACTTTTTCCCCTCATTAGCGAAGAATTTGAGCTCACTCAACTTCGTTTTACAGATGAGAAGATTTCTGAGGCTTGGTACTGCATGCTTAAAGGATCGAACAGCTTACCTCTTTCTCAATTCATCTCTTTGCAAAGCAATGAAAACCTCATCTATTCTAGATATGCCTCTTTCCCTGTGTTAAGTGCTCTTTTTGGAAAAGGTGTTGCAGAAGACATTCTTGAAAAAGAAGAGGAAAAGTATTTTTCTGAGCCTGACAAACAATCCCTATTATCTGAAGAAGAAATAACTCAAATTCTTTCGCACCATAATCTTTCAGCATTAAAGCATTATTTAAATTTCTCTTCTTCACCACAAGTTCCGCTTGTGATTGAAGGAAAAGATAATGACATCTCTCTTGAAATTCGTTTTCAAACAAAACCAACTGATCAAAAAGACTCTGATGACTTAGACGATGAGTTAAAGACGTGACAAGACAATATGAAAGGTTGTTCCTACCCCAACCTTTGATGTGGCCCAAATTTTTCCATCGTGTTTATTGATAATCGTTTTTACAATAGAAAGACCAAGTCCTGCCCCTCCTAGTTGTCTTGAATGACTTTTATCAACTGTGTAAAACCGATCAAAGATTTTCTCAAGTTCACTTTCTTTTATTCCAATTCCTTTATCTTCAATCTTAATCTCTACAACTTCTTCACTTGCATCTATTGTAATTTTTATTTCTGCTGTTGTACTTGAATATTTCACTGCATTTTTCAATAGGTTAAAGATCGCAAGTTCAAGCAGGCCCGTATCACCCCATATCATGATATTATCATCATTTTGTAATTGCTCTATGTGTACATTGGGCGAAACATTTAAAAGGGTGTTGCAAGAATCATCAATGATTGCAAGAAGGTTGCATTCTTTCAATTGGATTTCTGATGATGAGTCAAGATCAGCAAGCATGAGAAGATTTTTTACTAAAATTTCAATGCGTCCACAATTTCGTATAATTTTGTTTAATATTGAATCAAACATTTCTTCTGAAATTTCAGGCAAATCTTTTAGCGTTTCAGCAAATCCACGAATAATTGTGACAGGAGTTCTTAATTCATGGGAGGCATTTGCGATAAATTCTTTCCCCATCTCAATCATTTTATGTTGATTTGAGCGGTCATTCAAAATAACACTAACACCATGTTCATCCTCTGAGGGAACAACAATGATTTCAAGTAGCGCTTTTTCTGACTGATTTAGAGGGACAAAAGTTCTCGTTCTTTCTTTTTGAGCACGGACAATATCAACAAGTCGGTCAATTTCATTGATTAAATCATTTGAAAACATTTTTGACGCTTCTTTGATACTTTTTGACAAAATAGAAGTATTTTTTAATTTCAACCAGGTTTGAGCACGTGAATTTATATAGGTAATGCGACCATCGCGATCGCATGTAATAACGCCTGCATCAATGTTTTCTAACACTGCATGCTTTTCTGCAGAAAGGACTGCGCCTCGTCTTGAAAAGATTTTTTCCCGACCCGATACTTCAATAAAATTTTTTCTAAGTGGCCATACATAGAAAAACCCGGCGCCAGCTACTGTAGTTGCAAGAGCAACTAAAGCTCCATCAAAAATCATACCCTATTCCTCTTTGGCAACCATTTTGACTAGCACGTAGTTTTTCCTCAAGGCCAAAAGGCTCAGGACTAAAATAACCACTCCATTTTCACGCCAAAGTCAAATACCATTGACTTATCAAAGAAATAGGTGTCAAATCCAGAGGTGATCTTAAATTGCCTTGGGCTCTTATAGAAGAGTTCTGCGCCTGCAATCATTTGATTTGTCATGTCATACCCCTGAATAAGAAAATAACTTGCTGTCGGGGATAGAGCAAGCTTAGTTGATAGGGTTTGCTTGTTGATGGGGAATGTTCCCATCCAACCAAGTTTTATAACAGGAGCAACAATCCCCTTTGAATAGACGACTTCATGTATCCATTTTGCAATCACTCTTGGTTGAATAATCATTTGAGTATTGCTTTTGTATTTCAGATTTAAAGAACCAGCTCCTGTCTCTGTATAACTTGGCGTAAAGATATTGAGGTAGTTAACAGTTGCCTCTCCTTGAAGCCAATCAGTAGAAGTTTCTCTGACACAAACAGCTTCTCTTACTCCTGCATTCAGTCTTACTAAGAGATCGTAATTCGTAAATTTCCCTTTTGCTACTTGGTCAATTCCTTCTACAGGAATAGCTCGACTCACTTGTGTAAAATTAAATCCTCCAAGAACCATTACATTGATAAAAGTATCTTGATCAAACCAACCCAAGAATGGTGCCAAATAGACTGTATTCCAATAAGCTGATCCAAAATCATCTCTCCAGTCAAGGTGTGAGTAGGAATAACCAGCCCCTGTTTCAAAGACAAAATTTTCATCAAAAACAAGTTCAACTCCCCCACCTGCTCCAAATGTATAAGTTTGGAAAGGAATTTGTCCTAAATTTGTGATGTTGCCTTGTATTTGGTCTTGGTCATAGATAATTACATACGGTTCTAAGAAAACAGATGTTTCATACTCGCCGTAAACAGAGGCAAAGCCTGTTTTTTTAGTTGTCAGTTTTTCTTCTCGTCTTTGGCTTTTCGGAGTTGAATATTTCGCTGCCCCTTCCTCTTTGCTCGATACGTATTGATGAAGATTTGAAGCCTCTATATTTTGTTGTACATTTGTAATTGATCTTGCCCTTGAAATAAAGGTTTCATCAACCGAGCGGGCATGTCTTTCTATATTTTGCGCATGCACTTTATTAATTCCGGCAACAGCAAGAGGTGAAACAGCAATCAAAGCATCTAAGTATTGCTCATCTGTGAAGGAATGATTTAACACCTTATTGACTTGATTGACAATTTCTTGGTTAAATGTCGAATTTGCCAAATCTTCAATCAAGTAATTTGCTACACTTGTTGCATTGATGCCACTGATGGCATTTGTCACAACGGGCGGATTAACATGGTGTTGTGAGCATACTAGTTTTACATCATACAGTCCATAGACAGGAACAAACGTTGTGTTTAAAGAATCAACGACAGTACTAAAAGTCCCTGATCTTATTCCCTCTGATGTTAAAAATGTAACCGATGTGCCAAGTGGATAAAGACCTTTTTGCAAATCTACTGTCAGTGTTCCAGCAAGAGTTGCTGATCCCGATATCTCAAGTTTAGATGCTACTGGAACAGATGATATCTCTACGATTAAATTTCCTGTTGAAGACTGAATATAATTTCCCTCTATGATGTGCGTACCAACAGAGTTTCCTGGATTCAATGTTCCATTATTCGTTGTCGCGGGAAGAGTTCCTGTTCCTGTGACTGTTCCTGATGTCCCAATCGTTAACAAACTACTTGTTGCAATCGAGGAATTCACTTTTAATTCCCCTGCTGTAACTTGCGTTGCTCCTGTGTAGGTGTTCGTTCCTTTTAGTTCTAAAGGAGAGGTGCCGGCCTTAATGATTCCGCCACTACCTGAAATTCTTCCCCAATAGGTATTTGTTCCTTCAAAAGTATCGCTGAAATTTACACTTTCACTGTTTTGATTGATCGTTAGCGTACTTGTGCCTAAATTAATCTCATTTAAGGTTACTGCCTGCTCTTCTGAGAAAAGACCTCCTACTGCAGCATCTGATGTTAATGCAAGAACCCCTCCAGTTGAGTCGTTAAAAAACAGGTTTGCATTTGGAAGACTTCCACCTGATGTTCCTAATGTCAATGTAAGACCATTAGACATCAACATCATCCCAGAAAAAGTATGGGAGTTATGGAGAGTAAAACTTGTAAGAGGCTCTATCAGCGTATTTGGATTTGATCCGGTAATTTGCCCCACAAAGGGCCCTGATGCTGTCTGAATAACCCAGACTGCTAAATCCTCATCTAGATTTATTGTGCCCGAAAATTGGTAATTATTGGTGAAATCTGTGTCCATCGATGTTGGATTGTAGTGCAACACTGTAGATTCACCTACATGAACGGTGCCAGTTCCTTGTAAAAGGCCTCTGTTTGTTGAACCATCTGCTGCGAAGAAAGAAACTCCATAATCAGAAATATAACTTGTTTTAGATGGATCTGCTATTCTAATTGTGTTTCCAGTTGTTTCAAAAGATGTCGCCACTGAAACACTTCCCATACATTCAATTTGATTAATATTAGGATTAGACGCAAATGACATGACAGTAGCCCCGTCTGTCGTAAACTGCCAAAGATCATTTGTTGAATTAAGCAATTGAAGTTGCTGCAAAGTAAAATCTGCATTTATTTCAGGAAAAATTGAACCCGCCCCACTGAAGATTGCAACGTCACCTGAAGTTAAGGGAATGCCGTTTGTCCAATTATTTGTAAGATGACCACTTCCCCAATTATATGGGGATTGAGTCGGATTCCATGTCGATGTAACTTCAGCAAAACAATTTATCGTACAAGAAACTAGAACACCAAATAGCAATGTTTGTTTATTCATTAAAATATCCACTCAATTTTCGTATTTATGTCTAAAACAAATGACTTATCAAAAAAGTAGGTGTCGAATCCTGAAGTTAATTTAAACTCTCTAGGACTTTTATAAAAAAGTTCAGCACCAACGATCATTTGATTTGTTAGGCTATACCCTTGAATTTTGAAGTACTCACTTGTAGGAGAAAGAGCAAGTTTTGTTGTTTGTATTTGCTTTTTCAAAGGGAATGTTCCCATCCAACCAAGTTTTAATACTGGGGCTATAATTCCTTTTGATAACACTAATTCATGGATAAATTTTGTCATAACTATTGGTTGCAAAATAGACTGTGTTTGCTTTTGATACTTCAAATCAAGAGCTCCAGCCCCTGTTTCAGTATATTCTGGTGTAAAGATATTGAGATAGTTAAGCGTTCCTTCTGCCTGAATCCATCCCGTTGTCTCATTTTTTCTATAGATTGCCCATCTAGCTCCACCATTTGTTCGAACTAGTAGATCGTAATTAGTGAATTTTCCTGTTGCTGTTTGCGCGATTCCTTCTACTGGAATACCTCTATCGACTACTGTAAAATTGAATCCGCCAAGAACCATTGCATTTAGAAATGCATTTTGATCAAACAATCCAAAAAATGGTGCAAGATATAAAGTGTTCCAATATGCCGATCCAAATCCATTATGCCAATCAAGATTAGAATATGAGTATCCAGCTCCTAACTCAAAGACAAAGTTTTCATCAATAACAGATTCATAACCAAATCCTGCGCCGACCGTAAAGGAATCAAAAGCTACTTGTCCAATATTGATCAAATTTCCTTGAAGCTGACCTTGTTCATAGAGAATACAGTAAGGTTCTAAGAAAAAGGATGTCTCATACTGCCCATAACTACTCGGGAAATTTAATTTTCTTCCCTCTTCTACAACTTCTACTGGCTCATCTCTTCGGATAGTTTCAGTGGTCGTTGAACTATCTACATTTTCATCTGATCTATATTGAAAGACAGACGCTGAACCAAAGCTTTTTTGTTGCTTATGACTTTTTTGTTGCTTATGACTTTTTTTTGCTCTTGAGTTGAATGCATCATCAACAGAACGGGCATGCCTTTCAATATTTTGCGCATGTACTTTGTTTACTCCACCAACGGCAAGCGGTGATACGGCAATTAATGCATCCAGATATTGCTCATCGGTAAATGAGTCATTGAGTACTTTATTTATCTGATCACTAATGTCTGTATTGAATGTCGAATTTTCAAAATCTCCAAATAAATATGTTGCAACACTCTTGGCATTTTTTCCGAGGATATCTGCTGTTGGAACATGTGGGTGTACATGGTGATCTGAACTCACTAACGTAACACTATTTGCATTGTATACAGGGGCAAACGTTGTATTTAAGGAATCAATTACTTGAGAAAATGTCCCTGTTCTTGTTCCTCCTGATGTCAAAATGGTCACTGTTGTGCCATTTGGGAAAAGTCCTCTTTGCAGCTCAAGTGTCAATGTCCCATCAAGCGTGGCTGTTCCTGAAATATCAAGCATCGATGCATCTGGATCAGATGAAACCTCTATGACTAAATTTCCTGTCGATGACTGAATATAGTTCCCGCTAATTGTTTGCGTTCCAACTGAGTTTCCTGGCGATACTATTCCATTATTTGTCGTTGCAGGAAGAGTCCCTGTTCCTGTGACTGTTCCAGATGTTCCGACTGTGAGCAAACTACTTGTTGCGATCGTTCCATTTACATTCAAAGTTCCAGCATTTGCTGCTGTTGCTCCAGTGTAGAGATTTTGTCCACTAAGCTGAAGTGTTTCTGATCCTGCTTTAACAATCCCACCACTGCCTGAGATCACTCCTGAAAAGTTGTTGTCCCCTACGATATAATTTTGGAGGTCAACACTAGTTACCCCTTGATTAATTGTTAGTGTATTTGCTCCTAATGCAACAGTTGGAGTTGTTGGAGGCGTGGTGTTTTCTAAGAGTCCTCCAATCGAAGTATCTCCACTCAGTAGCAGTTTTGGACTACTTCCAGAAAAAAGAATGGGTGAACTTGGAAGACTACCACTTGAAGTACCTAGAGTTAACGTTTTTCCATAAAGCTCTGTCGTACCAGAATAAGTATGTGAATTATACAAAGTTAGATTATCGCCAACTCGGACAAGGGCATTGGCATTTGATCCAGTAATATAGCCGACATACGGACCCGAAGCTGTTGTAATCAGCCATGTTGCATAATCATTATCTAAATTAATCGTACCAGAAAATTGGTAATTATTCGTAAAGTCTGTATTTGTTGATGTAGGATTTTGGTTCAACACAGTATAACTCTGAACGTCAACGATTCCAGTCCCCTCTAAAAGATCTGTCCCTGTTCCATCCCTTGAAAAAACAATGCTTGAAGTTCCAGTCAACCACTTTTCAGTCAGGTCCTTTAACTTAACACTATTTCCTGTTGTGAGAAAAGAGGCTTCAGAAGTTGTTTGCCCTTTGAATTCTATTTGATTAATCGTTGAATCAACACCAAATCCGATTGTTGTTGTGCCAGGAGGAGTTGATAAATGTATAGCTGTAGCAGTCGTGTTTAATAATTGAAATTGCCTTATTGTATAGTTAGTATCAACTATAGGATAGTTTGTTAATCCACCATTAATCACTGCAATAAAATCTGTTGTTTGGGGAATTTGTTGTGGGAGCCAGTTAGGGGCAGCTCCCCAAGCATAAGGTGATTGAGTTGGCGTCCATGTTGTAGTTGTCACAGTTGTAGTTGTCACACCAAAACAGTATGATGATGAAAGTATAAGGAGGGAAAAGAGAAAATTTTTCTTATTCATACTGTGCCGCAACTAAAAATGAACTTCTCTAGTTGTAGCAGCATGAAGAATATTTTACTAGTATTTGACCCTAAAGATAGAAGTAGGAACAGATATTCCCTTAAATGTCACTGGAGGACATGCTTCCACTTGGAATTTTTCTCTTACTCCTGGCGCATTTAAAGTGTCTTCTGTGATAAGAATTTCCATCTCCTCTGCATGATCACATAAGCGAGAAGCTAAATTCACATTATGTCCTAAAATCGTATAATTCAAGTGGTTTGCAGCACCCATGTTTCCGGCGATAACCTCACCCACATGAATTCCAATTCCAATTTTTAGTTCGCAGTATTGTATCGCTACTCGATGTCTATTCCACTCTGTAAGAACTTGCATCATCTTAATCGCACAAAGGATAGATTGCATAGCTGGATTTTCTGTAGTTACTGGCGCTCCAAAAAGTGCCATGATCTCATCACCCACATATTTATCTATCACCCCCTTGTGATCATCAATCACTTGGGATAAGACAGTTAAGCAATCATTGAGCATTGCAAGAACATCTTGCGGAGGCATATTTTCTGAAATGTGTGTGAAATCTCTAATATCTGAGAAGAGAATTCCTACTTGGCGGACTTCTCCTCCTAGCTCAACTCCTTCTCTAATAATTTTTTCGGCAACTTCTTTATTAACAACCTTGTGTAGAATAGCTCGAATTTGGTTCCCTTCTTTCATTTTCTCAACCATGTCTTCGAAAGCATTT
Source organism: uncultured bacterium (assembly GCA_964350315.1). Classification (GTDB taxonomy): domain Bacteria; phylum Chlamydiota; class Chlamydiia; order Chlamydiales; family 2-12-FULL-49-11; genus JAJZEO01. The sequence goes on from CAYGJD010000003.1 coordinate 111,367, forward strand.
ACAAGAATTCCCAACTCATCTTTCCGCGCTTTATCTTTCTGAGGAATAACCACTTCGTCAAGGTCTCCTCTTGCAACAACAACAGTCATGTCAGCAAGATCTTGAATAGGCTGAACGATTCTACGAACAAAGAAATGAATCAACACAAGCACAACAAGAAACACAACAAAACCAACTAAAGCCAATTGAAGTGTGATGCCATACATTAACGCTTTGGCACGCTCTTCTAGATCATCTATTTGTTTAAATACAGAGTCTTTATCTTGAATTACGAAGATATGTCCATCATTATGTGTAACAGATGTTACATGCAAGAAATAGTACTCTTTTTCATCTGCATCAGTAACGATGCCCTCATTTCTCCCCTTTAATTTTTGTAAAAAATCTCTTTGATCGCCTGAAAGATCAATTGATTGGCCGTGTGTATCAAACATCAATGGTGGCCCCTCTTCTGAAAGAAACAAAACCCGATCAGGCGAAATAAGAGCAAGCTTCTCTAAAATCGGAGAGATGTTTACACCAGCAGTTAACGTACCAAAAGATGGGTCTTGAGTATCTTTTTCTTCACTTTCAAATAAGAGGGTATTCACAAGAAAAATAGCTTTGTAATCAGAAGGAGAACGGAGAAGCTCAAATTGATCTGTGATACATGTTGCAAGTTTGCCTTTAATAGGATCAGGCTTACAATTAGGATGAACATCAATTCTTTTGTCTTTAAAAACATCAGAAGAAAAGACCCCATATCCTACTTTTGGAGAACCATCATCAAAATCTCCAGGGTGTACGATCTGAAATGATGCCAACCCCTTTGGCGCATTAGCACTCAATGGATCAAAATACCAAATACCCGTACCTGTAATCGTTCCAAGTTCCCATACTAACCTATTTTGATCATCTCTTTCTCGCCAATCGTGTAATGTAATCCAAGGATTTTCTCGCTCATTTTGCTTTAGAGATTTACAGATATAACTTTCACAAGAGTCAATTCCACGAGGAAAGCCCTTGCGTGCCAACTCTATCTGATTTAGTACATTCTCCTTCACCCAATCTGGGGAATTTAATTTTTGTAAAATTTTAGGATTTTTGATCAGATGGTCTTGCACTCTAAATAAACTTGCTAAAGTCATGTCTATAAGTTTTTGAAAAAGCTCACGCTTTTTTATTTCAAGATCTGTTGAAAGAGGTGCAACTGGAATAACTGGATCTCGCGCATGTACTTGGGAAGATTTCATCCCCATGATTTGTTGAGGCGTAAACAACAGCCAATTTTTTCTTGAAGTATCTAAACTAAATAGAATATCGTGATAACCTTGCTCTAATTCAGATCCAAATTCACTTGACCAGTAAGGAACTCCTATAAACATTGCAAGAGATTGATCATCATGCACACCAGCAACTATTGTTATTACATCATCAAGTGGAACAGTAAACATATTGTGCAAATATGGAGGTCGCATAATAAGTTGTGATGTCAACTTTTCTCTCACAGTCGTTTGAATAAAATCAATCCACTGATTGGAAGCAACCAACATCACTGAATTCGACCACTGATTTGTCTCAAAATTGAAATTTGAAGGGGCGTATTGCTCTTTTAACCATTTGTAGTCTGTAATTTTATGAAACAATGTATTGATGCGAAGCTCAACTTCTGCAATTGAAATTGTAAGAAAGGAGAGATAATCATGCACTTGTTTCTTATTGTACTCCCTAATTTCTACTTCAAGCTCTGCCTTTGCAGAATCAATGTGGCGTGTCACATCAATATAACTCGTTATAAGAGAAAAAAGTTGCATCACAAGAAATACACAAGCAACAAATAAAAATAATCGTGTTCTTAGCTTCATAGTTCTTCTCATATATTACTGTTTTTATTTATACAAAGAGAATGAAGTTCTTTTTTAAAAATCATGGAAAAAATGGGTCATTAGTCGTCAAAAACGGCAAAATTTCCTCTATTGATATCACCTGCAACAAAAGTAAAAGCTTATTAAAAGATCTAATCGATCTTACAAGCGCACATTCAATAAATTCTATAGAGCAAATTCTTCAAGAAATCGGCCTTCTAGAAATCGAAATCATCACAAGAAATGCAGAAAAAATTGATGCTGCGCTCATTGACGCAAATTTTTACGGCACAATTCTTATTCTACAAAACAACCAACCACTTCTGAGAAAAGGTTATGGCCATAAAAATATAGAACAAAACAACTTTAATAAAGCGACAACTTTTTACCATTGTGGACACTTGAGTGAAGTCCTTGCCTCTCTTGTATTTGCCCGTTTAGAAGAAAAAGGAGAAATATCATTAGATAGTTGTCTTGATTCTTATTTTCCAGCAGATTGTATAAAATGGCCTCATTTATCTTCGATCTCTGTGAACATGCTTTTACACCACACATCGGGTTTCGGTGGTATTTACAAAAGATCAACTCCTATAGAAGATGAACTTCCAACAAGGCTTCAACTCAACCAATTTTTTCGCCAAGATCTTCTTTTTCAACCAGGAACTTTTTACTACCACTCCTTTATGAATTTCAGAATTCTTGCCGCGATTTTAGAAACCATTACTGATCTTCCATATTCAGAGTTAGTGAAAGAGTTTTGCTTAAAAGAAGTCTTTGTTGAACAAATAAATCAAACTGCAACACATTACGAAAGTGATGGAAAAACAAAAAAACTAGATCACCTTTCTATGCGCACATGTTTTGATGATATGGTTGCAACAACAGAAGGGCTAATCGAACTTTATGAGAAGAGCATCCCCTATCTTTCAAAGAAAACTAGTGCTAAAGTCTTTCAAAAAAATGAACTGATCACAGAAGCATGTGGAATGAGATGTGATTTTATCTTTGGAAAGAGAGTCTATTATCGAATAGAGCAAGAAGCTATGATTTATTGTATACCAAAAGATGATATGCAGATTGCTCTAATTGCCAATAAACCAATGAGTGAGGAATTTCCTTTAAAAAAATTGATTTCTCTCGTCACAACAAATCAATTTTGATATATAGTGCAATTATGGGTGAATTAAGAATACAAGGCGGAAAACCTCTCAAGGGCGAAGTCCGTGCAGGTGGAGCAAAAAATGCTATCACAAAAATGCTTGTTGCATCACTAATTTCTAACAGAAGTTGTCTTTTTCATAATGTTCCAAACATCACAGAAGTTGAACTGACTGTCGATCTATGCCAAGAGATTGGAATGGAAGTTAAATGGGATAGAAAAGAAAAGACGATGGAAGTCTGCACAAAAGTATTGAAAACCACATATATCCCCCAAAGATTTTCAGGGGCAAATAGAATCCCCATCTTGATGATCGGAGCTCTACTCGGCCGTACAGATGAAGACATCGTAGTTCCAACTGTAGGTGGATGTAATATTGGCAAAAGACCTGTCGACTTTCACTTAAGTGCTTTAATCGCACTCGGCGCAGATATTGAATATCGCGAAATGAAAAAAGATGGCGCTTATTTTGCTCAATCACACAATGGCTTAGTTGGAACAATTATTGATCTACCCTATCCATCTGTTGGAGCAACTGAAAATACGATTTTAGCTGCTTGTCGAGCAAAAGGAACTACCGTAATTAAAAATGCTGCAATGGAAAGTGAAGTGCTCGATCTCATTTTGTTTTTACAAAAAATGGGAGTCTCCATTCAAGTTGATGTAAATCGAACTATCTATATTAAAGAGACAAAAGAATTCTACGACGTAGAACACACCGTAATTTCAGACCGAATTGTTGGCGCATCTTTTGGAATGGCAGCTATTGCTACAAAAGGAAAAGTTTTTGTTGAAGGTGCTAAACAAGAACACATGATTACATTTTTGAACAAACTCCGTGAAATTGGAGGTGATTTCAAAATCTACGATAAAGGTATTGAATTTCGTTATAAAGGCCCGCTTAAAGGAAATCTACACTTAGAAACTGCTGTTCATCCAGGATTTATGACAGACTGGCAGCAACCCTTTGTCGTTTTACTCACGCAAGCTAAAGGCACCTCTGTTATTCATGAGACAGTTTATGAAAATCGATTTGGCTATGCAGCAACACTCTGTGAAATGGGAGCTGATATAGAAGCGTTTAAAGAATGCCTCGGCGGACATTCCTGCCGATTTGCTATGCGCGATTACCCACACTCAATTGTAGTCAAAGGTCCAACACCACTTAAAGGCCAAAGGATCGCAATCCCCGATTTAAGAGCTGGTTTTGCATACATTTTAGCTGCCTTAATCGCAAAAGGTGAATCAAAAATTGAAAACCTTCAATACCTTGATCGCGGCTATGAAGAAATCACAGAAAAGCTGGCAAATCTCGGTGCTTCAATTCAAAGAATTCCAAAAGAACAGCTTTTAGTTGTATAGCTAGTCAAACTCTGCGCGCTACCCCAAGGCGTTCCCCAAAGAAGAAGATTTAGTCGTATAATTCCAACCTCTTAAACAAACCAAACTCTGCGCCCCACCCCCAAAGCGTTTCCCAAAGAAGAAGATTTAGTCGTATAATTGCAATCCATGCTACACTTTCTGCATGAAAACATGGCGAGAAATTCAGAAAGAGAGCTTTACAAAGCTTGGTGAGTTAACTTCCTTTCTGGAATTTACAGAAGAAACCCTTGAACGCGTCGATTTTTCTCCTCAATTCCCCCTTCTTTTACCACTGCGATTAGCGCAAAAAATTCCAAAAAATTGCCTTGATCACCCTATTGCCCGTCAATTCATCCCTTTAAAAGAGGAAAAAATTGATAAAGAAGGTTTTACTGCTGATCCTCTAGGAGAAGAGAGTGGCGTAAGAGTCGCACCAGCAGCCCTACATAAATATCCAGGCCGCATTCTTCTCGTTACAAGTGGTGCCTGTGCTATGCATTGCAGATACTGTTTCAGGCAAAATTTCACCTACGACAGCAATGACAAAAAATTTATTGAGGAACTCGAATATATCAGAAATAATTCAACTCTGCATGAAGTGATTTTATCAGGAGGAGACCCTTTATCTCTTTCAGATAACGTTTTAGAACATCTTCTTACTTCACTTGATCAGATCCCTCATATAAAAATCATCCGATTTCATACTCGATTCCCTATTGGTGTCCCTGAAAGAATTTCAAAGGATTTTCTCTCACTTCTAAAAAATTTAAAGTCTCAAGTTGTCTTCATGGCCCACATAAACTGCATTGAAGAACTTGATGATGATGTGATCTTCGCCTTAAAACAAATTGCTTTGTTGGGAACCCCTATTTTTGTACAAACAGTACTAACAAAGGGTGTAAACGACACTTTTTCTATGTTAAAGTCTCTTTTTCTTGGATGCATTTCTCAAGGTTTTATCCCCTACTACTTGCACCAACTTGACAAAGTTAAAGGCGCCGCGCATTTTGAAGTGAGTCAATTAAAAGGACATGCATTAATTCAGGAATTACGCGAATCTCTTCCAGGGTATGCGATTCCTACTTATGTCGAAGAAATCCCAAAGAAGAAGTCTAAAACCCCGCTAAATATTCTAAACTAACGCTCTTATTCTCTTAAAGGTCAGAAAAAGGATTGCATGATTGTGAGAAAGGCTTTCTTTTACGTCGGCGTTTCTTTTCTTCTACGATAGAATGTATAAGATCTTGATCAAAATCTTGGTTCACAGCCCAATTTAAATAATCAATCGGCACTTCACGAAATGGGATTCCTCTATGCTTTCCTAAAGGAAATAACTTCATTAAGATCGGCTGCTTCAGTCGCAGGAGAACTTCTTTTGTCTTTTTAAAATCCATAACAAGATATTTAAAAACTTTGATGTTTACAATCACATCATTCATTGCTCTATGCGCGCCTTCTTCTGGAATATTAAAATGTTCACGTAGAACTTCTAATGAATTCGTTGGAGAGCCTGCATACAATCTAGCAAGTCTTAGTGTATCAATTGAATTTTCAGTCTCCAGAGGACAAGGTATTCCCCTTTTTTTTGCTGCCTGCATCAACATAGCCAAATCGTATCCTATGTTATGACCAACAACAACATGCTTTCCAATCATTTCAAATGCTTCTGGCAAGATATCTTCAATTCTCGGTTTGCCTTTAATCATTTCATTTGTAATGTGGTGAACATCTATTGATTCTTGTGGAATCGGAATTCCTGGATCAACTAATGATTCGAACTCTGCAATAATATCATCGAAAGTAAATTTAACGACGGCAAGTTCAACAATTTCATCTGTTTCTACCGAAAGCCCTGTTGCCTCTACATCGAGACAGATAAATGTATCAGATTTAAGATTGCCCATCGAAATACGTCCTATTAATTTCATCTTTTACGCTTTGGCGCACTGATTTTTCTTCTATATTGTAGAAAACCACTGTACCAAACGAATCAAGCGTCTTACTCAATTCTTCTTTAACTTTTTTTCTATCTCTTGTCTTAACTTTATCCATTTTTGTAATAATGAATAATACTTTTTTTTGCGATTCTTTTGCCCAATGAATAAAGTCCCAATCACTTTCAGATGGTTCATGACGACCATCGATAAAATGAATGAATGTAATCTTTTCTAAATACGTCGACACATACCCTTCGATCATTCGACGCCATTTATCTCTCTCGCCTTTATTGGTTTTTGCATACCCATAACCTGGAATATCTACAAAAAAGATTCGATCATCAATATTATAAAAGTTAAGAAGCTGTGTCTTTCCCGGCTTAGAAGATGTCTTTGCTAGATTCTTTTTTTGAAACAAATGATTGATAAATGAGGATTTGCCGACGTTTGAGCGTCCTGCTAAGACAAAATGGGGAAGGTTTTGCTTTGGGAGTGAGATCTTTCCATTCGAAGAAATCTGAAATGAGCATCTGTTAAATTCAAACTGTTTCATACAATCCTTCTCAACCCATCCACGCCACATTCAATCGTAAAATTTATGGCATTTTTAGGAAGTAAGTCCTCGATAATGTCAGGCCATTCAATAATGGCAATATAAGGTTCTTCTAAATACTCTTCAAAACCACTTTCAATAAAAACATTACTGTCTTTCAAGCGATACAAATCAAAGTGGGCAATATTTTTATAAAGGTTCATTGTGACGAAGGTCGGTGAGGCAATGTCATCAAGATGGAGTTCACTAACGAGAGCTGAAATTATTCCTTTTGCAAATGTTGTCTTGCCTGCTCCTAAGTCTCCTCTAAGACAAACAACATCTCCGCATTTTAACGTTTTTGCAACCTCATGAGCAAATTGCAGCGTTTGTATTTCATTTAAGGAAGTTAGGCTATTGCCCATCTTCTTCCTCTTCTTCCTCTTGCTCTTCTTGTTGTTCTTCCATCCATCTCTTTACATGCTTTGTGAAAGCTTCTTCTTCAGAAAGCTTTTCTACAAATGCAGAAAGTTTTGTGTCTTCTAGATGTGATTGAATAAATTCAAGAAAGTCATCCTGTATTTCAAATCTGTTTTGTGTTGGAACTTCTCTCATTGCAAAATGACGTATATGATTTTTTTTCAAATCATCTACAACACCTTTCTTATTGTTATACAATTTTCCAGTAATCAGCGATGTGTAAACAATTTTCTTTAGAGGCTCTTTGTTTTGTTTGATATAATTTTTAATAACTTCGGGATCTTCAGAAACATAAAACTTTTTTACACGCATCCCATCGACACGCTCGGTGTTTTCTGGACACTTTGAAACCCAGTCATAAATTGCATCTTGAGGATTTGGGTGAGTGTTATCACCGAAGACTTTCCCCGAAAATGGACATATATAAACTCTTTTAGTCGATTCATTAATGTTTTTTTGTCCGACCTGAATTTTAATTTCAGTCTCGCGCCAAATTTTGCCCTCTTTCTCCAATACCTCAAGAAGTGAAGATTCACTTTGATAAATCTTCTTTTCCTTCATAAAAACGACAGGATCAAGTTTAAATTTTCTTTCTAAGTAGAATAAGTAGGTCGTTATCAGATCGGCTTTACGATTTTTCTTTAAAAAACCATCAAGCTCAGTCACCATACTACCGGCAATCACTACCTTTGTCATTACATCCTCTGGAGCTAAAACACTGCTAAGACAATATATTACTAGTTGGTTTAACTGCAAGACTAAAAAACACCATTGCCTTTAGGGATAAGACTATGTTAACTTACTCATTCAAAAAACTTTTCCTAAAGGAACTACTATGGGTCCGACTCTTGAAAAACTTGACATCCCTGGATATGAAGAAGTTTATAAGCTCTACGACCACAGCGTGGGTCTTTTAGGTGTAATCGCCATCCATAGTACTGTAATGGGGCCAGCTGTTGGTGGTTGCAGAGCCTTTCCTTACCCTTCTTTTGATGATGCATTAACCGACGCTCTCAGGCTTTCAGAAGGAATGTCTCAAAAAAGTACTTTAGTTGATGCAAACCTTGGCGGCGGTAAGTCTGTTATTATTTGGGACCCTAAAAAACCTATTCCCGGGCAACTGCTTCGCTCATTTGCAAAAGCTGTGCATTCATTACAAGGAAGATATTTCACTGCCGAAGATAGCGGAATCACACAAGAACATTTGCGCGTAATTCGTGAAGAGACCCCATTTGTACTTGGTCTTGAGTCTGCAGACAGCAGCGGAAATCCTTGCCCTTATACTGCTTGGGGAACTTTACGTGGAATCCAAGCAACGATTGAGGAAATCACGGGATCAACTTCTCTTAAGGGGAAAACTGTAGCCCTTCAAGGAGCCGGGTTTGTTGGCTCACTTTTAGCTGAACTTCTTTTTTGGGAGGGCGCCAACCTTTTTGTTACAGACATTCATCCCGACAGAGTTGCAAACATCTGTAAAAAATTTGACGCAACTGCAGTTGAACCTGAAAATATTTACGACGTCCCTTGTGACATTTTTTCTCCATGCGCTTTAGGCGCAATCCTTAATTCAAGAACAATTCCAAGACTTAAGTGTAGTGCTGTTGCTGGATCAAGCAACAATCAATTGGAAACCAAAGAAGATGGAGAACTCTTAAGAAAGAAGGGAATATTATATGCTCCAGACGTCCTAATTAACGCTGGTGGGTTTATAAATGTTCAAATGGAAATTGGTGTTGAAGCTTATAAACCGACGCTTGCAAGAAACAGCATCAATAAAATTTATGACCGTTTAAAAACCGTTTTTGCATTGGCAAAAAAAGAAGCTATCTGCCCAGGCCTTGCTGCAACGAAACTTGCAAATGAAAAATTGCGCAATAAGGAGGCCCTTTTTGCAGAAAACATTTTGTAATCTTTCTGACTCTCTCAAAGACCTTTTTCAACAAGCGGTAGAAAAATCATTTAACTCTAATGAAAAAGTAGAGATCGCACAAAGCTCTCAAGAACAGTTTGGCTCCTATCAATGCAATAGCGCGCTAAAACTTGGGAAAGAACTCAAACTTCCTCCAAGAAAAGTTGCAGAAAAAATTATCGCTCATTTTTCCGACCCCTCTGGCATTACAAAAAAATTAGAAATTGCGGGACCTGGATTCATCAACATCCATCTAAATGAAGAGTATCTTGCTGATGAGCTTAAACAAATCACACTTGACCCAAGATTAGGCGTACCTTCTGTTCATCATAAAATGCGTATTATATGCGAATTTTCTTCTCCAAACGTTGCAAAGGCAATGCATGTTGGCCACCTTCGTTCTACAATTATAGGTGATGCGATTGCACGCCTGCTTGAATTTCTAGGCCATGACGTTGTACGCCTCAACCACATCGGGGATTGGGGAACACAATTTGGCATGCTTATTACATACCTCAAACATTTCAAACCTCATGTGATTGAAGATGCATCAGGAGAATCTCTTGAACAACTGATGGATTGGTATAAGAAGGCAAAAGTAAAATTTGACGAATCCCAAACATTCAAAAAAGAGTCTCAAGAAGAAGTTGTAAGACTTCAGTCTGGCGACTCAACAGCCCGTCTAGCGTGGCAACAAATTTGTGAAATTTCGCGGAAAGCATTTGAAGAAATATACAGTCGCCTTGGTATTCATATAGAAGAAAGAGGCGAATCGTTTTACAACCCCCTTCTACCCACCGTAATTGATGACTTCGAAAAAAAAGGGCTGTTAAAAACTGATGATGGCGCAAAAGTTGTCTTTCTTGACGACTTTATCAATAAAGAAGGCAATCCCCTCCCCCTTATTATCCAGAAGCGAGATGGCGGCTACAATTACGCAACAACAGATCTAGCTGGATTTAAACAACGAATCACTAAAGAAAAAGCCGAGCGAATCATAATCGTCACAGATAGCGGCCAATCGCTCCATTTCCAAATGGTCTTCAAAGCTTGCCTCAAAGTTGGCTATGTTGATCAAAATAAAACACAGTTTGATCATGTTACCTTTGGCCTTGTGCTTGCCCCAGATGGGAAAAAATTTAAAACGCGTGAGGGTGAAACTGAAAGACTTTCTGACTTGATTGATGAAGCTGTCAATAAATCTAAAGAGCTACTTACTGAGAGAAGCGATGGAACCTCAAGCGAAGAAGATTTGAATCAAAGAGCAAAGATTATTGGTATTGGATCTATAAAATATGCCGACCTCTCTTGCAATCGAGTGAAAGACTATACGTTTAGTTATGATCGCATGTTGCGCTTTGAAGGGAATACTGCATCATTTATTCTTTATGCATATGTACGCATACAAAGCATTAAAACACGCATCAATCTTGACATTGACGAAATTGTCAAAACAAGCAAAATCATTCTTTCACATCCTGCCGAACTTTCTCTTGCTCTCTATTTAAGACGATTTGGTGAAGCTCTACATGCGATGGATCAAGATCTACTTCCAAACCGTTTAACCGACTACTTATTTAATCTAGCAGAAAAATTTCATGCTTTTTTCCGCGACTGTCGGGTTGAAGGAGACAGCGCACAAAACTCTCGCTTAATTCTTATTGAACTGACCGGGAGAATCTTAGCGAAAGGCTTAAATATATTAGGAATACAAACGGTTGAAAAAATGTAATACTTGACTCTCCCTTGAATTTTGATGGGGAAAATTTCTATTCATTTTTTTTGTTAAAAACTCTGTTTTTCAGAGGAAGACAAAGCTGTTATAAGTGCAGTTATCCTTGTGAAGAAAAGAAACGATAGATTATAAAAAGTTTTATTATGTATAAAATCTCAAAAGCCTTTAAAGGTGTCTAAAATGAAGTTAAACACATTGCATACAATAGGCAGCTTAAAAGGTAAGCGCGTAATCATTCGTGCTGATTTAAATGTCCCTACTGATGATTCAGGTAGGATCACAGACGATACACGCATTCGTGCTGCAATCCCCACGATAAAATATGTAATAGAGCAGGAAGGAAAGGCCATCGTAATGAGCCATCTAGGCAGACCGGGTGGAGAAAAAATTGCATCACTATCTCTTGCTCCGGTAGCAAGGCGTCTTTCTGAACTATTAGGAAGAAATGTTGCTTTTTCTCCAGATTGTATCGGTGATGCAGCTGAAAAAATGACAAGTCGAATGGTAAATGGCGACATCGTTCTTTTAGAAAATCTCCGCTTTCATAAAGGGGAAATGATCCCAGGTGATGAGCCTGATTTTACAAAAGAACTTGCAAAGCTAGGAGATGTCTATATCAACGATGCTTTTGCAACAGCACATAGGAAACATGCATCAACTTATGAGCTTCCCAAATTTTTTGATTTCCCTGTTGCTGGATTCCTCATTGAAAAAGAAGTTCTTATTTTAACAAATTTATTAACACAAGCTCAATCCCCTTTCTACGCAATCATTGGAGGAAGTAAAATTTCATCCAAAATTGGCGTTCTTGACGCTTTGCTCTCAAAAGTTGACGGTCTCTTTATTGGCGGTGCCATGATATTTACCTTCATGAAAGCTCTTGGATACAACATAGGTAATTCTCTTCTTGATGAAGAACATATAGATACAGCCAAACATTTAATAAAGCGGATGAAATCAAAAGGCGTTCAACTCTTTCTCCCAAAAGATATATTAATCGCAAATGCCATTTCTCAAGAAGCAAATACAAAAGTTGTTTTTATCGAAGAGGGAATCGAAAATGGTTGGACTGGTGTTGATATTGGGCCCCAAACTTGCATAGATTGGAAAGCTGCTCTTGATGATGCAGGCACTATTTTTTGGAACGGACCGGTTGGAATTTTTGAAATCGAATCTTTTTCTCAAGGCACAATAAACGTAGCAAAAATTTTAGCCGATAGTCAAGCTATGACAATCGTTGGAGGAGGAGACTCTGCTGCTGCCATATACAAATGTAAGATGAATCAAAAAATTACCCGTATATCAACAGGTGGAGGAGCTGCATTAGAATTTATTGAATTTGGCACCCTTCCAGTGCTAGAAATACTTTCCCAATAAAAAACCTGAGTTTGACCTGTTGTCAAATAAGGCAATATGCTTATAATGATGGTGAAAATTACAAGGAGCGGTGAAAACCCGACAATTGTACTCATACATTTTTTTAATTCTCCGTCTATTTAGCCAATTTTACAATTTAAAAAGTAGAAATATACTGACTAAGGAGCGTAATGTCCTCTTCTTCTAGCGTCCCCGAATGGGGTCGAATGAGAAAACTCTTCTGGCCTATTCGTCGCGCGGAATACCGAAAATTCATCCCAATGCTGTTAATTTATTCTTTTGTCGTATTTAATTATTCGATATTAAAGGCCGCTAAGGATGCTCTTGTTATCACCGCACCCGGATCGGGAGCCAGCACTATACCTTATATTAAGCTCTGGGCTATTCTTCCTATGGCTTTTTTAAGTACTTTAATTTTTACCCGTCTTGCAAACAAATATTCACGAGAGCGTGTCTTTTACTTTATGATGACAGGCTTTTTGTTGTTTTTTGCCCTCTTTGCTTTTGTCTTATACCCCCTCAGAGACATCCTACATCCGCATGTACTTGCAGACGCATTTCAATCTCACCTGCCTATGGGGCTGCAGGGACTAGTTGCAATCTTTAGAAATTGGACGTTTACCCTCTTTTATGTCATGTGCGAGCTTTGGGGAACGATTATTATGACAGTCTTATTTTGGGGGTTTGCAAACGAGGTCACCTCAATTGGAGAAGCGAAAAGATTTTATGCAATTTTAGGCGTTGGAGCAAACATTGGTACGATCATTGCAGGTCGGGCCGGGATTTTTCTTTCTAATGGATACTTTCACAACTCGTTTCACTTAAGCGGCGATCGCTGGGGACAGACTTTAATATTAACTACGACAATCGTTCTTATTGTTGGAATACTTGCTATGACTATCTATAAGTTTTTTGGACTTAGAGCATATGAATCGGTTGATGGCGATACAGAACCCCTCGGGAAAAAGAGCACCAAAAAACGTGGTGGAAACGAGATCAAGATGGGAATTAGAAAGAACTTTGCCTATCTTGCAAAATCAAAATACCTCCTTTGCATAGCAGTTATTGTTCTGACTTATAACATCTCTTTAAACATGATTGAAGTTGTGTGGAAAGATCAAGTTCACCAACTATGCCCATCTCCTGGTGACTACAACATCTACATGAATAAAGTTCTAACCTACATAGGAATTCTATCAACTATTTTCTCTATTTTCATCTGTGGTCAAGTTATCAGACGATATGGTTGGACTAAGAGCGCCTACTTAACTCCTGTTATTATGTTATTTACTGGGATCTTCTTTTTTGGATTTGCCATATTCAAAGATGTCAGCATCTTTGGTATTATTTCAACAATGGCTGGAACAACACCATTAATCTTATCTGCATTTTTCGGATCGATCCAAAATTGTTTTGCTAGATCAAGCAAGTTTACTTTTTTCGATGTAACAAAAGAAATGGCTTTTATCCCTCTGAGCACAGAAAGCAAGCTTAAAGGAAAAGCTGCAATTGATGGCGTTGGATCAAGACTTGGTAAATCTGGCGGATCATTAATTCACCAATTTTTACTTCTACTTTTTGGTACAATTACTGTTTCTACCCCTTATGTCGCTGCAATTTTGCTCATAGTCATCCTATTTTGGCTCTTAGCTGTTAGATCTCTTGGAAAACAGTTTGCCAATCAGCCGACATCTGATGCACCAGTAGTTGCTTCCGACGCAAAGCCATCCTCAAAGCTTCCTGAATCAGCAACTTCTGTTCCTCAAGAAACCCCTGCTTAACATTTAGGAGCTGTGACTGGACTTTAAACTGATTATAGAAAATCACCTGACTCTTGCTCCAATTATCATCTTCTTTGGAGCTGTTCTAGCCGCCCTTAGTGTTCCCTTATTTAGCATCGATTTGCTCTTGATTTTTTGCATCTATGTCCATGGTTATGTTTCTGTTAAACTTGGATGGGCCTTGTTTTTTGCTTTAATGGCTGGTTGTATCGTAAGCTCTCAGCTAGCTTATGGAATTGGACGCCTATTCGGCCCGAAACTGTTTAATCTACCTATTTTTAAGTGGGCCCTCTCCCCATCAAAACTACTTAGAGTCGAATCTTTCTACATAAGGCATGGAAGCTGGCTCTATTTTGTCGCTCGATTTATCCCATTTGGAGTACGTAATGTCGTATTTTACTCCTCGGGAATGTCAAAAGTTGCCTATTATCGTTATTTTTTTCTCGAAAGCCTTGCTTGTATCGTCTGGGGTACATCAATTTTTCTCGCCTTTACATCACTAAGCACCAACTATGAAACGCTTGTTTCACACCTAAAATGGGTGAATTTTTTTGTATTTATTGCTTTCAGTGTGACGGTAATTGGTTTTATTTGTTATAAAGTAAAGAAAAGACCCGCTGATTAACTGTTTTGCTATTATTTATCTTTGTAGCATCCTTCAGTGATCATCGCTAAAGAGCTAACTATTAGCGACTGAAAAAACGAACCTATGGATGAGATGGATCAGAAATACTCTACCACAAGAACCCGTATATCCTCTTTCACGCTATCGAATGTTCTTTCTTTAGCAAGAGCTCCTCTTGCATTGTTATATCTGATTGCAATACCTGAAGTTCGAATCACAGTTGTGCTCCTTGCTATTTTAACTGACATCGTAGATGGCTATCTAGCAAGACGTTATAAAGTCACAACAAAGCTCGGCGCAATTCTTGATCCTCTTATGGATAAATTTTTCGTCTTCTTTATCCTTGGAATCCTCTTTTTTGAAGGGAGAATTCTTGATTGGCAAGTCGTTGCTATGCTTACAAGAGATATTTCAATTATCACTTTTGGCACATTTATTTTTTCTCTTGGACGACTTAAAAATTACAAATACCAATCTGTCTATGCGGGCAAACTTATGACTGCTCTGCAATTTAGCGTTATTTTCCTTCTTTCTCTACATCTTGTAGTACCAAACTTTATCTATATTATTTTCTTTGTTCTAGGCCCTTTGGTCTTATTTGAGTTATTTTTGACCTTGAAATCCAAACCCAAAAAAGATTAACCTCTCATTTCATACAAACCCGTAAATAAGCGCCCCTTCTTTCGACATTTTTTGTACATCAGGCATATTTGCGACAAGTAACGCTCTTAACTTATTTATCTAGCTTGACTTAACACAGGAAGTTTCATGCAATATGTAAAAGAATCGATTTTTGTTTCAGCTATACGCTCATTTTTTAACGCCTTTCTTGCCATGATTGGAGTACTCATTGGGATTGTAATTCTACTCGCCGTTGGCATGAGTTTTTCAGGAAGCAGCCCAATTTCAATGCCTAATGACCAAATTGCAATCGAAATGCTCCCTGATGCTGAAGGAAACACCTCCCCTATCTCAGACTCTACTCCTGTTATTCTACAAATTGACGTATCAGGAATCATTGGCCTAGACGATTCAGTGGGCGAATTTTATGAAACATACCTTCGGATGTCACAACACTCAAATTTCATCAAGCCAGGAAGAGTAAAAGGAATCTTATTAAACATCATGTCTCCTGGTGGTGTTGTATCTGACTCAGACATTCTCTACAGCGCGTTAATGAGATACAAAGAAAAATACAAAGTGCCTATATACTCTTATGGAACACTTGTTTGTGCCTCTGGTTCTTACATGGCAGCATGTGCCAGTGATAAAATTTTCACATCAAGAACTTGTATGGTTGGATCTGTTGGCGTAAAAGCTGGCCCCTTCTTCAACTATAAAGGGTTGATGGAACAACACGGCGTAAAAGCTGTTGAACTAACTGCTGGTTTAGATAAAGTTAAATATCCATCATTCACACAAATTCCAAAAACTGGAGATAGTGACAGCACAGAATCTTACCAAGATTTAGTTGATATTACAAAGCAACTATACGATCAATTTACAACCCTTGTTGCGCAAGCAAGAGGAAGTCATGGATTAACAAAAGATGCTCTTGAAAACAAATATGGCGCAAGAGTTTACCTTGGTCCAATGGCTCAGCACTTAGGTTATGTTGATAATGGTGACGCAACATATGAAACAGCACTTACAGAGCTTGTAAAAGTATCTGGAATAGAAGAAAACACAAAATACCAAGTACTTCGATTTAAGCATAAACGCTCCCCTCTTCAATCTCTTGTAAGAAGCTCTCTGAAGATGTGGTCATTGCGTGCAAATGAGTGGATTACAGGTGTAAAACATGAAGGAACATTAGATGGGAAACTCCTCTACCACTGCGACCTCTCAGATCGACCTATGGGATAGTTCACGTTTGGAAAGTATAGAGATGAAAAAAATCTACATCATCGATGCCTTGAATTACCTCTTTCGTTCCTATTTTGCGATCAGACAAATGACAAACGAAGAGGGCGTTTCAACAAATGCCCTCTTTGGATTCATTCGTTCTATTTCTAAAATTCAAAAAGACTTCCCCGGAAACCATTTTGTCTGCGTATTTGATGGCCCTAACAACAAAGTCTCTCGGCTAAAAATATTTCCTGAATATAAAGGGCATCGAGCAACAATGCCTGAAGATTTATATCCTCAAATTGATATGGCAAAAAGATATTGTGATGCTGCAGGCATTCCCCATATAGAAGTCGATGGTGTAGAAGCAGACGATGCAATGGGAGCTGTTGCAAAATGGGCTGAAAGCAAAGGAGCTGAAAGCTTTCTTTGTTCGAGCGATAAAGATTTATGCCAACTCGTTAACGACAAAATTTTTGTTCTTCAAACATATAAAGACAACCTTCTCATAGACTCAAAAGGTGTTGTCGAAAAATTTGGCGTTCGCCCCAATCAAATTATCGACTACTTAGCCATTATGGGCGACTCATCAGACAACATTCCTGGCATCAAAGGTTTTGGAGCAAAAGCAGCCACTGAATTACTCCTTGAGTTCAACACTCTTGAAAACATGCTAGACCATCCCGAAAAACAAAAAACAAAAAAGCGATCAGAAAAAGTCATTGAAGAAAGAGAAAATGCACTTATTAGCAAAAAGCTTGCAACAATAGATACTACTGTCCCCATTCCTAAAGACCCTCACTACTACCAAACAAAAGAAATCAACCGGGAAGAATTGATAGAGTTTTATCAAAAGATGAACTTCAACACCCTTCTCAAAGAACTAGGAGAAGAAGCAGCTCCGAAAAAAGAAATCTCTTTAGCACCGAGAAGTTATCGCTGTATCGAAAATGAGGCTGACTTAATCAAGGAACTCAAGAAGATTAGTCAAGCAGCAAGCGTTTGCATAGATGTCGAAACAACTTCTACTGATCCGATGGAAGCAAAACTTATCGGCATTGGTTTTTGCGCTGTAAAAAATGATGCTTTTTACGTCCCCACAAATGGAAAACTTTCTCTTGATACAATTGTTAAACATGTCGCTCCATTCAACGCAGAAAAAACGCGCTCTTTTGTTGGTCATAATATCAAATATGATATGCACGTACTTGCAAGATATCACATGCCACTTACAAACATCTCTTTTGATACAATGATTGCATCATATGTGCTCAATGCAGGCCAAAACAAGCACAACCTTGACAAACTTGTACTTGACTGCCTTAGTCATCAAAAGATCTCCTACGAAGAACTTGTTGGGAGTACTACAAAGAAAAATCAAAAGACACTAGATGAAGTCGAGATCAATAAAGTTTGTGAGTACTGCTGTGAAGATGTTGATTTTACTCTACAATTGAAAGAATACTTTCAAGCGCAACTAACAGCGAGAAATCTAACAAAGCTTTTTACCGAAATCGAAATGCCCCTTCTCCCCATTCTTTTCAAAATGGAACATGCGGGTATTTATATCGACCTTGAAAAACTTCAACTTTTATCTAAAGAGTTTCGATATAAAATTGAACTTCTTCATCAAAAAATCACACACTTAGCTAAAGAGGAATTTAACCTGAATTCTCCTAAGCAATTAGGTGATATTTTATTTGATAAACTTGGAATCAAGCAGGTTGGAAAAAAAACAAAAACTGGATACTCAACAAGCGCTGATATTTTAGAAGAACTTGTCAAAGAACACCCTATCATCGAACTCATTTTAGAATACCGCTCTCTTGAAAAGCTTCGATCAACTTATGTTGACTCTCTTGGTAACCAAGTTAACAAAGAGACAAATAGAATACATTGCTCCTTCAATCAATCTGTAACAGCAACTGGAAGGCTCTCCTCAACAAACCCAAATCTTCAAAACATTCCTATTCGATCAGACGATGGAAAAAGAATCCGGGAAGCCTTTCGACCAGAAAAAAGTGGCTGGAGTTACGTAAGTGCTGACTATTCTCAGGTCGAACTCCGAATTTTAGCTCACCTATGTGGCGATCCAAGCTTAATAAAAGCATTTCAAAATGGCGATGATATCCACGCCGCTACCGCAGCCCAGGTTTTTGGCGTCAAAGAAACCGATGTAACCAAAGAAATGCGCCAACAAGCAAAAGCTGTGAATTTTGGTCTCATTTATGGACAAGGTGCTTTTGGTCTATCAAAAGAACTTGGAATCAGCGTTAAAGATGCCAACCAATTTATAGAAAAATATTTCAAGCAATACCCTAGCGTCAAAGATTTTCTTGAATCATGTAAGGAAAAGGCAAAAAAAGAGGGCAAAGCTACAACAATGTTCGGACGGGAACGTCTTTTACCTGAATTTGAAAGCAACAACCATATGGTAAGAGCCCAAGCAATGAGGCTTGCTGTCAATACCCCTATTCAAGGCAGTCAAGCAGATATCATGAAACTTGCCATGATTGAAATAGATAAACATTTCTTTAACACTTCATATAAAAGTTTTTGCGTGCTTCAAATTCATGATGAATGCATCTTTGAATGTCCAATTGATGAGATCCCCAGCTTCTCTAAGAAAATTGTAGATATCATGGAAAAGACCGTAGAGCTGGCCATCCCCCTCAGGGTCGATATTTCGATTGGAAAAAATTGGGGAGAATGTTAAGATTAAGAAAATTGCAGTAACAGGCATAGTAGCCTCTGGCAAGAGTACCTTCTGTGACTTTCTAGAAAAAAATGAAGGTGCATACTTAGTAAAGAGTGACAAAATTGTTCACCACCTATACTCTCACAATAAAGAAATTCAAAAGCATGTGATAGATCAGTTTGGTGAGAGCATTGTCTCAAATGGCGAAATTGACCGAAAAAAAATCGCTAAAATTGTATTTACAGATGAACAAGCATTAAGAAAACTCGAGAACTTTATCCATCCCTATATTATCAAAGCAATTAAAGAGAGTTACCAAAAAGTGAAAAATTCCTCATACACAGCTTTTGTTGTTGAATTTCCCCTCTTGTTTGAGCTCGGATTTGATTCCTGGTTTGATAAAACTATTGTTGTTACAGCAGATGTCAACGAGTGTCGGCAACGATTCAATAGTGCTACAAAAGACCAGACCTTTGATGACCGCTTAAAGTTTCAGCTTTCACAAGAAGAAAAAGCTGCCCGTGCTGACCTTGTGATTGAAAATCAAGGATCGATGCAGGACCTTGAAAATCAAGCAAACAAATGTATCGCTTAGGATCTTAATGGGAAATAACGAAGAAGAGAAAAAAAAACCTAAACTAAACAAAGAGAAAAGCATGTCTTTAACTAATACTGATGACAAAGATGTATCAAGAGAAAAACGCCATCAAAAACCATACACTAAACCAAAACGACCTCCGAATAATGCGACTAAAAGACCCCGAGTCAATGATAATGCTCCTCACCTAGAAATGCATAAACAGGTAATGGCTGATGAAAAATTGAATCCTCAAACAGAGCAAGCTACTCCTTCTCCCACTCCTAATCAACCTTCTGCTCAAGCTTCTACTCAACATGCTAACCAATCCCCAAATCAGACCCCTTCACACAACACTCCTCAAGCTCCAAGTCAACCCCCTTCTATCACTAAAATTGCCGACCTACAAAGAATGGGAATGGAAGACTTAACCAAGTATGCGATTGCAATGAATATTGCAAATGTTGGGACCCTTTCAAAATCACAGATTGTATTCGATCTTGTAAAAGCAAAATCTGCTAGCCCTCACGAAATCTTAGTTGGAGAAGGAACTCTTGAAGTTCTTCCAGATGGATTTGGTTTCTTAAGATCAGGTCACTACAACTACCTACCTTCTGCAGAAGACATTTATGTCTCACCAGCGCAAATTAGAAGATTTGGCTTGAAAAAGGGTGATGAAGTCTACGGGGAAATTCGATCTCCTAGAGAAAAAGAAAAGTTTTTCGCTCTTCTGAAGGTTGAAAAAGTTAACAATCTTTCTCCAGAGAAACTTACAGAACGTATTTCTTTTGAAAACTTTACTCCTATCCATCCTGATCACCGTTTGCTCATGGAAACAACGCAGGACAACTATTCCACGCGTGTACTTGATTTAGCAGCTCCAATTGGACTTGGACAAAGAGCTTTGATCGTAGCGCCTCCAAAGACGGGTAAAACGGTCTTACTACAACGTATTGCTAACGCTATTTCAATTAACAATCCGCAAGTAAAATTGATCATGCTTTTGATCGATGAAAGACCTGAAGAAGTTACAGACATGCAGCGCATGGTAAAAGGAGAAGTCCTTTCATCAACTTTTGATGAGCCTCCAGAACGTCACTGTCAGGTTGCTGAAATGTGTTGTGAAAAAGCAAAGCGTATGGTTGAACTTGGAGAAGATGTTGTCATTATTCTTGATTCGATCACAAGACTTGCAAGAGCTTATAATACTGTCCAACCACACTCTGGTCGTATTTTGACAGGCGGTGTTGATGCCAACGCACTTCATAAGCCAAAACGCTTTTTTGGAGCAGCTAGGAACCTTGACAAAGGCGGCTCTCTTACTATTATCGCTTCTGCTTTGATTGATACTGGATCAAAAATGGATGAGGTGATTTACGAAGAGTTTAAAGGAACAGGTAACATGGAACTTGTTCTTGATCGTAGACTTGCTGACAGAAGATTATTCCCTGCTATTGATATCATTAAGTCTGGCACAAGAAAGGAAGAACTTCTCTACCATGAAGCAGAACTTGAAAAAGTTTATGCTTTAAGACAAGCAATCGCAGATCTTTCTCCGATGGATGCAATGAATCTTCTTCTTGCAAGGCTTAGAAAAACAAAGAGTAATGCTGAGTTTTTACTTTCTATGAAAGATTAAGACAATTACCATAGGAAGAAATACTATTAGGGACTTGATGAAAAATTTCGCCTCAACTTGGAAAAAAGTTTCATCTATTTCCGAGGATAGGTGTTTAATTCTTACGCTGACTGGCGGAAGTGGTCACATTCAAGCAGCTCATGCAAAAAAAGCAGAACTCACCAGGAACCATTCGCATGTAAAGATATACAGTGCTGATGTGATGACGGATTGGCTTGGTCCAAAAACTGGGAATTTCTTCACGGGCAAATGGAATCGAGCACAGCGAAGAGGCGATCTAATTTCTCTTGAATTTTATACGCTAGGTCAACGTTTCGTTGATTCAATGCTATGGATTCCACTTTTTATTTCGGCATTGCGATTCCTAAGTGTAAATAAAATCAGTTGGATCATCGATACGCAGAATATGGGAATGGGCCCTATTATTAAAGCTATTCGCCTTATTCACTACCTTTCAGGAAGAAAAATATCTTACGAAAAAATCATCACTGACCTACCGACAAAAAGAGCGACCCATTTCTTTGGTCCAGTTAGTCGATTATCTAAAAAAGATCGCACATATATTACACTTGTTACAACAAAGCCCCTTCTAGAAACTAACGATACAGAAGAGGCTTTCTGGAAAGAAAGTTGTAAATTGCCTATCAGCCGCGTTCGTTACGAAAACCTCCCCTTACGACCTTCATTTAAAAAATTCTCCTCTTTAGATCGTTCTCTTCCGCTAGATTTAGATTTTCAAGTTGCCAATCAAAAAGAGTTCTCTTTGATTGAAAAAGCCCTTTCATTTGGTTCTCTAAAGCCAACTAAAACAAGCAAAGGAATAAAACTCACGATCTCTCCAAAGGATAAAGTTTCAGTCCTCATGCTTGGTGCAAATCCACATGCAGAAGCTATTCTTGAATATATCAAGCACTTCATCTCTATCATTAAAGAGAAGCACTATATAAATCGTAAAGACCACCTCTTTGTCTTTTGCATGGAATCCCATAGCGATAAACAATCACTACTGACACAAATCATTCAACTGATCGAGTCAACAACCAATTTCCCCTCTTCTTTAACCATTGTCCCCCTTTCCTACCAAAATGATGAGATCATTGCCCCTTTATATCATAGAAGCGATGCCACATTTACAAGATCGGGAGGCCTTACATCGATGGAAATTCTCAGTGCCTGCCAAGGCCACGTTTGGGTCCACAAAGGAACCCCTCCAAGGAGATTGCCTAAGATCTTCCTTAGATGTAAAACGATCCGAGAAGGAATGCCCCCATGGGAAAAAGGGAATGCAGACTACCTCAAGGCAAAAAAAGGGGCCTTATTTATCACCCCAGATTCTTTCTTAAGCCTCTCTAGCTCCTATTTCGAAGAGCAGCTCTAATTTAAACTAAAACCTTGATAAATAGCCTATTTTTTGAAGAAAAATGCCTATTTTAAGGTTTTTCTCTGTTAATCAGGATAATAGATTGAATTTTATTTATACATTCTTTATAATTAGATCCATAATATTAATATAACAAACCATAGGTTAATTATGGCTATCGCACTTTTTCCAGCAATCCTTCGCCCTGCTTTTACAGGCGCTTTCACTCAAAGACATGTTTTTGAAAACCATACTAGACAAGCTATTCGCAGACAATTTTCCGACGATCAAAGCTCTGTTCTTGCTAGATGCCGTTTGGAACAACAAATGATTAATCAAGAAACAAGAGATTATTCTCGTATGATGGCAAATCCTGGACCTGATCTTGTAACAAGAGGCATAAGAAGAGTTTCAAGTTTTTTTTCGAACCTTATTGGGGGACCAATAGCAATGGTAGCTCAATCTCTTTTTCCATCTCAAAATAACCTTGTTCACACAGATGAAGATGTTGTCATTATCCCAGGATCTACAGGATGTTTAGGAAAACAGCTAACTTTAAGAGCTATTCAAGAAGGAAAAACTGTTGTTGCGCTAACAAGAAACGCAGTAAAAGCCCGTGAAATTTTTGGTGACCACCCTAATTTAATGATTTTTGAGATTAGTGAAGCTGCTAGCCAAGACGAAGCTGGTGTTAAAGATGCATTTAGTCAACTCTTTCAGGGAAGACACTTCAACTCAATTTCTATTATCAATACTATCGGTGGAACAACACCACATATTGGACCTCCAGACAGCGAACAGGTTCTAAGTCACATAAATATTGATCGGCCTATGGCGCTATTAGAAGGAATACTTGAAGCAAGTGAAGGTCATGCAAATAGACAATCTCTTGTGAATTTTTCTTCTTACGCAGTATCTATTGTGAATGAAAAAGGAAGCAATTGTGTCTATACAAGAGTACGTCGCACAGCTGAGCAAGCAATTTCACAATTAGGCATTCAATTTGGCGCAACAGTTACTCATCTGCGCATAGGTATTGTGTTGAACCCGTTTCTATTTGATGAAAAAACAAATCAATGGGTGCTTGATAATGGCTACAGTTTTTCTCCTGAGAATTGGGCAAAATCACCATTTTGCGTTCTATTAGGTAGTGGAAATCAAATCATACAGCCTGTTGTTTCAACAGACCTTTGCGCTGCTGCATTAAATGCAACACATCGCGACTTTGGCCCTGAAGTTATGGCTATTGATGCTGTAGGAAGTGATAGAATTGCGCAAGATGCATTTATGACATACTTTAGAAATGATGATCAAACAACAGTGCTTATCCATGTTCCTGAAAACGTAGGGAGATCTTTAGCTGGATTACTTGCATCGGGTCGTTTTCAACCCTATGGAGCAAACATCATAGCAACTCTTGATCAACCCGATGCCGAAATTTTAGACGGAACAAACTTTGAACGCTTACTAGGCCATACCCCAACTACTATGGATGATCTATACCTAAGAAATGAAGTTACAGAATTTTCTCATCCTGGCTCACCAGTAGGGGATTATTTGAAACAAATCCCGCAAGCGATTTTACAAAATCCAAAGCAAGCGCTTAGATGTTTAAATGAAGTGCTACGCTCTCTTGCTATGCTTGAATTTGGAGTCGTCGTTCTCACCCCTCCAAGAAGCGTTGAAGAAGAAGCACAAAGAAGAATTGAAATGATTGAGGCATACTAAAAAATCCTCTTTCATAAGTTCCTAAAAACACAAAAGGCAAGCTTTTAATAAAGCTTGCCTTTTCTTATAAATTGAATAGCTTGTATTTCTTATTTGCTGTCTTGTGCTTTTGCTATTTGATTTCTTACAAATTCACTTAAATTCTCTGCGTAAACTCTCTTTGCATCGGTAGAAACGGTCGTCGTAAATTTTTTTCGTTGATCATCATGTGTTTCTTGTACCTGTGGTTGTACCGCTGTACTTCCTTTAACTGTTTCCATATCCCCCTCCAAAAATCTAAATGTTTGATTGGCCCTTTTTCTCATAGAAAGAATTTTTTTAGGCTTTTAAAATCTGATGAAGTAAAAGCCGCTCTTTCAACCCACAAGTATATCACAATTATAAAGTTTTCGTCAAGATCAACGAGGGCAGATTTATCAAACCTTGCTTTTTCAAGAGATTTTTTCTCGTATAGAAAAAAAATTTTTCGTATATTATTACTTTTAATGATCTTAAGGAGAATTTTATGCATCAAAATCTTGTTATATTTTATTTAATATTCCCTTTTTTTTGTTTTGGATCCCCCCTTTCCTTTGACTTACCTGATGATCAAAAAGAGGTCCTTGAAAATATTATTACCCACTTCTACAACGATTCTTCAGAAGAGCTCATGAATCAAACAGAGATTTTAATGCCCCAATTAATGTCTGTGTTTGAAACTTCTCCACTTGAACTCGTTGGTTTTATTTTAAATGATGCAACTTTAAGAATGCAAATGAGCCAAGGATTAAGAGATCCAGCAAAGGGAGCTCTTTTTATTCAGGGATTTGGTTTTAGAATGATGCAAGAAATTCCAAAAGAATCATTCGATGATGATTTAGAATACTTTTGTAAAAGCTATAACTTAAACACTAAAGTCATGAAAAATTTCATCGAAAAAAATGATTGGAATCGTTTCATTCTATATTCATTCAAAGGGAGCTTAAAACTATGAAACACTTTATTTCTATAATCCTTACACTATTCATTTTTACAAATGTTCATGCAGAGTGGGATCCAACGAAACTACAAAGTTGGGAAAAAGAAGCTATTTCAGATATTTTCACTTCCATGGCAGAGAAAAGTGTTCCTGCTCTTATTTTTGACACCTTTCGACTGACAAGATTAGGAGATAGTATTGAACATGTTCCCCCCCTACAATTTATCGGATATTTAATGACTGATGCCTACTTAAAAGATTGTATTCGAAGCATTTCTCATAGTTATTTTAAATGGCCCCCTTTCCTAGAAGGAATTCAAAATAATATGGAAAAGGAAATAAATAAAGGAACTCTCTTTTCTGATTTACCATTCTTTGCTAAGCTGGTGGGAGGTGATTTAGAAAAATTGACGTACTATTCTAAGCACCGTAAATGGGATGAATTCGTTAAATCACTTTTATAAGGAATATGAAATGAAAAAAAAATCAATTTACTCTTTAGTGGTAGCCTCTTTTGTTATTTCTAGCACACTTGTTGCAGAAGACGTTAAAGCAGACAACAAAGACCAATCAACACAGCCGAGCACAAAGAAAGAACAAGCAGCTTCACAATCAGTTACAAAAAGCGACCCAATCGCTCAGACTTCTCCTAAAAAAGAGGTTGCAGTTCAACCTGAAGCAAAGAAAGAACAACCTGCCCCATCTGCTGTAAAAAGCAGTCCAGCACCCCAAGCTTCTGCTAAAAAAGAAATAGCAGCTCAGCCTGACACAAAGAAAGAACAGCTCGCTTCAGAAGTTATAAAAAATGCTCCAAAAGCTCACCCAGTAGCAAAAAAAGAAATCCCGGCACAACCTGATACAAAGAAAAAACAATCAACAACTCGTGCTGAGAAAAAAACCACACAAACTCAATTAACTTCTAGTAATTTCAAGATTGAAGTTACACAAGAGCATGCTGTAATTATCGATGAGATTATTACAACAATGGGAAACAGCAGCGTTATTGGCCTTGGATTTAAGAGAGGTCACCTGCACGCTTTAGGAAAAAAAATTGATGGTATTGGTTCTCTTCAATTTTTAGGGTATATCTTTTCGCAAGAGAAATTGAAAAAGCACATGATTAATATTCGTAAGAGCTCAATGAAGTGGAATGGCTTCATGGATGGGATTAAGCCAGGACTGAATAAAATTGAAGAAACAAAAGAGTTATATGTTGATCTTCCTGGTTTTGCAAGCACTCTAAAAGTTGCAACAGATCCTTTAGTGAAAAAAGCAGAAGAACGTGATTGGAATGGTTTTGTATCTTATCTTGTAAAAAACTAATCGACTTTTGCGCCTAAATTTTTTAGCGCAATTGTAATCTCTTCTGAAAGACCGGCGGCTCCTTTAAAGTTTGCATCCTTTGCTTTAACATCTATAAGGGAGGCGCCGTCAAAGTTTGCTTCACGAGCATCTGCACCTCTCATGTCTGCCCCTCTTAAATCTACTTTTGTGAAATTTGCATGACTAATGTTTGCTCCTCGAAGGTCTACATCTATCATCGATGCTCCTTCAAAATTCGCTCCTGTTAGTAATGTATCAGAAAAATTTGATTTGTTGAGGATTGTTTCACTAAAGTCTGCTTCAACAAGGCGTTGCCCTGAAAAATCTCCATTTTCCATATTAAGGTGACGAAAGATTTTTCTTACATGCTGCTTTTCGCCTTGATTGCAACTTGTAAGAGCAGCTACTATAGCAACAAGAAAAAAAACTTTGAGCAAATACTGGTTCATATGACTCCTTATACCACAGCAAAAAATGTTGTCCAGAAAATCTCACAAAATGGCTACATCGCCTATTTTGCGGGGGGATTTGTTCGTGACAAAATCCTTGATCACCCATCAGATGATATTGATATTGCAACAGATGCTCCAGTAAGCGAAATTGTAAAAATTTTTGATAAAACAATTCCTGTGGGCATTAATTTTGGGATTGTTATTGTCGTTGAAGATGGACATCACTTTGAAGTTGCTTCCTTTCGAAAAGAGAGTGGCTATAAAGATGGCCGCCGACCAGACCACGTAGAAAGGGCAACTCCAGAAGAGGATGCTCAAAGACGCGACTTCACGATCAATGGAATGTTTTTTGATCCTATTTCAAACCAACTTTATGACTATGTTTCTGGAAAAGAAGATTTAAAGAAAAAAATCATTCGCGCTATTGGTGATCCTCATGAAAGATTTATGGAAGATAGACTTCGCATGATTCGCGCGGTTCGTTATGCTGCACGTTTCCATTTTTCCATCGAACAAAAAACAATCGATGCAATAATTGCACATGCAGATTCCCTTTTTCCCGCAGTGGCAATCGAACGTGTTGTACAAGAATTTAAAAAAATGGCTGCTTTTGCAAATTTTTCTCTCGCACTTGTTAAATTACACAAGTATCGTTTGCTGGAACAAATTTTTCCTTCTCTTGCCTCTTTAACAACTGAGGAAATCGAAGAAAGATTAAAACACCTCCCCCAGTTCCCCAAAGATGCTCCTCTTATCTCAAAGCTTCTTGAACTCTTTGACGAGATTCCGCCTAAAATCTGCGATCAATTAAAACTCTCCAACGAAGAAAGAAAATACATCGAAGAATATGTCTTATGGGAAGATAGCAGCTCTTTTGATGATTATGAACTTGTCGGGATGTATGCAAAACCGCACGCTCTAACTTGTCTTGAAATATTGACCCTAAAGAAAAAAGATCCTGACTTCAAAGCGTTTCACCAAGAAAAAATGAAACTTCATCAAAGTGCAATTGATCGAATGCGTAAAGGAATCACAATTGTTGTCTCATCTCATCTTATCGAAAGAGGCGTCAAACCAGGCATTCAATTAGGCATTTTACTAAAAGATGCAGAGAAAATTGCAATAAATCATCACCTTGAAAAACCAGAAGAAATCTTAAAACTCCTGCCCCTGTAAATAAAGTAATGCCTTAATTTAAGCAGTTTTTTTGATCTCCACTTGATGGAGGAGCGATTTCCATTACCGCTTTAACCATGCTTTGTTGGTAGCATGAAAACTCACAATAAACTGGATTCATCTCCTCTAGCCATTCAGTAATTCCTTGTTTTGAGGCAACTTTTATTGCACCACTAGCAATATACTGATTCCATGTGCTTGAAAGCCCAAGCATAAAAGCTTCAAAGGAATTCCAATCTTCCCCCATATAAGAAAAGCAATCAAATGCTTTATCTCCTATTTCATTGATTGCATTAGCTCCAACAGCATCGCAAAGAGATGCGCAATACATGGAAGGCTCAACACCCGCTAATACTTGCCAATCAGGATCTAGTCCTACTACTATCTCAGCCCACTCATAAAGTGTCAAAAAAGCCCCAATTCTTAAATCTGCATCGATTAAGTCTTGATAAATAGGCAATCCCAAATAGGGCTTGCAAGCAGGATTGATCACTCCCATTGACACCTGTGGGGGAGCAAATGTTGTAGATAATGCTTTATAGTATGCATTCTGTAGAGCATTCAGCCTTACAGGAACATCTTTCATTTCTTGAAGCCACTCGGGAATTGGAAGCGCTTGCGTGCTCCTAGTTGGAGCAACTGTTTGAATATACAACTTAAGAAGGGGCAAAAAAGATTTAAATTTTACGATAAAATTGCCCCAATCATCTGTAATTTGATAACTATCAATATTTTTAATCACAGATTTCAATGAATTAACAAAGGCCACATTTCCTGCCAATTGCCTTTTAGCATGATAAGTATCATTTTTGGGATAAACTCCAGGCCTAATGTAAGTAACCATGCTCCATCGATAATAGTATACATATGCAATACAATTCTGAGGGTCTCCCTTTTCACAAGTGTATAAACTATCTCCAATGCATGAAAACCCATTCATCACCCGAGTAACATCACTTATCTGTTGGTCTGTTAACCTTTTTCTCATTTTTTTTGATCTCCACTTGATGGAGGAGCGATTTCCATTACCGCTTTAACCATGCTTTGTTGGTAGCATGAAAACTCACAATAAATTGGATTCATCTGCACTAGCCATTCAGTAAGATCTGGTTGTGTAAAGGATTCTGTTGCGCCACTAGTAACATACTCATTCCATGTACTTGAAAGTGACAACATAAAGGATTCAAATGAATTCCAATCTTCCCCCATATAAGAAAAGCAATCAAACGCCTTATCTTTTATTTCCTTCATTGCAACAGCACCACCTACATCGCTAATAGATGCGCTATACATGAAAGGCATAGCATATGCTACACGTTGCCAACCAGGAGACAATCCCGATAGTGTCTCAGCCCATTCATAAAGTGTCATAAAAACCCCAATTCTTAAATCTGTATCGATTAAGTCTTGATAAAGAGGCAATCCTAAATAGGGCTTGCAAGAATCATCGATCTTTCCCATTGGTACTTGTGGAGAAGCAAATGTTGTAGATAAGGCTTTATAGTATGCATTCTGAAGAGCATTCAACACCTGAGACACAGGTTCCATTTGTACAAGCCAATAGTCAATTCCACCTGGTGTTGCCCCCAATAACACAGTTGGGATTTGAATATACAAAGTAAGATATGGCAAAAAAAGTTCAAACTTTTGTACAAAATCGCTCCAATCATGTGTGATTTTATAACTATCAATATTTTTAATCACAGAGTTCAATGAATTAATAAAGGCTACATTTTCTGTGTAGCCAGTGAGGCTAGTAATATACCATGCTGCATAGTCTGTACATTGAGCCTGAACTCCCTCTTCACCTTGACAAAAATAAATACTATCCCCAATGCATGAAAACCCATTCATAACCCTGGTGAGATCGCTTATCTGTGCGTCTGTTAACCTTTTTCTCATTTTTTTTGATCTCCACTTGATGGAGGAGCGATTTCCATTACCGCTTTAACCATGCTTTGTTGGTAGCATGAAAACTCACAATAAATTGAATTCATCTGCTTTACCCAGTCTTTAAGGCCTTGCTGATTGCTCACTTTTAATGCCCCAGTCGTAATATACTCATTCCATGTGCTTGAAAGTGACAACATGAAGGATTCAAATGAATTCCAATCTCCCTTCGTATCTCTCTTCGAATAAGGAAAACAATTAAAAGCCTTATCTTTTATTTCATTCATTGCATCAGCAGCAACTGAATCGCAGATAGATGCGCAATACATAGGATTCATAACCTTTGCCACCATGCCCCAATCATCAGACAATCCAGATGCTATCTCAGTCCACTCATATAGCGTTATAAAAGCGCCAATTCTTAAATCTGCATCGATTAAGTCTTGATAAAGAGGCAATCCTAAATAGGGATTGCAAGCAGGATCGATCTTTCCCATTGATTCTTGTGGAGGAGCAAATGTTGTAGATAATGCTTTATAGTATGCGTTTTGTAGAGCATTTAGCCCCCCAGGAACTTCTTTCATTTCTCGAAGCCAGTCAGGAATTGAAACCCCAGACCATGGGGAAATTGTTTTAATATACAATACAAGTAGTGGCAAGAATGCATTAAACTTTAATACAAAATCTCCCCAATCATCTGTAATTTTATAGCTGTCAATATTTTTAGCAAGAGATTTTAATGATTCAATAAAGAGCGAATTTCCCAAAAATTGACTTTCAGGATGATGAACATCTTTTTGTAAATAGTCTGGTGAAAAAAGATAACCCATCATGCTTCCGCGGTAATAAGTTGCGTACACACTGCAATTATTAGGATCTCCCTTTTCACAAGTGTATAAACTATCTCCAATGCATGAAAACCCATTCATCACCCGAGTAACATCACTTATCTGTTGGTCTGTTAACCTTTTTCTCATTTTTTTTGATCTCCACTTGATGGAGGAGCGATTTCCATTACCGCTTTAACCATGCTTTGTTGGTAGCATGAAAACTCACAATAAATCGGATTCATCTGCTTTAGCCAATCTTTAAGGCCTTGCAAAGAGCCCTCTTTTAATTTCCCATTAGTAATATACTCATTCCATGTGCTTGAAAGTGACAACATAAAGGACTCAAAATCATTCCAATCTCCCTTCATATAAGGAAAGCAACCAAAGGCCTTATCTACTATTTCCTTCATTGCACCAGCAGCACCTGAATCGCTAATAGATGCGCTATACATTTCAGGCGCAGCATAATCAAAGTGCTGCCAATTCAAACTTCCATATACTCCTACTGCTGTCTGTGCCCATTCATAAAGTGTCATGAAAGCCCCAATTCTTAAATCTACATCGATTAATTCTTGATAAAGAGGAAATCCTAAATAGGGCTTGCAACCAGGATCGATATTTCCCATTGGTACTTGTGGAGGAGCAAATGTTGTAGATAAGGCTTTATAGTATGCATTCTGCAAAGCCTTCAGCCCTACAGTAACATTCTTCATTTTTTGAAGCCATTGCTGGAAAGTTCCCTGTGGAAATGGTGTTTGAATATACAAAGCAGCAAGTGGCATAAAAGATTTAAACTTTAATACAAAATCACCCCAATCATCTGTAATTTCATAACTATCAATATTTTTTATCACAAAATCCAATGAATTAATAAAGGCTGTATTTCCTCCATACGTTCCATCCGCAATACTTAAAGGATAATAATATCCATAGAACCTACAACTAAAGGTCTCTATCCCATCCTTTTCACAAGGTTGTGCCATATAAATACTATCCGCAATGCATGAAAACCCATTCATCACCCTGGTAAGATCGCTTATCTGTGCGTCAGTTAATCCTTTACTCATGTTTTCTCCTAGCTTATATTCACTTTGATACAGGAAGAGTTCCCGAAAAAATTATATAAATGTCGTAACCACCACCATAACCATTAGACGTCCACTTTACTTTCGGCCCTAGTATATTAAATGTTTCTATTGGCGAATTAGAACCCACGTCTTCAACAACACCATTAGCTGTAAGCCAACTATCTCCACCCGGAATTACTGTTACTCCATTCGCTATGCTCAAAAGCAATTGACCGATCTCCCCGCTTGGATGAACAGGATCATTCCAGAATAACTGAATAACAACACCATCCAGAGAGCTTGTGCCGCTAACAGCAGTGTTTTTTGCAATGACAGTAGTTGATAGCACATTGTTTTCATTCAGATACAAGTCTGTGTTAGTATTATTAAAAATGTTTAGTGTCACACCTTTACCATATGGATACGGCATCTTTAGCTCCCTTTTCTATTATTAATAATAGTTTAGCAAATCAGCAGAAATAACGACTAAGCGGTTAAATATAAACGCCGTCTACACATCTTCACTTTTGATTAAAAATGAGGATAGAGCAATAAACTCTATCCCCATCTAATATCCCCTGCTAAGTTTACAGAGAAATTCTTCCTAGCACATTTCTGATTTAGACGAAATTGGTTTTGGATCAGAATAGGTTACTGTTACAGAGCCACCCAGTGCAAACTGATCAGACTTAAATATCTGATATCCATTTGGGCCTAGATTCGTAGATTGCGTATAAGTAGCTGTTGCGCTAGGTGACTCTGAACAAGCATTAACCGTCATTATGAATGCGTTAGCCACTGCCATATCTCCCCTATTCACAGTGAGACCAGACGATGGACCTAAAACAACACTCCCAACTGCATCCCCTTTTGTTCCTCCAAGGAATGTCAACCCGCAATTCTCTTCGGCTGTAAGATTATATAGCTTGGACTGTCCTTTTGTTAAAGTGTCCTTGGAATTTACGATTAAGTTTCCTGTAGCGTTATTAACTACTGTAAGGTTACAAGCGTACGTCTTTGGTGGTGGTGGTGGTGGCGGCGGAGGTGGCGCAGTCCCCATAAAATGTAGATAGATGTCGTAAGAAAGACCTCTACCCGAAGAATTCCATGGTTTTTGCGTTCCAGGACCTTGTATATTCACCGTATCATTTGGCAACATACCAGTTTCAATCATACCATCCACTGAAACCCAACTACCTCCACCCGGAATTAATGTTACTCCACTACTTGAGGTGATGCTTAATTCTCCAGTAGCTCCACTTGGATTACCACGATCATTCCAGAACAACTGAGTAATATCGTTATCCGCACCGCTTATCCAAGAAACAGCACTATTTTTTGGAATTACATTATTTGGCGGCCCTTTTTGACCTTCGCTCAAATTCAAATACAAATCTACATCAGTCTGGTTATTAATGGTTATCTTCGCAAACTCATTATTTGATGGATTTGGATCACTCATTGCATTGCAATTACATGGCATCTTTAGCTCCCTTTTCTATTATTAATAATAGTTTAGCAAATCAGCAGGAATAACGACTAAGCGGTTAAATATAAACGCCGTCTACACATCTTCACTTTTGATTAAAAATGAGGATAGAGCAATAAACTCTATCCTCAACAATCTCGAACTCAAATCAAAAAAGCGTTCTTCTTAGCACATTTTTAAATTAGAAGAAGTTGAAGTTGCATCAGAATAAGTTACTGTTAAGCAACCACCCAATTTGAATTGATCAGTACTAAATATCTGATGTGCATTTCCACCTATATTCGTAGATTGCTTAAATGCAACGTTTGTGCCAATTGATTCAGCACAAGCTACTACCGTCATAACAACTGGATTAGGAACTGTTGCCATATCTCCACGATTCGCAGAAAGACCAGATGCAGGACCTGAAACAATGTTCCCAACGGCAGCTCCCTTTGATCCAAGAAATGTCAAACCAAAATTCTCATCACCTGTAAGAGTATATTGCTTAGACTGCCCTTGAGTTAAGTTGTCTTTAGAATTTATGATCAATTTTCCTGTAGCGTTGTTTATTACATTCACATTACAAGCATAAGTCTTTGGTGGAACAAGAGTCCCTGTAAAATTTAGAAAGATGTTATAAGTACCACTTCTACACTGAGAGTTCCACGGTACTTGCGGTCCAGGTCCTTGTTGAGAAAAATTTTCTCTACCTCCATTACAATCAACATAACCAGCTACTGTAACCCAACTATCTCCACCGGGACTTACAGCTACTCCACCACCTATACTGAAGGCCAATTGGCCGCTTGCTCCGTTAGGATGAGCGCGATCTTTCCACAACAACTGAGCATTATCGCTATCTACAGTGCTTGTCCAAGTAACAGTGCTCTTTGCAGGAACTACACCGTTTGGAGCCGTTGGATGATTCTGGTTCATATTCACATACAAATCTGTATTAGTATCATTCTTAATAGTTACTGTTGCATTTAACCCATTTGACGGATTTGGGCTTCTCATTGAATTACAATTACACGACATATTTAACTCCTATTTTTTTTATTTATGATTATTATACCTTTTATAAAGGAAGAGTTCCTTTGAAATTCAGAACGATGTTATAATTATCCCCCCCTGCACAACTAGATCGCCACGGAGTAGAACTCGGTCCTTGTTGAGAAAATGTATCTTTGCTACCGTCCTCACAAGAAACAGAGCCATCTAGTTTAACCCAGCTATCTCCACCACAACTTACAGCTACTCCACCACCTAGTATAAAAGCCAATAGACCGATGGCTCCACTTGAATGAGCATAATCTTTCCACAACAACGAAGCCATGTTATTGTCAGCGCTACTTGTCCAAGAAGCAGAGCTATTTGCAGGAACCACACCATTTGGCGGCCCAGGAATTCCTGGGCTCATATCCACATACAAATCTGTATTAGTATTATTATTAATGGTTACTGATACGTTCTTACTGTTAGATGGATTTGGGCTTCTCATTGAATTGCAATTGCAAGACATATTTAACTCCTTTTTTGTTATTAACAATAGTTTAACAAACTCTGGCGAATAACATTTAAGTCGTTAAATATAAATAGACTTGTGTGAATTAATCTTTGATTTTGAGAACAATTAATGTCATATCATCATATTGATCGGCGCCACCTGTGAAAGATTCAATGGCTTGGATGATATTATTAAGAAGTGCTTGAGGGTTATCGTGCTGGGCTGTTTGAAGAACTTCCATCAGACGTTTTTCTGTATATAACTCATCTGCTTTGTTTTGTGCATCTGTAATCCCATCTGTGAAGAGAACAAAAAAGTCTCCCTTCTCAAGATTTACACTTTGGACATCAACTTGCGTGATTTCATCAACACCAAAGGCTATTCCTTTTGCCTTTAAAGCGATAACTTCTCCAGATGCTCTTCTTATATAGGGATAATTATGTCCACAGTTTGCATATTGCACGCTCTTGTTTTCATTATTATAAAGGGCAAGGAATGCTGTGACAAAGTTTCCGCTCTCTTTTGTGTCTTGGCAAAAAAGTGAATTAGTCTTCAATACAATCTCTGACAATTCATTGTGCGTTGTTGCAAAGCTGCGAAGTATGGACCGCAAATCAAATGAGTAAAGTGCACTAGAGACCCCTTTTCCGACGCCATCTGCAATAGTAATCAACACTTTCTCATCTTTGATCAACCAATCAAAAAAGTCTCCTGCAACCTCTTTTGCTGGTTTAAAGTATACAGCAACATCAATTCCCGGAAATTGTGTATCAGTTTTTGGTAGGATCGATTGTTGAATTTCATGTCCGATCTGCAACTCTTTTGCATAAGCTTCTTTTGAGGCTCTCTCTATTTTTACTTCTTCAATGTAGGTAATAAGAGAAGTCACCATTTGGTTAAATTTTTCACCCAAGAAATTGATTTCAAATCCCATTTGATCACGAACAAACCTTTTTTCCAACTGCCCTTCCCCAACAGATGTCATGACCTTGCTGAGCTGTATCAATGGCTTTGAGATTCGTAATGTAAAGAGGAAAGCTGCTATTCCACCAAAAACTAAAACACAAGCAAGGAAGATTCCTAAATGAACCAACTGTTCTGTCATCTTTGAAAGAAGAATACTTGATGGCACACTTGTAAAAAGAAAGGCTTGAGTGTTTGGCAGGCGTCCTAACACACAGAATCTCTTCTTTCCTGCTAAATAATATTTGTATCCATTCTTTACTGTTCTTGTTTCAACAAGCTCTATTCCTCGTTTTTTTAATGTACTTGAAGGCTTACTTCCCTTCTCTAGGATCTCTAAGTGTCTACTTTGTAACATAGGATCTGTCGACGTTAAAATAGTGAAATCTTTGCTTACTACCCCAAGATTCATTTCAAATATGGTTCTTCTTTGATTCAACCGTTCAATTACTTTTTCAAGTGATATCGAAACAACGGCCATTGCTTTTTTGCTATCTAATTGATCTGGAATGCGCAAAGAGACAAAAAGTGAGTGTCCAAAGATAGGATCTTCCGCTAAAAAGATCTGCACTCCTTGCTTTTCAAACACCCCTTTTGGAAAATATGTTCCAAAATTTTTCTTATCGTAAAGGGAAAGCGTTGATTTGGTACATATTAGTTGATCTTCTCCTCTTTTTTCTAAGAGAAGAATTGCTGTGAAATCTGCTTTTTGTGCATATTTTAATAGGATTGGTTCTAACTCATCATCAGATAGATGTCCCTTTTCATGCTGCAAAGCACTCATCCAAGCAACAAATGTCGACAGAAAGTTTTCTGCATCTTCTTGCATATCAGAGACCATGGTTATTTGGTCTTCTTGAAAGAGTTTCATCTCGGTAAAGACTGAGTTCAATTTTCTGTGATAATCCCAAGAATAGACAAAGAATGAGTAGATGATCAAAGGTAAAATAATAAATATAAAGCTGATAGAAAGAACTCTAAAGGCAAGAGATGAGAAAGGGCCTCTTCTTGCCTTTTTTAGCGGAGTATGCGATTCTTTTTCTTCAGTTTGTTTAGGATCATCCATGGACTTTATCAAAAGCATTCAAAACCCACTAGTCAAGCATTTTGTACGACTAGCCTCTTCTAAGTCTTATAGAAGAGAGGAAAAAAGTGCCGTTGTGTTTGGTAGTAAAATCATTAAAGAAATTTCTACAAAGATTCGAATAAAAAAATATCTTACCTTAGATTTTCCTCTTGAAGCGGCTGAAACAAATCTTTTCATTACTCCACAAGTAGCAAAAAAAATTTTTGGTCACGCCTCATTTGAGGACAGCATTGCTGAGGTCGATCTCCCTTTATTTCAGGACCTTTCGCAAAAGAGCAGGATTCTTGTTCTCGATAATGTTCAAGACCCAGGAAATGTTGGAACTATTTTACGTACAGCACTTGGTCTTGGCTTTGAAGGGATTCATTTTTTTGGCAATTGCGCCGATCCATTTAACCAAAAGGCAATTAGCGCTTCTAAAGGGTCCGCTTTTACTCTCCCATTAAGTGAAGGTCCAATAGAACTCTTAGGCAAAAGGTTTAATTGGTATGCCGCTGACATGGGTGGCACTGATATTGCAACTGCTACATTTCAAAAGCCCTACATACTTGCATTTGGGAATGAAGGGTCTGGCCTCTGTGATGAAATCAAAAATCGCTCAAAGATCGTTGCTATTGGACTCAAAAATCAAGTAGAATCTCTCAATGTAGCTTCAGCAGCAGCTATTTTTTGTTATCTCGGGATAAGGAGTGAATTGTGAAAGATTATTCTGAATTTGAAACTACCTTAGAATCAAAAAACAACAAATCTGAAAAGAAAGAAAAAAAGCGCATTCAAGAAAAAGACCGATCAAAACTTAAAATTAGCGATCAAAACAAAATTCCCCAAAAGGCTGTCTTAACAGGAAAGCGTGGCCGCGTTTTATCTGTCTCATCTACAGAAGTTATTGTCGATTTAGATGGAGAGCCAACTTCTTGCTCTCTTCGTGGTATATTAAAAAAAGATAAGAGTGATCAAAAAAACATTCTCGCGATTGGAGATTTTGTCATTGTCGATGAGCGTGGACAAGTTGCCTCAATTGAAGAGCGTTACTCTCTTCTTGCAAGACGCGACAATCTTAGACGCAGGCGCGCGCATGTAATTGCTGCAAATATCGATCAAGTTCTTATCACAGTCTCTGTTCATGAACCAACTCTTAAACCTTCTCTCATCGATCGGTATATCATCAGTACCATCCGTGGAAATATGAAACCGATTTTAATCATTAATAAGATCGACTTGGTAGAGAAGAATAAAGAGATCAAAGAAATCATTCAGCTCTATGAATCTCTTGATATTCCAGTAATTGGAGTAAGCGCCTTGAAAAAAAAGGGGCTAAAAGAGATTCAAAAAATCATGCGCGGAAAAGCCTCTGTCTTTTCAGGACAATCAGGAGTTGGAAAAACAACTTTAATCAATCTCATTGCCGGAACAGATTTTAAAACAGCAGACGTTGTAGAAAAAACCCATAAAGGTTCACATACAACAACAAAGTCTGAACTGATCAAGCTTGACGAAGATTCATTTTGTATCGATACACCAGGAATTAAAAGTTTTTCTCTCTGGGATATTACCACCGAAGAACTTTCTCAATACTTTTGCGACTTGCAACAATTCTGCAGCGAGTGTAAATTTGTGAATTGCACACATACACACGAACCAGGTTGCGGTGTCAAAGAGGCTGTAGAAAAAGGCAAAATCTCTCTGATCCGTTATGATTCGTATATAACCATACGAGATAGCAATGACGAAGATCAAAAAAATCACTGGGATTGAAATTCTTGATTCTCGAGGATACCCTACCCTTGCAGTTAATATTCTACTAGATGACAACACCACTGCTCATGCAATGGTCCCCTCAGGCGCATCAACTGGCGAGCATGAAGCGATAGAACTACGCGACAATGATATGAAGCGCTACTTTGGCAAAGGCGTCCTTAAAGCTCTTAGAAACGTAAATGAAAAAATTGCACCAAAACTAATTGGTCATGATGTCTTTGATCAAGAAGGCATCGATCAACTTATAATTGACCTTGACGGCACACCAAATAAAGCAGTACTCGGAGCGAATGCAACCCTCGGAGTCTCCCTTGCTGTTGCACACGCTGCTGCAAAAGCAAAAAACATGCCCCTCTATAAATATTTGGCCAACGGCGCTACAACATCTCTTCCTATGCCCATGATGAATATCATTAATGGAGGCATGCATGCAAATAACTCAATCGATTTTCAAGAATTCATGATCCGTCCTATTGGTTTCACAACGATGCAAGACCGCATCAGAGTTGGAGCCGAAGTATTTCATGCACTAAAAGGCATTCTCCAAAAAAAAGGAGAATCAACAGCTGTTGGAGATGAAGGTGGATTTGCTCCAAATTTACAATCGAATGAAGATGCACTTTCTCTTATTGTACGAGCAATTGAAAAAGCAAACTACTCCCCTGGAAAAGATGTCACAATTGCACTTGATTGTGCAGCCTCATTCATGTTTGAAAATGGCAATTACCTTGTAGATAAAAAAAGTGCAAGTAAAGAAAGTAGATCACCCGATCAACAGGTTGATTACCTAGCTGATTTGTGTAACAAGTTTCCCATCGACTCAATAGAAGATGGGCTTGATGAAAATGATTGGGCAGGATGGGCTACCCTAACAAAAAAACTTGGAAAAAAAATTCAAATCGTCGGTGATGATATTTTTGTCACCAATCCAATCTTTCTTAATCGCGGGATAAAAGAGAATGTAGCCAATTCGATTTTAATTAAATTGAATCAAATAGGAACCCTTACTGAAACGCTTAACACTATGAAGATTGCTAAAAAGGCTGGATATTCAACTGTGATTTCTCACCGCTCAGGTGAAACTGAAGACACTACCATTGCTGATTTTGCTGTTGCAACAAATGCAGGTCAAATTAAAACAGGATCTTTATCGCGATCTGACAGAGTAGCAAAATACAATAGACTTCTCATGATTGAATACTCCTTTGTAGAATAATTCAAAGCAGGACTTGAATCTTTTCCATATTGAATATCAAACAAAGAATACTTATGAAAATAGGATGTATATTTGGAGATTGTTGATTTATCAATCTACATATTGTCTAATCTGAACGCCATCTGTGGAATAACGAACACATCCAAGATCGCGCAATCTTAAAGATTAAACATCGGCACTAAGAAATGCGATAAAACAGAAAAAAAGAGAAACAAACAACTTCATAAAATCCCTCTTACTAGAAATGACAAGACTATACTCGAATAAATTTTCTGTAAAGAAAAAAGACTTAAGAAGATGTAGGCAAATAGAGCCGCATGCAAACATAGTTTGCTATAGCGCTAAAAGCGCTGTTCTGACTTTTAGTCAGATGCGGCTTTTTCTACATTTTTTATTGGGATAAGAAAAAACAATCCCTGCTTAAGTTTCTAGATTAGGGATATTCTCCCAGTAAATTTTCTCAGCTTCAATTTTAATTGTAGAAAAATCATCCACATTTGGTCGGGGACGGTAATTACTCCATTTCACTGAAATCTCTATGGTCGTACCACTAACTTCTAAATCAAAAATTCCAGCACTATCATACTCTTTTTTAAGAATTCCCAAATAAGGTATATCATCTACTGCTATGTTCTTAACTCCTTCAACATGAAGTTTTCCTTGAATACTATCATCTTCTGAAAGGATGATACCATCTTCATTGTCTTCTGCATCCATTTCGGCGCTAGACATAGAAAATTCGATATTTTTGCCACGATGAACAATATCAATGATTGATCCATCGTGAAAAAATGCTGCATACTTATTTAGATTCATAAAACAAACTACCTCAAAAAAAAATTATTCCCACCACACCCATTCGGGAGGATAAAGATGAGATGCTTCACTACGATCTGGAACAGATCTACCCTTTGCATCTAAATATTCATCATGCTTGCCCGTTTTATTTGGATTTGGTCGATGGTAATGATCACGCCCTTTATGTCCAGGATATCCGGACTTTGCTTCATCAAATTCAATCTCTTCACCTGTTTCTTTGTTTTTGTATTTATGATGACCTTTCTTTTTAGCCTTGGGATGGCTAACGTCTTCCCAATTTTTATCTTTTTTAGGATTTTTTGGAAGAGTGGGATCAACTCCACCTTTCTTACTTCTTTCCATCGTATTGAGGTCAAAAGAAGAATCATCGTGAGTCTCTTTGTAATGTTTATAGCCTTTGTAGCCCCAATATCCAATAGTAACACCAGCTGCTAACGCTGCTGCAGAGGGAGCCCAAATAGGCGCTGAGACGGCGGCTCCAGCTCCCCATGCTAAGCTTATAAGGGGCGCAGCTATGGCAAATTGTCCATCTGGATCGATAAAATTTGCAGGATCGCCCAAGCAATATAGATAAGGATCATCACTTTGCTGCATTGGATCAGGAGTTAGCCATTCTCTTAGTTCAGGAGAGTAATAGCGCTCTCCAAAGTAGACTAAATCTGCTTCTTTATCATAATATTTCCCTGAAAAGATCCAGGAAACAGGGGCGTTTTGATCAAGACCTACTCCGAATAAATCAGCTACAGCTAAAGGAATTTCCATGCCCGTAGAAATATCAATGAGTGCTGTGATTGTTCCTTGAAGATTTTGCAGGGGTGCATAGATCGCATTTTGTGTTTCGATAGCAATAGGTCTTAAAATATCCTTATGAGCAGAGATTCCAGGAACTCGAAGCTCAATTACATTTCCTGTTTCATCAATGCGCGCAAGCTCATTAATGCCGTGATAAACATAGTATTCTGCTCGTCCATTAAGAGTTCTAGAAATTCTTTTTCCTGTTGAGTCGTATTCATATTCAATGATGTCTTTTGGAGTAGTTACTCGAATTAAGCGATTTTGCTTATCATAGGCAAACATTTTATTCTCTAATCGAATGAGATTTCCTAAAGAATCATACTCTGTAGATAATTGTGTATTTCGTTCTTTGCGATCAGTTTGTTCATCTACGGAATCGAAGTTGTTGTGATAAAATCTTTCCCCTAATACATTCGTTAAGCATTCAGAAATAAGTTTTCCTTGTTCATCATAGTCATATGAACATGTATACATGATCTCATCCATCTTTGAGAGTCTCTCGATTCGATTAATCTGGACACCATCTGTGAAATAACGAACACATCCAAGATCGCATAATCTTAAAGTATGAACATCAGAGCTAAGGGATGCAATAAAACAGAAAAAAAGGGAGAGAAAAAACTTCATAAAACCTTCTAATAACGAATCATGAGACTATATTAGGGATAGCTTTTTTGCAAAAAGAAAATTTACTCCTTCTTCTACAAAATCGATTGAAGAATCTTTCCTATAAACAATCCCAATGATAAACTATCTTCTTTATTAGGAGTTTATTGTGCGTTTTTTGCTTTGTTTTTTTGCTGTTTTTTCTTTATTTGGCAAGGAAGAGATCAATCAAATTTGTGA
This sequence comes from uncultured bacterium, assembly GCA_964350315.1. Taxonomy (GTDB): domain Bacteria; phylum Chlamydiota; class Chlamydiia; order Chlamydiales; family 2-12-FULL-49-11; genus JAJZEO01. The sequence continues at coordinate 154,116 of CAYGJD010000003.1, forward strand.
TCAATACAAGCGACCTTTTTCTATCTTGAATCTCAATGCTGGCGATGGTGAACTTGGCATCAAACTTGCTAAAAAATATCCTCATAGTGTTGTCGTTATGACAGAGCAAGACATTGGAATCGATAAGAAACTAGCAACCGCACTGCTCAAGAGAATTAAGGATGAACAAGTAGGAAGAAATATTGTTCTTCTTTCAGGACAAATCAATGTAAATGATGCCCAATCGCTTGCTAAGTGCGAACATTTCGATATTGTTATTTGCTCAAAATCTCCCTACGAAATGCAATTACCAAAAACTGTCTTGCCAAATGACATCATCGATCTTCTTAAAGAAATTGCCTGTCATGTTTTTATTGAAGACAAGCTTATCGAATCTAGTGAAAAACCCTTCATTGAAAAAAGCCTCCTCTTTCGTGATCTTTGTATGAAAACAAGATTTACTCAATCGTTTAGTAAGATGAATCGAAACGTTACATGCGAAAAACTAAACTCAACCCTTGCTATCACCAAATGCCCCGGAATCTCTCTCATTGCTTTTCAAGCCTATCGGGGCCTCTGGCCAGAAAGAACTACCCTTTTAGCTGCCCTCTCAGAAAAAACGACAAGACAAAATTTCACCCTTGCCTCTCTTTGGAATGTCATTGTGTCTGGTGAAATAATTCATATCGAATCTTTCCCCAATAGAGAAGAGGAGTATAACGATCCTCTTTGCCCCTCCCTATGGGAGATTCAGGAAGAATTTTTTGAATGCACCTCAAAACGAGAAATTCGTAGTTTAGTTGAATCTAACTATTTTGATTAAAACCCGAAATTAGTTATAATTAAATGTAATATAATTAATTAATAGGATAACTATGAACTCTTTAAGTTCTATTCATTCTCATATCTTTTGTGCCCCTGACCTGCCTAAAACAAAGGAAAAACTTGAAAGCACCTCATTTTGTGAAAAGATTTTTTCAGTTTTCAAAAAATGTATTGCGACAATTTTGTATGTTCTCACCTGCACTCTCTTAGATTTTCGAAAGAAAAACGAAGCTGAACTTAGTAAAAAGATTTTGAGCGAATTAGTTCGAACGATTGAAGCAAGCAATAGCAAACAGCTTGAAAACGTTGGTTTTAAATCTCCTGTTTTATTTGATCAGATTAGGCCCATACTTGAAATTATTGCATCAGACTGCGCATCTTTTCAAATGATTGCAGAAAAATCTACAATTTTCTCTGAATCTTGGCGCTTTTGTGTTGAAGGGGGAAAGATTCATTTTGAACTGATTCTGCCTAAGTACATAGATAAAAAACGACTTCCTGATTTCTCAGAAAGAAAAGAACCATTCACAAAGAAAACACGTTGGATCTTACAAGAAATTGATTTAAAAGGAAGGGAGAACAAGAAACCTTATCATGTTTTCCGTTTCACTTATGATTTAGAAATGCTTGTAATGCTTCAAATATGCATATCTACAAATTCTTTAAAAGCATTTGATCCTACCTCAGGAGAAAGTTTAACCACTTTTGACATGCGTAAAGAACTTATAGAGCAAAGAAAGATGCTTCCTTTGCAAGAAGCAAGCAAATCTTGCAATGACTCATTAATAACTCAACTTGACAAGACTCTTTCTAAAATCGATCAAATAGAACTCAATCGATATGAAAAAGCAGCTGCTGCCCTTTCTCCTGGTAATGCAAATCATCTCACCATTTTCCCCCGTAAAGCTAGATACTTGTTTTCAAAACTCACAGATCTTATTAATGAGACAAAATCTTTTACAATAAAGCAAAAAGCTACAGCTATTCGTGAGCAGATCTACCAATTAGAACCTTCGTTAAACAAAGAGCAAAAAAGCCACGCAAAACCCTCAAGTAATACTGAACGTACCGTCTTTGGATTCAAAGATGGAGAAGTTGTACGAATACCTTAAAGTTTACTTCTTTTTAAAGTAATCTTCTTTTCCTTGGTTTGTTGCCTTCATAGACTTTGATCCCTTTTTCCAGTTCGCAGGACAAACTTCTCCATGCTCTTCTGTAAATTGGAGGGCATCAAGAAGGCGTAGATGTTCTTCTACATTTCTTCCTAAAGGAAAATCGTTCACTGAATAATGGCGTATAATTCCTTGCTTATCCATCAAAAATGTTGCGCGGTAGGTAATCCCTTTTTCTTCATTTAAAACGCCAAATTCTTTTGAGATTTGCTTTGTGATGTCAGACAAAAGCGTATAAGTAACTCCTTTGATTCCACCCTTTTCTATTGGCGTTTCCAGCCAAGCAAGGTGTGAGTGGTGAGAGTCAACAGAACAACCAATAACAGCGCAATTTCTCTTTTCAAATTCTGGTAACAAGTCTTGAAAGGCATGTAATTCTGTTGGGCAAACGAAAGTAAAATCTAGAGGATAGAAAAACAAAAGTGTATATTTTCCTTCAAGATCACCTAATGAGAAATTCTCCTCTACAGTTTTTCCATGTATGATTGCGTGAGCGGCAAGATTTGGTATTTTTGATCCAATGCTTAAATTCATCTTTGATTCCTTTCTGCTTGTACTGTTGTTTTTTCTCCATGCCCTGAATAAATAACGACATCATCGCCAAGTCCGAACAATTTTTCCATCGAATTGAATAAAACTTCTTCATCACATCCAGGTAAATCAGTTCTTCCTCGTCCACCTTTAAAAATCACATCTCCTGAGAAAAGAGCCTTCTCTTTCGGAATAAAGAAAGAGACGCTTCCAGGGCTGTGTCCTGGTGTCTCAATCACCTTTATCTCGATTGATCCAACATGAAGTGTCTGTCCACCCTTTAATTCTTCGTCTGGGATTACACCTTCTGTTGGAATCATTAGTGGGATCCGATCAGATCCAGGAGTGATTATATTTTGCTTATCCAATGGATGAACAAAAATCTTTGTGTTCAACTCTTTCTTGAGTTTTGCTAAATCACCGAAATGGTCGAAGTGAGAATGAGTTAAGAAAACAGCCTCTAATTTGAGCTCATTTTCTTTAAGATATTGAAGAATGCTATCCTTAGTATCATGAGAGACGTCAATCAGACAACAAACTTTCTTATCTTCGTCTGAAAGAATATAACAATTGGTATAAAAAGCTCCGCCAACAAAACGTTTTATTTTCACATCACCCTCATGGAATCACGCTGGAGAGGACTTGAACCTCTGACCTCCTGGTTCGTAGCCAGGCACTCTATCCAACTGAGCTACCAGCGCACACTTTCTCTCTTGAGAGAAAACTTGTAAGGTACTATCATTCCCGAATGACCCGTTTTGGGCAAGAGGTTTTTACAAAATGATCAATTGGGAAGCTATCTGGGAAGTCCATGCCCCCTACTTTGAGAAGGGCGAATCTAGGATTCCCCTGAGCAATGGGAAAATACTCAGACTCACGCCTGGACCTGGTTTTGGTGATTTATCTCACTCGACAACCGCTCTTTCTCTTGCTCTTTTAAGCAAAATACCTCTCTCTATCTGCGTCGACATTGGTGCTGGAAGTGGAATTTTATCTATTGCTGCAGCTCTGCTTGGCGCAAAAAAAGTTTTTGCTTATGAAATTGACCCTGATTCTATTGCTCATGCAAAACAAAATATTGCTTTGAACCAACTAGAAGATGTCATTGTTCTCAATTCCCCTACTCCCCCAAAAACATTTGATCAACTTTTTCTTAATATGATTTCCTCAGAGCAAAGAATCGCACTTGATTCCTACCCTTTTGTAAATTGTTGCAACCATCAAAGAATTGTTTCAGGGATTCTAAAGGAGCAAGAAGACGACTATCTGCAAGCATTTACTCACGGTGAAATGATTTGCCGAAAGCAAAAAGGTGATTGGCTCGCCTACTGCTTTTTACATGCTCCTAAATAACGTATGATGATTGCTTTGTTTCAACAAAAAAACTAAACACTGTTGTATAGTGCTTCTATGTTAGAAAAGTATTATAAAGAAGGCTTTGCTGCTGGACCCAAAGAGAGTGAAGATGATTTTCTCAATCGCATCGCAAATGTAAAAAAGATCGTTGACAATCCCTCGCTTATCTCAGACTTACTGATAAAAGGGATTACCCTTGAAAAACTCTCTGAATCTCTTTTGTTTTTTAAAAGTAATAAAAAACTCCCCTTTTGGACTGCTGCTCTTACTTGGAAAATCGAACTCGAAGATGGAACCTCTATTGCTATTATTCAACTTCCTACTAAAAAAAGAAGTTTTTGTTTTGCAAAGCAAGAAGAGATCATCTCTCATGAAAAAATCCACGCACTTCGCGCAGCTTTTAATGAACCTATTTTTGAAGAAATCATCGCTTATCGAACATCACCATCTAGATTTCGAAAATATTTTGGCCCTTTATTCTCTTCAAACAAGGAGGCAGCTTTATTTTTAACAACTCTTGCTCTCTCTTTAGTTTTCTCACTGCCTATTCTTATAATTCTAAGTTCTATTCCTTTTCTTTTTCGCCTTATAAGACGACAAAACAAATTCGCCCTTGCACTTAAAGCTCTTGGGAAACGTTTTAAAAATCCAGAAGATGTTATCACTTTACTTAGTGACCGTGAAATCCTTTTAGCAGCAAATAATGACCTTTCATTTCTTGGCATTCATTCGATACGAAAAAAACAAATATATCAAATGTTTGAAAAGCTATTGACAGTAGATGAAATGTCGACTATTAGAAACCTATAGAAGAAGAGAATAACCCACTGATGAATATGGAAAATAAAGGCCTCTTTCAAAAGCTACTTGCCTTATTTTTAATATTGCTTGTCCCAGTATTTATTATTGCCAATTTTTCTATTCTAAAATCCAAGCGGGACAGATCATGTGAATTTTGCGCAGACTTCATCCCAAAAGATGAATATCTTATGGATAAAGCATTTGTCTTTGTTCTTTTTTCTGACAATTCTTTGTCAACGATTGAGCAAAACATGCACTCTATTTTTAGTCAGAAATATGATAAATACCGCGTGATCATCATCCATTCAGAACAATCAAGCGAAGAGCTCCAAAAAATAAAGCAGCTCTGTGCTCGAGAAAACAAGCTCCACTTAATCACTTTTGTTGAAAGCACAGAGAATGTTCCAACTATCGACTCTTTTTGCAGTGCAATAAATTCTTGTCTTGATGATGAGATTATTATACAAATCAACTCTCATGATTGGCTTGCGCACGAAAATGTTCTTACAATGCTTAATGAAACGCATACTCATTCAAACGAAATTTGGCTCACCTATTCCCAATACCTTGAGTACCCCTCATACAAAAAGGGTGATCAAGAACCCTATATCAAACGAATGATTCGAAACAGAAAATCTGGTAAAATCCCTTTTCTTTCTGCACACTTTAAAACATACTATGCTGGGCTCTTCAAACAGATCAAGCCTGATCCAAAATTCACCTACAAACGATCTTTAGACAATGAAAGCATTGATCTTTACATGCTTCCAATGGTTGAGAGTTCAAAAAACCACATCCGATTTATTGATGATGTACTCTACATCCACAATATTTCAAACATCCCCTATTAAAAGCTTAGTACCGCTTCTCATCTCTGAGTGATGCTGTTGGTATGCCAAGTTCTGCACGATATTTTGCAATTGTTCGACGTGAGAGTTCCACATCATGTTGCTGCTTGAGCAATTCAACAAGCGAGTCATCTCTCACAGGTTTTTTTCGATTCTCATTTTCTATCAACTGCTTAAGCAGCATCTTAGCTTTTTGCTTGGAAATCGATTTTTGATTTTTTGTGTCAATTTTTTGTGTAAAGAGTTCCCTTAAAGAGACAATTCCTCGAGGAGTGTCGATGACTTTATTCGATAAGGCTCTAGATAGCGTTGATGGCGCCACCTCAAGTTCTTTTGCCATTTCGCAAATCAGCAGAGGCTCAAGCATGTTACTTGCTCCCTGAAGGTAACTACACTGTTTTTTTGCTAGAATCATTACCGCTTTGATCAACAAACTCTTTCTCTTTGCGATCGTTTCTATAAACCTATTTGCTTCTTCTACTTTTTCTATTCTCCAAGACTCATTGCTTGTCATAAATTCTTGTGAAATTTCGAGCAAAGGAAGGTCCTCATCAAAGTGTGTAACAACCCATCCATCCTTTTCTAGGTCTAATTGTAATTCCGTTCGCCTTGTCAGTACAGGAAGGGTATTAAATCCATAACCTGGGAAAGGAGTTAGGATCTTAATTTCAAGATTGATGATCTCTTTAAGTTTTTCCGGGGCAATCTTTAACGCTGCCGCTATCTCTCTATATTTGCCATGAAGTAGCTGATCATAATGATTTTCTAGAATCACTATTGCACAAGAGAGCTTTTTTTCTTTTGCTTGAATCAAGAGAGCCTCCCTTGGATTCATCGCACCAATTCCAATCGGGTCAAGTAACTGAAATCTTGATAAGATTCTTTGAACCTCATTTTGTGCAACGTTACACAATGTAGCCAATTCTGCTATTTCAACTCCCAAAAAACCTTTTTCCGTAATATTTCCCGCAATCATCATCGCAATGGGGAGCTCGTTTTTGGTAAAAACATCTCTTACTTGCTGGGTAAGTATGTCATAAAGAGTTGGTTGATTTGCAAATCTATTTTCAACACTTAGATGGTTATGCAACCGCTTTTCTTTCTTCCCATGTGTAACAATAGATAAAGCAGGGTTTTCATCAAGTTTTTGCTTAATTGCAATTTCTAATTGATCAATTGGCAAAGATAGAATTTCAAGAGATTGAATTAAGGTATGTGAGACAAAAAGAGATGTCTCAACGCGCGCGCTCGTTTTAAGAGTTATGGCAACCTTTCCCATAACTTTTGAAATAACAGAACTGCTAGACGAATGTCAATTTGGCAAATTTTTCAACGAGAGATCTTTTTTCTCCATCTTCAAAAAACTTGATATCGAACGTCTTACCAAGAGAAGTTTCATACTCTCTTTCAATAATTCCTTTTCCAAATCCCTTGTGAATTACGATTCGCCCTGTTTTTGATTCTTTTGAAGGTGAATCCTGCGACTCGTATGATGTATTGTAGGGTTTTGCATAATGCCCTCCAACTTGCGTTCGATTTGTAACATTTTCTGGAATTTCTGCAAGAAAACGACTCGGTAGCATCGTTCTTGGCCCTCCCCAAATAAAACGATAAGAACAAGATGTGAGATGCAAATGCTTTCTTGCTCTTGTCATCCCGACATAACAAAGCCTTCTTTCTTCTTCAATCGCATCATTTGAGTCTTTTGCATTTGTATGAGGAAATAGATCTTCTTCCATTCCCACAATAAAACAGACTTCAAATTCAAGCCCTTTACCATTATGAAGTGTCATTAAACGAATAGACTTTTCTTCTACCCCTTTAATTTCTGGGGTTGTTTTCAAGGTAAGATCTTCAAGAAAATGACTTAGTCTTGCCTCTTCATGAGTCTTTCCTTCCGACCACTCATAAGCTTTTGAAATTAACTCTTCTACGTTTGCCTTTTTCTCTTCAAAGGTTTCCTCATCTTGAGAGAGTAAATTGAAATAATTCGTTCTTTCAATTCCATAGGCAATCACTTCTTCAAGAGTTGAATGGCCATTTGCCACATCTCTTATATCTTCAATGATCTTGAGGTATTCTTTGATTCCTTTTGCTTGCGTTGCATTTAACTTAACTCTTCCCTCTTGAAGGATATGAAGAATTGGCAAGGCAGTTTCATCTGATTTTTCTTTAATGTTTTGCAGAGCTTTAGGCCCAAATCCTCTTCTTGGAAGATTGATCGTCCTTGAAAAGCTCATAAAGTCTCTAGGTGAGGCTGCAAGACGGAAAAATGACAACACATCTTTGATCTCCTTTCTCATATAAAATGAAAGGCCTCCAATGATTGTATACGAAATATCACGGGAAAGAAGAGCATCTTCAAAGAGTCGTGATTGTGAATTTGTTCGATAGAATATGACAATTTCATCAAGGGGAAATTCTTTTGCATAACGGGCGATCTTTTCTACAACAAACCGAACTTCCTCGCGGTCTGAAGAAAACAAGTGAACGCCAATTTTTTCTCCATCTCCTAAATCACTAAATAAATTTTTGTTATAAGGTCTTTCATTCTGGTCAATTAAAGCACCAGCACCT